>NZ_JAQNDO010000001.1:12832500-13132500 GCF_028369105.1 Polyangium mundeleinium | reverse complement strand
CAGGCGTGTATCGTCGGACACCGTCTTGTGATATATGCGAATCGTGTACCCAGCGCGTGCATGGCCTTGCGCATTGGTGAGCCGCCCTCGCACGACTCGTTTGCATGGCTGTTCATTGGTGCGCGTCGCGCTGAGGTCGACGGGGATGCGGATGCGCTGCGTACCAGCGGAGGGCTGCCATGTCACGGTGGGAGGCGCGAACTGACCGCTCTTGAAGAGACGGAACTTGAGGTCCGGCCTGCGATCGAGGAAGAGCGAGTCGAGATACGCGTCGTTCAGAGCGATGGTGAAGTCCCCGAGCGCGTCGGTCTTCGCGATGGCTACGAGGTCCTTGCAGAGGCCTTCTTGATCCCACAGCTCGACGTACACATCGCTGACGCCGTACCCGGTCGCAGCATCGACGATCCGGCCCTCGAGCCGGTAGATGGTCACCGTGGCGTTCTCGAATTCGAGCTGTTCATTCATGATCACCGCGCTCCTTGATCAAGTGACGTCGCCTCTCACAGGACGACCAAAGCCATGCCAGCCCGAGGCACAAACCAACGGGCAAGGCGCCTACGAGTACACCACGGCCCGCTTCGTCACATCGAATGCGACGAACACGTTACCCGGAGCACGCGCGGTGTCCCCGGGCGCGAGCATATGCAACTCCATCCAGCTGCATGCTCGCGACGGGACGCGCGCACTCGTTCTATGGATCTACCAATAGATACCACGGGGCAAAAAGCCCCGTCTATTCCTGTTCTTACAATTTAACAAACAATTCGCTTCTGCCCCCGATAAGCGCTGAGAAAATCTCCGCGTATCGCAAGTCAGGTAGCTGGGTGCAGCGACGCAATGCACGAGGCAACGCGACGGGCACACGTCGGCAAGGCTCCCGTGTAAGGGAAGCCATCAGTTGTCTGGCAGATTGTGATTCGCAGAAAACAGTCGTTCCGTCCACGGAAATATTATGGGACGGAGTAGTTCGGGAGGATATGTGGGTACGGTGTAGTCCTGTCTGCGCTGAGCGAAGATGGCCGATCGATGGGAATATGGCTGGATCCGACGGCTTCGCGCGCCCCCGCCTCACGCGAATGCCGCTACGCAGAGGCTCGGCCGGCACCGCCCGGCAGCAATAAAGGAAGTGGCGGGCTGGCACTGGACTGAACTAGGACAGTAAATGTCCTATCTTGTTGGTTGTCTGCACATATTATTAAAAGTCAAGAGGCCGACCTGATGGCGACACGTCGAGGGATCTGCCACCGTGCCAGGTGATCGCTCGACGTCTCCCCAGGTGGAGAGCGAGCGGGGGCTACAGGGCGGTCAACCGCGAAGGTGGAGCTCGAGCAAGGAACGGGGGCCGCGGTCACGGAGCTTGTGAACCTCGCCTCAGGCATCCTGCGAGGAGGGGATCACGCCCGGCGTCGGAAGGCTGCGGCCGCAACAAGGCTCTTCCGATCCTGGCACCGATTCGTATACTTGCACGTGAAGCGTTTGTCCGAACAGACGACAAGGAGCGGGCAAATCCTCAGCCTATCGAAGGGCAAGGGGTGTCGACCTCCGTCCAGCATGAGCTCAAGAAGCGGCGGGGGCTCCCGCGCTCCTGCACGACATCCTCCTCGATGCCGCGGATGAGCGGCTGGCTGAGGGGTACGTGATGATTACGCGCATCGAGCGCACCGTCGTCGAGGTGCCCATGGACATCCTGGAGGGGCACACTGTCTGGGGGGCGATGCTCGCGCTTGGAGACGTCGTGGTTCTGCGGTGGAGGGCCGAGTTGCGAAGCGGGCTGGCCAGCTGTTTGCCAGCAAGACCTACGCCTGCGAGTACCGAGTGCCTTTCCGACCTGGGTGTCTACCCGGGGCAGTCCAGCTGTTCGGGTGATGAACTGCCTGAGGAGCCCACGGACTACTTGCCCGATGGCTTAGGCCCCGAGGGCAGGTTGGAGGGGACCGGCTGCCCGCGCGACTGATAGTACACCGGGTTGGTCGGATTGCCCTGATTGCTCTTGTTATTGCCGGCGGGCGCGCCAGGGGCCGGCTTGCCGCCGCCCCCTCTGGCTCCCGAGCTTCCGCCTGCTTTCCCACCGCCACCCTTGCCCATGACGCACCTCCGATGATGTGGCGCCGGAGAGGATCATACATCTCGCTCACGATGGCGCTACACGAGATCTACAGGTGCATCCGTAGGAAGGCAGCCCAGCAACTTCAGCCCAGGCGGCGGGCGGGATAAGAACGATGGACGGAATCCTCATGAATATTCTTTGTCGTGTTGCTCATATGCCGTTCTCGATCTGGAGCAAGTGCGCTGCGAGAAGACGGTGAAGCTCTTCCGCCGACTCGGGCTCTACAGGCGCATCCTCGAATCGACCGGCATCGAGCCGAAGATCGCTGTCGAGATTGAAGCGCAGATGCTCTCCATCATGGAGGAGGGCATCGCCGAGCAGCACATGCTCTGCTCCCGGTTCGTGCGGGGCGAGCTCGCGTTCGCCGAGTTCGTGCGGGAGTAGAAGGTCTGGTACACGGAGTACGCCGCGTGGTGCGACCGCGTCACCCTCGACGCGTTTCGCTACGCCGCGTGAGCCCACGCGGGGACGGGCTACTTGCCCGTTCTTTTAGCTTTGCGGGCCGTTCCTTTCTGAGCGCGTTTCGCCACAACGTGATGACAAGTTCGTCCTCCGCAAACATTCGTCACGTTGTGGGATAAGAACAATGAGGAGAACTCCTCATCATCGTTGAAACGTCTCCGCGCCTGCGTGGCGCGCGTTCTGCGCGTCACGGGGCAAGGGCCTCCGTGTGCGCGCTCCCATGGAGGACCCCGTGACGACCACGATTCCGAAGAACATTCGCCAGGAGTTCGAGAAGAAGATCCTGCGCGGCATCTTCAACCCCGTCGCGCGCTTCTTGCACGAGAACATCCGTGAGGAGCGCATGCAGGAAGTCCTCGGCTTCACCTGGGCGCTCTACAAGCGGCACGCCGAGGCGGGCGACATCCTCGACGACGCCCTGCTCGTGCATGCCTGTCGTCTGCGCGCCATCGACCTCAGCCGCCATCTCGCCTCCGGTGATCGGACCCAGCGGCTGAAGGACGTCTTCGACCAGCGCAACTACAACCGCCGCCGCGTCGAGGTCCTGGGCCTCGGCGAGTACCTTGCGGAGTTCGAGGACAACCCGCAGCTCGACAACCAGGAATCGAACGCGGATATTGGCAGGGCGCGGCCCCGCAGCCTGAACCCGACGGGTCGGATCATCAGCGCCATCAGCTTGAACGAATGGCTGGAGACCCTCAGCCCGCGGGACCGCCAGCTCATCGAGCTACGCGCCGCTTGGCACGACCTCGACGAGATCGGCACCACGCTCGGCATGGGCAGGGTTGCCGTCTGCCGCAGGGTCAAGGCGCTCGGCGAGCTCCTGGCCGAGCACGCTGGCATGCCGGATGCTGTCCATCGCAGGCAGCTCAAGCGGGCGAAGGCGAGCGAGGAGCCGGCGCCGGAGAGCGGCATCCGGGCGAAGACGCGGGGCCGGCACAGGAAGTCGGTGGGCTCCCCGGCGTGGCACAAGCCGTCCCGGCGGGTGCGACGCGCGGCGTGATGCCGCGGAGGACGGGCCTGGTCCTGTTCTCTCTAGCGCCAAAGACGCGAGGATCCAGGATTTGGTGCGCAGTTCTGCGTCACCGCAGAGCGGTTGTATGGACAAATAGTCGCGACGTCACGACTTTTCCCCCGATGGGAACGCCGCCCCCACCTCAACAAGCCCTCCACAGAGACATCGGCAATAGGAACGGGATGGGAACGCCCCGATGGAGAAATTGCGGTTCCCTTAGATGAGCAGCTTCCCCCGCGCTTCCCCCAACGTCCCCCGCGCTTCCACCCCTCGTAAGTACACGGAATCATTGTTTCCACCGTTCCACCCGTTTTCTGGCGACATTCGCATCGCAGGCGTGTCCGCCGTGGTGACCGTGCGGCAGCGGGTGCTTCTTCATGCCCACGCAGGCGGACCATCCACGCGACTCGAACGCGCGTCAAGGTTGCCTTGCCTTCCCCGATCTGCCTGGTTGCCACCTGGGCCTGGTCGTTCGTCGCGGAACCGCCCCAATGGGGGCTGGGGCAGCGACGAGCCCGAGGATGAAAGCTGATGTGCTTGTTTGGCCGGTCACGACCCTAACAGCCCGTGGATCTACGCAACCGCAATCGCGCTCCCAACATCGGCCACCTCACCCGGGCGCATCCCGCGCCACACGGCCCGGGAAAATCGTGCCAGTTGCCTCGACATGCCCCGCACCAGAGCCACCATGGCTGCCCATATCACCAAAACTGCAAGGGCAGTGCCCTTCCGGGCCGCGGCCAGGCCCCGCGGAGTCCCAGCGCCGAGGATTTGGCGTAGTACGAGCCCCAAGTTGAGCGCGGCGACATGGGCCAGGTAGCGTTTTCGCACATTCTCCCGGCCCCTGACCCGCACCCTCCTCATTCCGCCCGTCTCGCATGCATGGGCGAATGTTCGCTCGATGAGCTCTCCACGTTTGCGTTGAAGAGCGCGCCCCTTTGGACGACGCACACGGTTTCGGTTCCCGTAAAACGCTTGCTGCATATCCCAACCCTTGTCGACCCATTTGCGGAGGGGCTGGCTCCTCTCGGGGACATAGGTGCGGTAGCCGGCCTCCTTCAACGATAGGAGCAGCTCGGCCTTGTGATACCCCTTGTCCGCCACGACCTCGATCACGGCGCGCTCGGGCTGCGCGTCGCTGCAGCCGCCCTCCGGAGGAGGATCGTCGTCCGAATCGCCGTCCTTACCGCTCTTCGTCTGCTCGACATTCGTGCGCGCCTGCTCCAGGCTTTGCGCCATCGTCGCCGGGTCAGCCTGGTCCGCTGAATATACCTCTGCGGCGACCACGACGCCGGTGCTCATGTCGACGACATGCTCGCTCTTGTAGGCCAATCGCGTGCGGCCATCCTTGAGCTTCGTGATGCGGGCATCTTCGTCCGTGGGGCTTTTCCAGTCGGTATTCGACGTCTTCTTTCCCTTGCGCTTGCGGTCGAGCCGCCGGGCATCCTCCACGGTCGGATTCTCGATGCCTTCCTCCTTCGCCAGCCGCTTGATGTAGTCCGCGTACACCTCGCCCGTCTCGCGCCGCACGATCGCCTTCATCGAGGCATCCGCGCGGAGATACGTCGAGTCCACGCCCATGACTTTGCCCTGGAGAAGCCCGGAGCGATGGACGACCCCGAGCACGAAGGCGAACATCGCCTCGAAGACCTCACTACCGAGGCGCTTGCGCATCTTGGACAGCGTCGAATGATCGGGCACCGTTTCGCCGGGCAACAGCCCGAGGAACTCCCGCAGGGACAGCGAGTCCGAGCACCGCCATTCGAGCCCGCGCTCGGACTCGATCCCCTCGAAAAAACCGACCAGCAGCATCCGGAAGTAAAGCCCCGGCGGGATCGACGGCCTGCCCGCCGTCCCGTCGGCCTCGAAATACTTCGCGCACGCCGCCTCCATGGCCCGGTCAAACCCGTTCTCGCGCAGAAGCTCGTTCAGCTTCTCGTAGAACCGGTGCCCCGGCGACCGCGGCAGCGAAGGCGCCGCCACCCAGAGCGACGCCTGCTTCTCTCGTCTTCGCCCCATCGACATGACGCGGACAAACCTAGCATCATCTCCCCGTCCCTGTCGATCGTCCTTCGGGATAGGTCCACGGGCTGCTAATCGGCCGTAGGTCGCTCTCACGCTAAACGAGCCCGAAAACGCGGTGGAGCGGTGGAAGCAATGATTTCAAATGGTTACGAGGGGTGGAGGTGCGGTGGAAGTGCGGGGGAGCCGTGGAGGGAAGGCCCCCTCGCGCTCAACGTCGTCAGCGACCACTCTTGCAGGTAATGTCGACGAATTGCACCACCACCACCACGGCTGCGCTATATTGCATGCATGGTCGTGTTGAAGGCCGAGCCGATCATCACGGTGATCGCGCTCATCCGGCCCGCGGATAGCGTTCCTCTCCTTTCTCCCGCGGCTGGCATATTCGAGCGGCTGCTCGGTGAACTGCTCCTGCGGGGCTCCAGCGATCCCAACACCGACATCGAGCGGTTAAAGGCCGAACTCAAGATGCCTGGCGTGCGTGAGTGCGCTTCGTTCTTCGTGTACGAGGAGGAGTTTGGCCGCATCGTCGCTACCGTCGCGTACTACGGGCCCGGCCCCGTCGATGCAGACGTGGTGAAAAGCCTATGGCCTGTTGCAGGACCCGAACAAGCCACGCTCGTCGCTCAGATGGTAGAGGTCATCCAGCGGGCGCTCCCTGTGCTCGCACTCTCGGAGGGAGGAGAAGGGCTGCGTCGGCTTTTGATCGATGCGGATCGGGGATGGTCCGTCGCCGCGGGGTACACGCCACCGCCTCGTAAGAGAGGCCGCCCTGCCGACGTGGTACAGCAGAGCGTGCTTGTGCTCGGCGTGCGCGAGGAGATCTTCGCAGAAGGCGCGCGCCCGTATGAGGAAGTCGCGACAACGATCGCTGTCGTCTCCAAGACTGAGGCCACCAAGGAATCTATTTACCGCCTCATGAAGAAGGCCCGGGAGAAAGTTCCCGACGTCCCCGAGGGCTGGAAGGACACGCTGCTCTGCGAGCGCATCTCGCCGCTCCACTCCGATATGTTCCGCGCGTCTGCGCCGGGCGCGGACCCGCCTCTCCTCGCAAACAAGAAGAGGGGGCTCTGGCCGCGCCTTCCCCGCTGAGCGGTTGTCCATGGGGATACAAATCCCCGATGTCGATTTCTGGCAAGCAGGAGCCTTTCGTTGACCTGATTTTTATCCCCATCGACGATTTTGCTGGTGGAGTGCATAACGGGCACAAGCTTATGCACACCACCAACAACATTCGTCTGCGCCGTCGCGAGCTCGGCCTGTCCCTGGATGAGCTCGGGCGGCGCACCAATATCGAGCGATCCCGCCTCTCCCGGGCAGAACGAGGGTACGTCGAGCTGGGGCAGGACGAGCTGAAGCGGCTCGCCCTGCATCTCGAGATTGACGAGAGCCAACTCATCCCGCCGGACGAGTCCACGTCGGGAGGTGCCTCGTGAGCACTGCTGACGAGCTTACCTCTGCCATCGATGGCACCGACGCCTGCTCGCCCCGTACGGGGGGCGAGGCGCTCGCCGAGATTGTCGCACAGCATGCGCAGATCTACGCGCCGTCGCCCGACACCAGCGCTCCGACCACCTGCGTGTCCTTCGGGCGCATGCACAGCGACGTGACCTTCCCCATGGTGGTTGAGGTCCCGCGCATCGCCGAACTGCTCAATAACGTCGCCGACGCGGCTGTCGCCATGGGGCTGCACGACGTGCAGTTCTGGCTGCAGCAGCGGACGAACAAGGCGGGGGCCCCCGAGACCATCCATGGCGCCGTCGTCGATGTTGATGTCCTGACAGCTGACATCCTCGGCGAGGTCGAGCGAGCAGGCATGCCGATGCCGGCGGCGTACTTCCAGACGCTGAACGGCTACAAGCTCGTCTATCCGCTCGACAGCGCCATCAGCGCGGAACTCTTCGAGCAGATTGCGAAGCGTCTGACCCTCGGGTTCGAGGGCGGCGACCCGGGGAGTTGGAGCGTCTCCCAAGGCCAGCGCCTGCCGAAGTGCATCAAGACAACTGCGAGGGGCCAAGTGTCGGTCGACTTCAAGGCGCAGCTTGCCAACCCCATCCCGCTGACGTCGGACATCTCGTCTGTGCCGTTCCCCCGGCGTGTGATGCGTGCGCTCGGCGGATGGAGCCCTGCCCCTGCCGATCGGGAGAAGATTCGCGACTACCTCATCGAGATGGGCATCCCTGCGCCGGAGAGCCCGGGGCACGCGCTGTATGCGGCTTGTCCCGTGAGCGACGAGCACGACTCGAAATGCTGCTACGTCAACGTGGATGATATTGGCGCCGTCTCCATGACCTGCCTCGGTGGCCACGCCGGTGAGGGCAGGAAGTACTGGTCAGAGGCGAACCTGCTGATGCTCGCGGGCGGGGATGCTGCGGTGGGCGAGGCCATCTTCGACCCCTTCAAGCATCTCCCCGTCACGTGGGCGGCGCGGGAGCTCTTCGAGTACAAGCTTCGGGATTGGCCGGCCTCTCTGCGGCATGCCGCCTTCGACGTCTGGGTTCGTGAGAAAGCCCGGCTCGAGGCCAAGGTCCCCGCGGCCCTCGACGTGACGCTCGACGTCTACAAGCGTCGTCTGCTGGGCGATCGCGAGTTCGGTCCGGTGAAACCCTACTTCTCGGAAGTCGAGCAGAAGCTCGCCTACGATGATGCGGCTGGTCGGCGTTCGTTCGTGAACTGCAAAGAGAGCGGTCCGAGCACGAAGTCAAATCTGCACGAGGCGCAGGCAACGGCCGCGTGGACGGTCTGCGAGGAGGAGAAGAGGGACGGGTCGATCGTGCACGTGCCCGGGTGGGCCCAGACCACGAGCTCCCTGATGAACAAAAGCACCATCGGCCAGCGAGCCGCGCTCCGGGTGCTCGGCGTGCCCACCATCATGCGCTACGACCTCCCCGTCGCGCATGTTCAGGATGGTTGGGGCGTGGAGCCACGCACGAAGGTCATCACGGCGACGAAGGCGTTCCAGTTCCCGGCGGGCGTGGAGGAGATCCCCGCGCTCGAGTTTTTCTTGAAGCTCTTCCGTGACGGCCGCCTGCCGCTCGCCAGCGAGAATGATGTGCACCTCTTCGTGGCCTGCCTCGCGGCGCCGCTCCTGCGGGACATTGGCCGCGGGCAGCTCGGAATCTGGTGGGTCATAGGTCCCCCGGGGGCAGGCAAGGACTTCCTCGCTGAGATGTGCACTGGTGCGTGGGAAACGGTGAGCACCGGGCCCTCTCGCGTCAGCTTCGATCTCAATGTGACGAACGACCTCGAGACGAAGCGGTCGTTCGCTGCCGCAGAAGGCGCCGTGTATGCCCGCGCCAAGGAGGCCGGGAAGCGCCTTGGCATGATCGAGACCCTGATCCAGGTCGCCGGCACGAGTACGCTGACGGCCCGCGGGATGAAGGAGAACGAGCGCAGCATCCCCAACTCGTTCGTGATCCTTGCCGACTCTGCCGAAGACCTTCCCGATCGTCGGGAGATCAGTCGCCGGACGGTCATGATCAGCGTGGCCGACATGGACGATTCGATCTCGAAGGGGGCCGTTCTCGACGAGGTGAAGAAGGCCGCGCCAGGGCTGCTGCTCAATCTGAAGCGCATCGTCGAGTCGAAGCCACCGGAGTGGTATCTGCGCCAGACTGATACTGGCTCGCGGCTCCTGATTCCTGTCGCCCTGGCACGCCTCCTCGGTGCCACGCTGCCCGAGGTCCAGGGACAGGATCTGAGCGACATCTTCGAAGCAATGCGGGACTTCATCACGACGCCAACGGCCAAGGACGAGGGTGAGCGCGAGCGGAAGAAGGCGATGGACCGCGGCGCCAAGGAGTCCGGCGAGATGAAGAGCCTGCCGTCGTATCGCCTCTCCCTCTTCATCGATCAGATGAAGGGAATCGCCGGCTACAAGGAGCTGTTTGCGACCTTCGGCGATAAGGCGCGCTCGCTCGCGACACGCATCATGCGGGAGTCGGGGTATGCGGCGGTGCGCACGGGCAAGCGGCAGTATCTGGCGGTTCAGATCGGCAGCATCGAGTACGCGTTCAAGCTGACCCGGAACTACCGCAACTTCATCCTCGTTCCCAAAGCTGAGTACGAGAGCAAGACCCTGTCCGGGCAGGCAGGTGCCAAAGTCGCCAGCACGCCCCCGACCGATGGTGCGGCGGCCGAGAGCGCGGCGTCCTCGCCCGACGTGGAGCAGGGGCAAAAGAGCGAGCCGTCGCCGATCGTGTTCAGCGACGCCGACCTGCTGAACGAGGGCGGGCCGAGCAGCAATAAGGAGAGCGCATCGTGAGGCCCGGCGTCGAGGACAGCGTCTTCGTCGACTTCGAGACGATTACAACGGCCGACCTGACCCTGAAGAAGATGACCACGCACGAGTACGTGACCGACCCGCGGTTCGACGTCCTCTGCGTGGCCATCGCGCGCGGGCGCGAGGATGTCCGGGTGTACTACAAGGACGCCCCTGAGGCCGCCGGCCTCGCGCGGGCGAGATCCGTGCTCGTCGAGGCGAGCAAGGAGGGGTGCAGGTTCGTCGCCCATAACGTGGGCTTCGACGGGCTGATCTGCAAGCTGCTCTGGGGCGTCTCGTTCGGGAGCTACTTCGACACGACGGGCTATGCCCGCTTCCTGGGCATCCAGGCGGGCCTCGCGAACACGGCAGCGTTCTTCGGCAAGAAGAAGCTTGAGGCGCCCCCGTTCAACGAGGCGAGCCTGTCGGATCGGAAAGCCCTCCAGCGCCTGGCGCGCTATTGCGCGACCGATACGGCGCTCGCGCGCTTCATCTTCAACCAGGCCGTCGCTGACGAGATGTACCCGGACGCCGAGTTCGCGGTCAACGGCATGACCGCCCAGGGCAATCTGCGTGGTCTCTCGGTAGATATCGAACGGGCTGCGGCTCTAGCTGCTGAGCTCGCCGAGCTGCGCGCCACGGCTCTTGACGAGTTCGCATCGACCTTCCAGTTCGACACCACGGACCTCACCAAGGTGAAGAAGGTTCTTCGATTCCTCGATGACAAGTGGGGCATCAAGCTCTCTTCGCTCGACAAACGCGATCCGGGCCGCGCCGATGCTGTGGTCCACGTCCCCGAGGCCCAGCGTTTTCTTGCGCTGCGCCAGCGAATTCATACCCTGCACAAGGCCACGCAGAACGTGGCCGCCTACGCGAGGATCCCGCGTCGGGTGTACAATTTTCTCCACTACCACGGCGCCCATACTGGTCGATTTACAGCGGGCGGTCGTGATGCAGGCAAGCTCAACATTCACACGCTCTTCAAGACGAAGAACAGCGCGAAGATCACCGAGCTCGGCCGCGAGCGCACCCTCATCGTGCCCGAGGAAGGCTCTTCCTTCCGCGCTGCCGATCTGTCGAACATCGAGGCCCGCATCGTCGCCTTCCTGGCGGGCGAGCATGCGCTCCTCGACCAATTCGCGGCGCCGGGCAGCGATGTGTACATCTGGTTCGCGCAGCCGATCTTCCCAGATGTGACGATCGTGAAGGGGGGCGAGAACGACCACCTCCGCCAGCTCGGGAAAGAAGCTGTGCTCGGGCTCGGGTTCGGCATGGGGTTCAACACCTTCCTCGATCGTGTCCGGACCGCGGTGCCGGGCGTGAGCATCGACCTGGTGCAGAAGATGTTCAATGCGTACCAGGGCAGCTTTCCGAAGATCCGAGCCATCCGGTACGCGTTGCACCGGCAGTTCGCGGCCGTGGCGGAGCAGCGCGTGGCCTTCCCCGAGGTGCCGTGCCCCATGTACTTCACGAGCGAGCCGGCATCAGCAGGGCCGAGCGTTGTCGTCACGCTGCCCACCGGACGCTCGCTGTTTTACCGCTCGATCGTCGGGGAGGATGAACTCGGCCCATACGGCCCGAAGCGCGCGTACTGGTACGCCCCCGCTGCCACCTGTCATCCGTCGGTCCGGGCGCGAGCGCGCGGTGCTGGCCAGAAGCGGTTCGCCGACGGTCAGGTTCGTTCGCGGATCACGCCGCAGGTCCTCGTCGAGAACGTGGTGCAAGCCGTCGCCCGCGACCTGATGGTGCATCAAGCGCTGCAGCTCGAGCAGGAAGGGCTTCGAGTGGCCTTCCACGCCCACGATGAAATCGTGGTTGCATGCAACAAGTGCTCGTGCCTGGAGGCGACAAACCGGCTGCACAAGGACGGCTGTGCCTGGTCCGCAGCCGGCCTGGCTATGAAAAGGATCATGTCGGCGGTGCCTCCCACCCTGCCAGGTCTGTCAGGGCTGCCCGTCGCGTGTGAGGTGAAGGAGGATGTACGAGTGAGTTATGCGGGGTGACAGCACTTGCAACCACCCCCCGTCATGTTCGGTACAACGGTTTCGGTAATACGCGCAAGCTACGCGCGTCGTTTGTGTAGTGGTAGAAGGATAGGAGAAGTATCATGAAATTTGGTAGATTGAACTCGTTCGATGATGACGATAATGAGCTGTACGTTGCAGTTCTGAAGGACGCGAAGCGAGACTACCGCGCGGCCCTCAAGCACATTCAGAGCAGGGAGACGTTTCTTGCGAGGCATCTCGAAGGGCTCGGTTATGACTCGGAGAATCTCTACGCGGCCGAGACCTTCAGCTACCCTGCGGACGAAGTGAAATACAATGGTGGACTCAACTGGATCCACTCCAAGGAGTACATGCTCTTCTTCGCGAAGGATGATACCGGGTGGCACTTCAATGTTGCTCCCACGGCGAGGATGCCAGAAGGGGGGACGCTGATCATGGATGAGAGGGCACGGCGTCTCCTCGACAGTCCTGCTGGGATGGTGCTGCGCTGCGCCGCTAGGATCGACAGGGATATCGTCAGTATTCTCGATCAGGTCGCCTCGGTCGTCTCGACATGGGCCCCCATGCGAAAGGCTGGTAAGAAGCCAGCGCGGCGTGCCGGTGCGAAGACTGGAGGCCCGCCGCCAAAGGAGGATTTGCACTGAGATCCATGTGACAGTAGAAGCAGATTCTGCAGGCCACCGGGGCGTCCTGGTGGCCTGTTCTCTATCGCGCGATAGCGGCGCCGAGGAGGTGCACCAAGCCGACCCTCGCCAGCGCTATCACGACTGCCAGCGCGCTACAGATCACAACCTCCTTCACGCTCTTCAGCATGTTCACCTTGTGTGTCATGGCACCCTCCTCATGCATCACTGGAGACTGATGATCTGCTGAATCTTGTCATCGAGGGCGAGCTTGCCACGCTGATTGAAGACCCAGTGGTGGTGGACGCCGTGCTCATTCGTGAACGACTTGAACTGGCCAAACTCGGAATTTCCGTGAATCCCCAGGAGCTTTGCCGTGTTGTTCACCCGCTGCGGGCTGCAGTTGTGGGGCTGGCCGATCTCCGTTGCCGTGAACGTCGCGCCAGGGCTGATCGGGGGCGGTGGAAGCCGCAAATCGACGGCAGGAGGCGGGGGCACGGGCAGAGAGATCGTCCTCTCTCCGTCTAGCTCAGGCATCGGCGCGCCCGTCGTCATCTCGTCGAACGCTCGGTCGAAGAGCGGACGATCGCGCTCCGTGTAGCTGAAGACCTGGCGCTCGGCGCCGTTCACCTCGCGTGGCTGCTTCGGTGGGTCCTGCCCGTACCGCTCGAAGAACAATGCCTTTACCCGCTTGCCGAACTTCGGCCCCGTCTCCTTTCGTTGTGCAGAGGTCAGGCCACGACCCTGCAGGTATCCATCCACCGAGAGGAGTGGGTTATCGATCATCGGCTTCTCGCCCGTCACGAGTGCGACGGCGTGCTCGACGCGATGCCGCAGGTAATCTTCGCCGTAGAGGCCGGGGATCGCGGCCAAGAGTTCCAGCGCGCGCTTTTGGCGTAGGGCGAGCAATTCGATCTGCTCCGCCAGCAATGGGGTCGGGGTAATGGGGCGGTACTTTTCTTTGCGCCCCTGCGGCATCAGTGTGCCCAGGAAGTGGGCCGATAGGACATCTGCCGCCTCCTGCTGAAACCGCTCGAGGGTGGGGCGGAGCTCGGGCTTTACCTTCGTGACGTTGATCGTGGCGAGCCACATGGGGAACGCTTTCAAGGGGATGACCGAGACCTTGCGCCGTTGATCATCGCCCGAGGTCTGCGTAACCATCATGGTTACGCAGGCCCACGGCTTGTTCTTCATCTTCGAGAGCTGCCGCTGCTCAGCCACGCCCAGCACCTCGCACACCCGCCGCACCGAAACCCAGACCGTCCCTGCCTCGTCCTTGCCGGCTTCCAGCTCGGCGTCGCAGACGTTGACCTTCACCAATTCGACTTTCTTCTCGTCCTTCATGATCGCTCCTCCATCTTTCCGATCCGACGCTCGTAGAGCTCCCGAATCGCGACACGCACCACCTGCGAGCGGTTGCCCTCAAATGCCGGCAGCACCGCCAGCTCCCCGAGCCTCTTATCGTCCTCGGGCGTCACCCGCGGTTGGATAACGGGCCCGCCAATGACGGTCGGCCTTCCCGGCGGCCGACCCGTCCCCTTTTTGCTAGGCATCGCAGCCTCCTTTTGCTCGAGATTAACAAGGGCCTTCTTTTTCCGCAAGCAAACGCTCTACCTTGCTTCGATACGGATTCCGCGATCACCCGCGGGCAGCCGACATAATCGGCGATTCGAGGCACTACCAGGCAACCGATCCGCGGATTGTCGCTGTGATCCGCGGATGAATAGAACTACGCAGCGCGGAGCACCCGGTCCTGCCCCAATTCCAAGCATTTTCTCTGGCGCAATTCGCTCAGGCAGGGTAGATTCGCGGAACTACAATTCAGCGATCGTGCGATCGCCGAGCGCCCGGGGAACTACGCTGCATCCTTTACGCTGCCAGCGTCGATGCGGAGGTCGGAATGTTCGTGTACTGGAAGAAGGTCCCGCTCTCGGACCGAGCTTATCGAGATCCGTACTGTAACCACGCTGGTCGTGGGCGGTCGACGCTGACGCCGCTCATCAAGCAGTCCTATCGTAAAGACGGAAAACCCAGAAACCGCACCTTATGGCGACCTTCGCGGGGCATCAGGACGTGCTGCGTGGAGGATAAGAACGACCCTACGGCGCGTGTTGAGTGGTGGCAGCAGTTCGAGACCGACTTCTGGCGCATGCAGGAGGGCCTTGACGAGTCCGAACGTGCTCGCCTGCGCGAGCACTATGCGTGGATCACGGACGAGATCGCCGAGTTCATCCCGCATCCTTCACCGGCCGAGGAGGCGTTGTGGTTTTGCATGAAGAGCCTGCAGCAACCCTGGCGATCTGGAGAAACGTTTGAGCAGCGGCGTACGCGTCTTCTTCAGGAGGCGCGGCGGCTCGTAGACGAGCGACAGCGCCTATGGTGGGAAACAGAACGCGGCTTCTGGAAGCAGAGGGCAGAGACCGCTCAACATGAGCCGCCCCGGGAGCGCACGGCAGGCAGCACGCAGGCTCCGGGTCCGCAGAAAGCAGCCGACCCGACCCCGTGGTTCATTCGGGAGCTCGGGCTGACGTGGCCGTGTACCGAGGCAGAGGTGAAGGCTGCTTGGCGCCGAGGGGTGAAGACACGTCACCCAGATCAGGGTGGATCGAGTGAGAGCTTCATCGCCTTCAAGAAAGCCTATGACAACGCGGTCGAGTTCTTGCGAGGACGGGCGGCTGCATAGCCTGGCGGGATCACCCGCCGCGGCACGCGCCACCCCCCACGTCGGCACGCAGTACAGGCGCATGCGCGGCCCGGCGACGACGACGACGGGGCGGGGAACATCAACCACAAGAACCACCCCACCTCCTCGACTGCTCCGATCGCAAGTCTTCGAACGCGATCAGGAATCAGGCGCCGAGGCGGATCAATCGCTCACCTAAATGGCTGGACCAGGATGCGTCGGTCGAGATGGTCGCCGGCAGCGTGTCGTATTGCGGATGCCGATTGTTCTGCGCAAGAAGGGCCCGTCGGCGATGGACGCAGACCCCCTGCAACCCCAGTCTCAAGTTCGCCAGCGAGGCCCGGCCGTAGCTCGGCCGCTCGGCGACAAAGTCGCGACGTCGCGACTTTCTACGCGGTGGACCTGCCCGAGACCTTCGCAGATCTGTCGCTGGCTCTGCGGCGGGCTTTTTGCCCGTCGCACCACAAGGCTCTCGGCCCCGGTCCAGCCTGTACCCCACCACCTCGAGTGCCAGGAGGACGACGGCAGGCGCTGGCAGGGCTCCAGAGCCAACCTCTCCGAGGAACCATCTCCATACACGGCCCGCGTCGATCCCAAGCCCCCGGAGAACGAAACCCTGGTTATCCAGCCACTTCGCGATCCGGATGGGCCTGAGCTTTGGGCTAGATCAGAACATCCGTGTGCCTGGTCCCGAGGGAGTCATAGCGCTGTGTAGAATCACAAGGGGACGTGCCGAATCCCTGTACGGGCAAAAGAAGCGCCGATTCTTGCAACTTTAGCTGTGCTTCACGCTGGGTCGGTAGAAGGCGTGGGGGTTGACCGGCACGCCCAGGATCGTGATCACGGCGGGCGAGAACCGATGGGCAGGGAGCTCGCGTGCCCACCGCCCGTGGCCCGTGGCCCGTCTACTTCTCCCAGCGCGACGCAACTCTCGGCTCGACCACGATCGGCACCGAGGGCACGTACTTCTTCATCCCGGCGACCATGCAGTCGCGCATGAGCACCTTGACCTCCTCGGCGTGTTCTTCGGGGGCTTCAACGAGGAGCTCGTCATGCACCGCGAGGATCATCTGCGCCCCGAGCCGCTTGAGGTGCGGTGCGAGGAGCACCATCGCCTGCTTCATGCCGTCGGCCGCGGTGCCCTGGATGGGGAAGGCCAGGCGCGCGTTGTAGTCCTCGTTGGGGTCGAAGTAGTACGAGATCCGACCGCTCTTCGTGCGTAGCTCGGCCGGCATCTCCTCGGCCATCTTCTTCTGCCACGCGGCGATCCCGGCGTGGTTCTGCAAGAACGTCTGTTTGAACTGCGCCGCCTGCTCTAGCGTGAGGTCCACCTTGTAGTTCTTCTTCGCGTAGGCGATGAGCTTGTTCACGCCCATACCGAACGAGCCGCCGAAGTTCACGGGCTTTGCCCGGTTGCGCTGCTCGTCGGTGACCAGGTTCTCGGGCACGCCCATCAACAACGACGCCGTGTGGCGGTGCGGGTCTCCGTCGCTCTTCCTGAAAACCTCCTTGAGCTTCTCGTCGCTCGTCTGGTCTGCGAGCACGCGCAGCTCAATCGCGTTGTAGTCCCCGATGATCAGCTTCTTGCCCGGGGGAGCCTGAATACACGAGCGCACCTGCTTGTCGCGCGGCAGGCCGAGCAGGTTTGGCTCTTGCGTGCTGAAGCGGCCTGTGACGGCACCGATCTGGTTCAGCGTCGCGTGCACGCGCCCGTCCTCAGAACGGCTGAAGGCTCGCAGCACGCCATTACCAACACCCGTGACGAAGCCGTTCTTGCGCCGGTAGAGGACGAGCTGCTGGGCCACGGGGAGGTACATGTACGGCGCGAGGGCCTCGCTGTTCGTGCGCTCGACCTGGAGACCGAGCCGATGGAGAGCCGCAAGGACTTCCTCGTTGTTATCGATGTTCTTCACGCCCAGTGTGGCAACGAGGTTCTTCTCGAGCTCCGCGGCTTCGCTCGTCCACATGTCGACGAGCCGCTCCCATTCGACTCGGTTGGTGGGTACACCGCTCCCCTCCATCTGCGCGACGATGGGGAGCAGCTTGAATTCGAGCGCGGCTACTTCTTCGAGACGCTCTTCTTGGAGATCCTTCTGGAAGATGTCCGCGAGGCGCAGGACATCCCGCGCCTCTTCCGCGAGCTCACCCCACAGCTCGGGGCTCGGCGCGGTCGACCAATCGATGTTCGTTTGGACAATCTTCTTGCCGAGCGCGCGCTCGAGGGAGAAGTACTTGTGGTTCTTGAGGTGCCTGCCGCCGTCGAGCAGCCGCCACGCGATGGCCGTATCCACCACCGTGCCTGGCATGAAGCCGAGGTGGTACTGAAACTGCGCGAGCGCGCCCTTGAGGTCGTGGCCGACGATCGTCACCTGGCAGAGGGCATCGGCGACAGGGCCGAGCTCCTCACCGCCGAACGTGTGGAACACCCGCGCATGGCCACCGGGCAGGGCGACGGCGACGAGGACAGGGCCCTCGGTGATATCGGGACCCGTCGAGTGGACGACCAGGCCCACGCGGCCAGCACGGAGAATCGCGCCCGCGAAGTGGTCCCGATCACCCGGCCCCGCATCGTACGATGCCGCGCCCCGGTGGGGGCGTGCTTCGGGGCGCGCTTCGGGGCGCGAAAACCGTAGCGATTCAGCGATGTTGGGCTGGTCGGGCCCCGAAGCCCCGCGAGCCCGGGGGGAGAGAGAGGGCCCATAGGCAGACTCTGCATCCGCGCGACCAGCCCCCACGTCGTTCTGCGGCACGTAGGAGTAGATCCTCTCCCCCTGAGCGAACGGGGCTTCGGGGCCGGATGGAATATCAACCATGTCCAGCTCACCATCTGTCCCCGTGACCATCGGGATCTGCCGCGTCTCATGCGTCTCGCCGGAGCCCGAGCTGGGCCCCGTTCCGCGCCCCGTTCCGTTCTGGGGAACGGGGCCTCGGGGCGCGGCCCCGGGGCCGGACGAGACCACCCCCGCCGGCTCGGGTGAGCGGATGACCGGGAAGGGCAGGCCGAACTGCGGGCCGGAGCTACCGCCGCCCTGATTGCTGCCGCCGTCGCCGCCGGCCCCTCCGCCGCCGGGGCCATCGTCGGGGTCGTCATCTCCTTCGTCGTTCTTCTCCTCGGCGCACTCGTCGATTCGCTCGGAGATCGCGTCCCGCAGCTCGAGCTTCTCCCGAACGAACCACAATACGCGCTCGCGCTGGCCGTTCGGACCACCCACGAACTTCTTGCGAGTCGACCGGCCTTCCTCATCGCCCGGAAGAACGAACCCGTCGTCCACGAGCCGTGACCAGAGCATGCGCTGCGCGAGGGGCATCGACTGCCCTGCCGCACGCATGGCCTCGACCACAGCCGTGTAGACGGCATCGGGGACCAGGTAATAGTGGTCCTTGTCCTCCCAGCCGATGCCTTTCCCCTCGGCCGTGTCGAGCGCAAACGCCACGTCGACCGTCTTGACCTTGCCCTGCACGAGGAGCGTGCGGAGCACGTTGATGAAGCGGTGGACGGGGTTCACGTCGACGGCCGCGCGGCTCTGCTCCGCCGCGTTGGCGCGCAGCGCGGTGCGGGCCTTCTGCAAGAGCGCACTGGACCCCTTCTCATCGAGGACACCGACGTCCTTTGCGAACAGGCAGAAGTACTCCATGCCCAGCAGCAGGTGAGCCATCGCCGCCGGAGCGCGGAGGTGCTGGCCTTCCTGGTGCAGCTCGGCGCGCAGCTCGATGAAGCGCTTCTCCATCAAAGAGCGGAGGCCGTTCATCTGCGACTTCAACCACAAGATGTAACCGAGCATCGCGTGCGGCAGCCGGTCACGGTTCTTCTGCAAGTCGGTGAGCCTCACGCGATCGACATCGCCCGGCTTCATGCGGACCGTGATGAGACGCGCCTGGATCGATTCCCCGCTCGGCGCGTCCTCACCCGTACTCACCACGAGGGCGCGTGGGGGGCGGTCGGGACGCGCGGTAAGATCGGCGCGGAGACGGCCGCGGCTGTTGGCGTTACCGATCGCACGCAGGATCTGCGCCGCCTTGCGATGCAGATCATCACCGGCTTCTGCCTTTGTCGGAGCGAAGTCATCGATGGCGACGAGCATGTCCTTCGCGGTGAAGATCATCTGCTCGAGGCGGTTCACGGTCCACGTCCAGCTCGCGGGCAGGTGCTCTGCGTCGAAGTTCCCGTAAAACGCCATGAGCAGGGCCACGAGCGTGGTCTTCATGGAACCCGTGGGCCCGCAGAGCGAGACGGTCGAGTCGCAGTACAACGCGTGCTGCAAGGGGGCTCGAAACGCAGAAGAGAAGAGCGGCACGGTGATCCGCGGGTCGGCCAGCTCGAGGAACGAGAGCGCGAGCTTCATAGCCTCCGGGATGTCCTCTGCCACGGCCGGGAGCTTGTAGCGCGCGAGCTCCCCTTCGAGGCGAACCGATACATCCGCGGCCCCCACTCCGCCGTTGGCGTGCAGGAACATCATCTCGCCGTTGTGCTCGCGCCAGCCGCTGTGCGTGAACGAGTAACCCCTCGTCCACCTCGACGACTCCTGGATGGCAGCGAGCAGATGAAGAGGCGCCCGCTGAACGGGATACATGATCGCGTCGGGGCCCCATTGCTCGATCGGCCACAACTCGTGATCGAGATCCTTGGCCTCGACCCGCCTCGCAGGCAGGGCTTCACCAGCCGCCAGCTTCCCGGACACGACGAGGTGTCGCTTCTGCTCGGCACCGTCGTCGACAACTTCTTCCCGTTCGATGTGCGCCGTGAAGTTGCAGAGCGGCTCGACGCGCGTCGTGTCGCCGATCCCGGACACAATGCAAAACTTACCATCGTGAACGACGTACTTCGACATGGGCGGCGCCACCTCGGCGTCGCGCTTTCTCCTCGCCTTGAGCTTGCTCTCGAACTCCTTCAGGGCCCGCTTCAACGCGTCCGGCTTCACCTTGTACTTGCCGAGTTCCTCGGCCACCGCAGTCTCGGCGACGACCCCGCGCGCTTGGACCGCCGCCAAGAACGGCATGTCCGCGAGCAGCGCCATCGCCGCCTTCGTACGCGCCTCATGCGTGGGCAGCGTGGCAAGAATGGCGACGCGGTCGATGGGGTTCGCTGGCATGGCCGCGGCGAGCACATCGCAGAGCGCCGGATACCCGTTCGCGGCGCGGAAGTCGTCCGGCCCTTGATCTTCGCCGTCATCGCGCAGCGGGAGCGCCGCCACCTTCACCTTGGCGCCGCGCAGTTCGAGCGCGATGACCAGCCGAGCCTCTGCTCGCGCGACATCTGGGTTCACCGCTCGGCCGGCGTCGAACACGACGACGACCTCGCGACGGAAGAGGGCCACCGCGCTCCATGAATCATTGAGCTTGTGGTCCTTCGTGAGCGTCGAGTAGACCCCGCCGAGCCCAATGGCATTGAAGAAGTTGTCCTGGAGGACCAACGCCTTGCCAGGTGACTCGACGATGTAGATAGGATTGGAACCCTCGAGCTCGCACCCTGGCGGAACATAAATGGGCACCTCCCGCCCGGCTGGGGCGAGATAGCGGGGTTCGCCGTCGTCGACGCGGATTCGCACGTAGCCGGGCACGTTGGGGTACGGGAACGCGAGCCCGCTGGAGGGAAGAGGCTGATCCCGACCGAGCAACTCAGCACCCGCCTCGGGCGACACGGATCGCAGACCAGCTTCGGCAGCCCAATCTAGAACGATGCTACGGTCTTTCAGGTATTGAATGTGATGGGGCTCGAAGGGCAGCACCCGTTCGCCCCCGGCATTGGATTCCGTGGAAGCGTATGCTAGATTCACTGTCATCTCCTTGGATGGCCCCATCCGCGGCCCGGCAGACCTGGCGGATGGAGCCGTTCTTTTTTCAACGTCCGTTGTTGTTCTTTCGGCGCTGCGCTTCCGTGTTCGCGATCCGCTCGATCCCACGCCGCACGTGCTCTGCGGCGGGACCGAGGTCAACGACGTGGCTCACGCACCGCTCGCTCGAGCTCGCGGCCGACTTCTTCTTTGTCTTGTCGAACAACGCGACTTCTTGCCCATCGGTCCAGATGGCCACGTTCACGAGTTCGTGAAGCTCGGGGAACCCGTGGCCCCGCTGCACGTAGCGCAAGGCCCCGACCATCGTCCGCACGCGGATGCCGGCCTTCAAGATCTCCCGCGCGAGCCGCAGCGCGAGCAGATCTCGGGCTGTGAACCGACGCGGCGAGCCGCGCCCCTGACCTCCTCCGGCGCTGGGCTTGAGGAGCCCGCTGCGGAGAATCTCGTCCAGCTTCTTATAACGCAACCCGGAGACCCGGACCGCGTCGCCTGCCGTATAGGTAATATCCATGCTGTGGGTATTCCATCACGGGGCATCGCAGAAAGGGAACCCCACCCCCTTCTGCAGGTCTTCATGGCACAACAAGGACTTGTACCGATCGCGCAAAAGCCTTCGTTTCAAGCCGAAAGAAGAACGCGCGCGACAAGTAGTCAGCGACGGAACAACTACTTGTTCTTCTGAAACAAGTACGTTCCCGGACAAACATGAACAGGCAGATGCCGTGCTATCGACTCTCGGAATTTCAAACCCCGGAGAGGGGCGCCTGGTGACCTGGCCAAGGTGACAAGCTTGTAGTATCCTTGCCGCTTGCCGCTTCCCGAGGTAACGGTGATGGAAGAGCAGGTTCTGCCGCAGGAAGCCCAGCCCGGCGCCCATGGCGAGGTCGAAGAGGTCGTCTATGGGCCCGACGATCTACGGGCCCGACGAGGGGGATGTCTGGCGGCTCGTTGACGACGATTACTACCGCGTAGCTGATGCCTAGCCCGATGAGGACCCCGAAGACGTTGCCCCGGTCAAGTCGGCGCTCCTCTGGCAGTACAGCATCGCGAAGCTCAGTCGCCAGACCGTGGGTGTGACGCCCGAGCAGTTTGCGGCGATCCGGCGCAGAACGGCGGCGCGCCGAGATGGCTCGCGCGGGGCGGATGAAGGCGCAGAACAAGGCTGCCTTCACCTCACGCCCCGAGACCGCAACGACATCGCGACCTCGTACGCCCCCGGACGCGCCGCCCCTCGACACGCCCGAGCGCTGCTACAGCCTCGCCGCAGCCATCACCACCAGAACCAGGCCCAGCCCCCGCCGTCGCCGCGGTCACCTCGGCCCCGACGGCTACCCCCCACGCCTCCAGGCCCTCACGCTCGGCGAGTGCGGTCTCCGACAAACCGCTCGCCCCGCACCTGCGCCCGCGTCGCACTCTACATCCGCCGCTCGACAGAGGAACACCAGATGGCCGCGGGCTCGGGAAGTTCTCCGACGTCAACGGGTCTTTCGCGGTTCGGTGCTGCTTTAATACTGTCGTTCCGCGCCGCTCGGGCCATGCTCCCGTGCGCCTGACCCGGGCGGGGGGCGTAAGGCCGCCCGTTTTCGCTGGGCCAGCGCACCCTTCCACGAGGGCCGGGCCGACGCCCGCTATGTAGGTCAGAAGCTATTCAGCCGCTTCCAGTGGCGGCCTCTTCGTGGAGCCGCAGCTCGCGGTCGATCTGGGTGAGGAATTTACGCACGGTCGACACGAGATCGGCGTTCATCCTGCCCGGCTTCGAGCGTTTCAGCTTGTCTCGTGCGTCGGCGAGCGCCCGCGGAATGCTAGCCAACTCCTGATCATCGATTTCAACTTCATCCGTGCTGGCGAGATCCTCGGCGCGGGAGGCAGGCAGGCGGCGCGCACCCGCGGGATCGATCGGCATCATGAAACCCTGCGGTACCGCGGGTGGGATAACAAGCTCCTCGCCCTGGGACAGGAGCCCCCCAGCTCCGGAATGACCAGGGCTGGCGTCTGCGTGGCCGTGGGGCTCGCCCGAGCTCGTCGATGCCTCGGCATCACCCGCGTCTTCCTCTGCCTCCGCGGCATGTGCTCGCCGGGAGAGGCGGTCGTTCAACCCACGGTCCCGCAGAGCCTCGCAGATCACGTCAATGGCCGCCTCGCCTTGCTGGACCCGCGCGACGACGCGAGCCTGGGTGAGAGCGTCCAGCCCGACCGCCTTGGCCACCTCGGCGCGCGTCATCTTGGCGTCGCGCGCGAGCACGGCGTTCTTGATGGCCGCCCCGTACACCGCGGCGAGGTCGTCGAGGTGCGCGGCAAACCGACCGTCACGCTCGATCGTGCGACTGCCCACTTTGTAAACATCTGCCAGCCGCTCCGACAACTTCTCGCCACCCTGGCGAGAAGTATCGAGGTCGGTGCGGGCCCCCTGCCGCTTCTCCAGGTTGTAGATGCGACCGCGCAGGTACGCCTGCGCCTCGGGCGTGAGGTTCCGCCGGCCGAGTTGGTTCTCGATGACCCATAGGATGGCGGACGTCCGATCAGGGAACTCTAGGATCTTCTTCTCGTAGAAGATGCGGCGGGTCCGGCAGATCGCGCGCCGGGTGTGGCCATCGAGGAGAACCTGACGCGGGCCGTCTTGCCAGACGACGAGCGGAGCCACGCAGCCGTGGGCGCGCAGATCCTGCTCGAGCAGGGCGTACTCCTCGTTCGACTCGCGCGGGAGCAGCGCTTCGATCTCGGGGTCCGTCGTAATCCCATCGTCGGGGAGCTCGACTGGAGCGTCCGCGACTGCATCGGCGGCGCATCTGCCTTGCCCGCGGCGGTTGTGAGCCAGGACGTCCCCGATGTGACGCGCCGGTGCAGAGCAGCCGGTGCAGGCGAGGTGCTCGAAAGGGGGGCGCCGTTCGCCACAGCTCTCGCAGTACAGACCGCCAGCGGCCAGCTCCTCGTCCAGGCCGTCCAGCGAGACCACGAGCTGGCCGCCGAGGATGAAGAGCTCGTCGCACACGCCGCAGTCCAACGCCTCGGTGCGAACGCCGGGGGTGCCGCATGTCGCGCAGCGCGCCGCCGGCGCCGGGGCGTGCATCATGACCGACCGCTCCGCCGTATTGGTGGTGCGGGAGCTGATCGGCTCCGCCATGCTGGGCCCCGACCGTCGACACCGTCGACGAGGCGACGATCGACGCTCGCGAGGCCGTGTAGGCAGAGCCGGAAGCGGTGGAGGCTGATCTTCGGCCGGGGCTGCGGCGGCCGGAGCCGCCCCTGTGCCTGGAGAGGCGCCGGGGACGATGGTGCCTCCCTCGGCGTCCCGCTTCTCGGTGCCGGGCGTGGTCGTTGGAGCTGCGTCTGTCACCGACTCGGTTGGCGGTGCGGCCATGGCCGGCTGCGCCGTCGTGAACGGGCCCGCGATGCCGATCGCGTCCTTGTCCCCGGTCACCATGCTCGGCACCCCGGCGGTGGGCGTGGTCGGCGTGACCGCGAGCATCTGAAGAAGCTCGGCGACGAGCGGCCAATAGAACTCGGGCACGTGCACCGTCCCGAGCTTGACGACGTTGGTCGCCATAGCGCCGATGGAGGGGCTCACGTCGTACCTCCTCTCGGCGCCAAGGATTCAGCCCGGAGGCACGCTGCCGTGTCGGGGAACGCCTCGCTGCGGTTGACGCCCGAGGAGTTGCAACGTCGCCCTCGGCACAGCTCCATCATCCAGATCTCCTCCAATCTCGATCCTCCTGGCGTGGTTCGCCGGGATCTTCGCCCCCTCTCGAGCGCGCCCTGCCGGAAATGAAGTGAGCTATGTTCAGGTTCTCGTGACCAAGTCGCGGTCGAGCAGCAAAAGCCTCACGAAAGCGGCGCAGCGCAAAACGACGCGACCGCGTAGGTCTCCGATGCCCAAGATCGGAGCGCGCCTCTACGAGCTATCGATGGCGACGCTCGGCGAGGCGGCGCTCGAGCTGCTCCGGCTCGCCGTCGAGCACGAGCAGCGGCACCAGCCTGCCGACGAGCCGCGCTCGACCGCGAGCGATCGCAAGAATCGCCGCGCGATCCAGGAGGTCAGCGGCGCAGACGCGATCCTGCGCGACGTGGTCAACCTCGTTCTCCGGCACCGTGACCATCGCCAAGAGCTCGTGAGGCAGGTGCGAACGGCGCAGGCCCTGGGCGAGCTCGTGGACCTCGCCAAAGAGCACACCGCGACGTGGAAAGCGGCGCAGGTTGAAAGGGAGAGACAGGGCTTGCCTCGCCGGAGCCCGGACGGCGACGCCTCGTTCAGGAACGAGCTGGCCGGGCTCGTGCGCGCGCACTTCAAGTTTTGGGCGTTGGAACTTCCCGAGGAGCTGGTCCCGAAGATCGTCGAGGCGTTGCTCTCGCGCCGCAAAGCCGACGTGGGCCCGTGGCGGAGGGTCGCGGAGGTCGTGTCCAGCAAGTTGACCACGATCGGGCCCGACTCGCTCGAGAAGATCTCCGCAGCGCTCGGCGAACATGAGCAACGTGCTGGCCGCTTCAAGACCCCAGAGCACGCGGTGCGCGCGTTTGATGATGACCCCGTCGGCGGCACCGAGATCCTCGAGTACGTGGTGCACCTGCTCGTGGCAAGGGGCCATCCCGTTCAAGTCGAGCATGCGGTGATGAGGGCGTGGAACGACGCGATCTTGGCGACCCGAGACGACACGGCATCGCCACCTTCGGGAGACGATCCGACCGCTTCCTCCTGACATCCACCGCAAGATCGAAGCACTCGTTTGCGGTAAGGGCGTCGCGCACCTGGGGTAGCACCCAGGCATGCACGCCAAGAGCGGCTCGATCGGACGAGCGAGGTTCGGCGCGTCCTCGGCTCATGGGGCGCGCGGCTCACGCCGGACACGTGGTCGAGCGCTCGCAGGCATGGGCGTCTCCCGAGAGTGACCCAACGTGGACCACTCCGCCCCTCGTCACCCTCTCGCAGGTGACGCCGACGCTTCGACGTTCGGCAGGGAGCAGCTGTGCGCCGAGAAGGCCCGTCCGTCGCGTTGCACAACGGAAGGCCGCCGCGGGAATAAGAGAAGCGAAGAGCTCCCCCTGCACACGCAGGTCCCCGCCATCCATCACGGCGTCGAGCTCCTCACGGTGGAGGAAGTCGCACGCGTTCTGCGCGTCGCGACGAAGACGGTGCGTCGGTGGATCAACGCCGGCCGGCTCGTCTCCCGCCGTATCGGACCGAATACCGTGCGCGTCGACGCCTCGAGCGTGACGCGTCTGCTGGCGGCTTCGCCGAGCGAAGACGCCGACGGGATCTTCATGGGGACGAAGAAGGAGGGCTCGCCCGGCGGGCCGCGACTTCTACGGCAGCGAGGCCGCTCCAAGGTCTGGACCGCAGTCATCAACAGCGAGGAGGTGCCGCTCGGCACGACGGACGAGGCCGAGGCGCGCAGGCGGCTCAGGGAGGCCACATCGACGACGTCTGCTGCGCCGCCATCGACGCAGCCGAGCCGCGTTCGGCGGCCCTGGCGCGTCTACCAGGAGGGCGGGCGCTTCGTCGTGAAGTACTACGACGCGGAGGGGAAGCGACGCACCCACCGCCTCGACGAAGAAGCCGGCGTGCTGGTCACGACCGAGACAGAGGCCGAGAAGTATGCCGAGGTCTGGTACCGCAAGAACGTCGAGCACTCCGGGCCGGCGCCCGTGCCCGTCACCCGAGTCGTGGCGGGCGACGCAGAGCGCATCACGTTCGAGCAGTTCGGGCGCCTCTGGACGACCGGCGAGCTTGCCAAGCGCTACCCGGACCACGTCAAGCTGAAGCGCACCGCGAATGCCGACGAGGGGCGGCTCAGGATGTACGTCTACCCGATCATCGGAAGCCATCCGATGTCGGACTTCGAGGGGCCGGCGGGGCTCACCCTCACGGAGAAGGTGCTCGAGTCGCTGCCTCCGGTCGGCCCGACGTTCAGCAGGGGGTCACGTCGCCAGGTCATGCAGGCCATCAACAGGCTCTTCGTGCTCGCGGTCTACCCCGCAAAGTTGCTGTCGGGGAACCCTCTGCCGAAGGGGTTCTTGCCGAAGGCGGACACGAACAAGGCCAAGTCGTACGTGTACCCCGACGAGGACGCCAAGCTGCTCGCCTGCCGTGGGATCCCGCTCGTCAAGCGGCTCTTCTACGGGCTCCTGGCGCGCGAAGGCTTCCGTGTCTCCGAGCTGCTCTTGCTCGAGTGGTCCGATCTCGACCTCGACCGAGGGGCGGTCAACCTCGACCACAACAAGACGGACGAACCGCGCACCTGGGCGCTCGATCCCGGCGACGTCGAGGCGCTTCGCCGGTGGAAGAAGCACTTCGCCGGCAGCCGCGCGCCTAGCAAGCCCGTCCTCGTCGACCGCTTCGGGAACACCGTGAACAGGTTCAGCGCCGCGGAGGACCTGCGCGAGTACCTGAAGAAGGCGGGCGTTCACCGGCCGCAGTTGTTCGAGGCGAGCGGCACGCGCATCCGGCTCCGGGCGCACGATCTGCGAGCGACCTTCGTCACCGTGCACCTCGCCGCCGGCAAGACCGAGGCGTGGATCACCGACAGGACGGGGCACAAGTCGTCGCAGATGATCTACCGCTACAAGCGGCAGGCGCGGACACATGCCGAGCTCAGCCTCGGTACCCTGAAGCCGCTGTACGAGGGGATTCCCGAGCTCGCCGAGGTCACGTCGACCTGAACTCGTCCCAGAATGCGGAAGCCCACTGCTTCATAAACCGGTGGGCTTCCGCGTTCACTATCCAACGAACGCTAAGGTGGCTGTACGGGCCGTCGAGATCGGTTCATCGCGGCTTGCGCGTGGGTTTGCTTTCTTCGTCATTTCAGCGAATGTCGCGCACCCAGAATGTGCAGCCCGGAAGCATGGTTCCGAGCTGGCGAAGCACCTCGGCCATATGCCGCGCTCGGAGGTATCGGCCGATATTCATGATGCTATTCTTATCCCGTATATGGGGACTGTTTGCATAATACTCATCCGCCAAATCACCGAGCATGTGGCCAAATTCATGCGGGGGCGAGACAAAATCATAAGCTTTCGCTTTGCTTTCGTTCATCACGCCGTGAGGCTCCGCGTCCGAAACGATGAGCGTGCTCTTGCGCAGGGGGAACACGGTCTCGCTTCGCGCATCGTCTCTCTTTGTCTTCACCGCGCGGATGCTCCATTGGGCAGTTTGCTTGACAGTCCGCCAACGGATATCGAAGTTGATGCGCAGACCGGCACGGCCGAACCTCGTGACCATCCAATGCTTGCCCTTGACCCCAAGGGTGACGCGATTGCTCCAGGACGACCAGATTTGCCGATCCACCTTGGTGTGGAACGCAAGTTGTTCCTGGTACGTCCACGCCGTCTCCGGCGCCTCGAACTCCCACTTGTAGGCCCAATCCTGCTGGAAGAAAACGCGGCCCAGCGTCGTGTCCACGTCGATCGTGCCCCAAGCCAGCTTGCTCACCACGTGCCCCATCGCGACCACCCTCGAACGTCGACCGCTCTGTGGGGGCGAGGATAGCCGGAGTTCGCCCCTGATCCAAGACCCACGAAAGCCTCAGAACAGTGTTGACGCACGAAGCTGGGACACCGTACGGTTCTTCGTGAACGCTCACACGGACTCGGATCCCCAAGGATGTCGCACGCATCCTCGCGGGCACGGGCGGACATTTAGATGCAGTCGTGCCGTGTAAGCGAACCTCGAGGGGTCGTGATGTCGAACGGGCTCGATCAATTGCGCAACCAGGCACAGCAGCGGCCGAACCTGAGCGTCACGGTGGCCTCTGGCGACGCGCTCGACGTGCGGCGTTTCTCGGTGCGGGAGGCGATGTCGTCGCTCTTCGAGGTCAACCTGACCGTACACACCGACGAACACGACATCGACTTCGATCGGGTCCTTGGGCAGCCAGCCCGCTTCACGATCCATGCTGGCCACGAGCGCTTCTGGGCAGGGATCTGTAACCACATCCAGCACGTGGGCGGTGATGAGAAGGGGCAGTCGATCTACCGGCTGACCATTGTCCCCGAGCTGTGGCTCCTGACACAGCGACGCGACTACTACATGTTCCAGCAGAAGTCGGAGCTCGACATCGCCCTCGAGGTCTTGGACGACTGGGGTATCGAGCCGGTGCGCAAGCTCTCGGGGACGTACAAGAAGCGCAAGTACCGGGTCCAGTACGCAGAGACCGACTACACATTCCTCTGTCGGATGCTGGAGGACGCGGGCATCTCGTTCTACTTCGAGCAGAGCGAAGACAAGATGCGTCTTGTGCTCGCAGACGCGCCGCAGCGGGCCGAGCCGCGCGCACACGCGCTCGCGTTCCACGACGATGTGTCGATGGTGACGGGCGAGTACGTGACGCAGGTAAATGTGGGCCAGGAGGTGCGCCCTGGCCGCTACACGATGCGGGACCACGACTACCGCAGGGCCGCCAACTTCAAGCTGATGTCAAGCGCAGAAGGGGCCAACGTCGAGATCGAGAAGAAGCTCGAGCGATATCATTATACGCCCGGGGCGTTCCTTTTCGGCGCCACGAAGGGCGACGATACGCCCAGTGCGGACGACAAGGGGAAAGCGCGGACGGACGAGGGGGAGGCGGCACAGCTCGCGCAGAAACGCCTGGAGGCGAAGCGGGCGAACGCGAAGACGTGTACGTTCATGACGAACGCGCTCGACCTGGCACCCGGGTTGGTGTTCCAGATCAAAGGGCACCTGCGGGAGAAACTGAATCGAGAGCGGCAGCTCGTCGTGGAGGCGGTGCACGAGGGGACGTCTTATGGCGAGACGGTACACCATTGCGTGTCGAGGAGCGCGGAAGTCCCGTATCGGCCGCCGGTGGAGACACCGAAGCCGAAGGTGAACGGGGTGGAGAGCGCGACGGTGGTGGGTCCGCCGGGCGAGGAGATACACACGGACGAGTTTGGCCGGGTGCGGGTGCATTTCCATTGGGATCGCGCGAGCCAGATGGACGACAACAGCTCGTGCTGGATCCACGTAAGTCAGCCGTGGGGCGGGGCGGGGTACGGAGCGACGAACCTGCCGAGGATCGGGCAGGAGGTGCTTGTGGATTTCCTCGGGGGGGATCCGGACCGCCCTGTGATCGTGGGGCGGGTGTACACGAATCTGCAGAAGACGCCGTACAAGCTGCCGGAGAACAAGACGCAGAGCGGGTGGAAGAGCAATTCAACGGGCGGGGGTGGGGGGTACAATGAGATCATGTTCGAGGATGCGGTGGGGAAAGAGCTCGTCCGGATGCAGGCGGAGAAGGATCTGACGAAGCTCGTCAAGAATGATGAGAGTGTAATGATCGGACGGGATAGGGAGTCGGCAATCGGCAACAACGAGAGCCAGACGGTCGGGAACGATTTCATAAAGCTCGTAATGAACTGCGCGCGGGAGATGGTGGGGATGAATCGAGCGCGCGGCGTGGGGAACGACGAGACGGTAGAGGTGGGACGGCATCAGGTGGTGGCCATTGGAAAGACGCAGACTACGAATGTGGGGGAGAAGATCGAGATCGTCTGCGGGGAGTCGAGGATCGTAATGGAGAAGTCGGGGAGGATTGTAATTTCCGGGTCGGATATTACGGTGAGCTCGACTGGACATGTTCAGGTGTGGGGAGATCCCATTGATTTGAATTAGCGCTGAGTCGCGACTTGACCTGAGGCGCTCGATGCTGGCTACCAACGCAACACCTTTCGCCGCGCTCGGCTTCGAGCAGATACACCGTGATGGGAGCGCGATGGCAGTAATCGCGGTGCGTGCAGGCTTCTTGCTAACGCCCGAGAAGAGGTTACTGCTCGCGCCCGATCAACATCTCATCCTCGCTGACGAGTATGAGGGCGATCCTCATCGCACGCCGCTCGTCGGCGTCTGCGATATCGTACCATTCAAACCTTTCGCCGACGTTACGATACTAGGAACGGCATACCCGCCCGAGGGCCGGTGCTCCACCAGGTGGTATGTTGATGTTATTGTGGGCGATTACGACTGCACGCTGCGTGTCCACGGCCCGCGCGTTTGGACCCCCGTAGACGAGCATCATCGACGCACTTGGCGCCCGGGTGACGTGAAGGAGGCTGAATGCGTAGCGATCGACTATAGGTTTGCCGCTGGTGGGCCGATCCTTGGCTCACCAGACGGTGACGTCGAGCCGCGCAACCCTATCGGGCCTGGCATACTCGACCGTGCGCAGACGCCACCTGAGACGAGATCGCCAATGCCTATGATCGATAGCGAGGCAGCGCCTATCGACAATCCTTTCGCTCGGCCAGAACCGCAGGGGTTCGGGCCAGTGCCGCCATGGTGGTCGTGGCGGCAGAAGCACGCCGGAACCTACGATGAGGCATGGCTGAAGGAGCGCCATCCCGTTCTACCTGCCGACTTCGACTACCGCTTCTACCAAACCGCCCATCCGCGGCTGATTCTACCGCGCTATCTCGTCGGTGACGAGATCGTACGCCTCGAAGGCGTATCGCCCGACGGTGGGAGCGTTGGCTTTCGGCTACCCCGTCTATCACCCTATGCACGTTTCTCCTGGGTCGACGGTCGCCGAGTGACAGCACTTCTGAACTGCGACGGTTTGCATATTGACGCGCGTACCCAGCCCTGGCGCGTCGATATGACCTGGCGCGGCTGGATCGCCATGGGTAAGGGCTTCTCCTGGATCGATCTCTTCGTAGCCGCGCAAGGTGATGCATCGCTCGTGAATATGCCGAGACTTGGCCTGCATGGGCTCGAACGGACGGAGGCACCCGCATGAGTTATCCGCGCGAGGGCAGCCGTGGCACCCCCGAAGGGCTCGTGATTTCGACTTGCCCCGACGTTTGTCTGACGCCGGTTGGCTCCGCCATGGTACCGGTGCCCTACTCGATCGTCGCTAAGCAAAGCGATCACGCCGACACTACCAAGAGCGTGCGAATGACCAGGCTGCGCACGCATACCACTGGATCGATCATCACGACATGCACAGGTGACTCGCCGGGTACTGGCAAAGGCATCAAATCGGGAACGACCGAGGGCATCTGTGAACCCAAGACGTTTTCTCCGACAGTACGCGCTGAGGGCAAAAACATCATCCGTCACAGCGACGAATGGTGGATGAACAATGAGAATACCGTCGGCAAGCTGGTCTATGTAAAGGATACGCGGGTGCATTTGGCACAGGCGGCTACGGGTGCGATGACTGATGTACGGCCATCGACGTCCTTGGGATCAAGGCTAAAAAACCAATCAACCTCCGGTGACGCCAGGGGCGGACTACTCGCACAAATCGCCAATTTTTTGACATTTGGCCGTATGGCACAACGCCAAGTAGAATTCGAAATTAATGCATTACAGGCAGTATTGGACGCGCCAACGACACCGCCATTCAGCCAACAAGAACGACAACTACTGCAAGCCGCAATTGATGACATCAAGGCACACGATCTACCAGAGGGCAACGTCGAATCCGCAGCAGCAAAGCGAACAAAGGCCATTGAGGCCGCCAACGTACGGGTTAGCACATCAAAGGAGCTGGATGAAATTTGTAACATTGCTTGCCAATGCATGGCCAACAAGGGAGAACACAGAACATACACAGATTGCGTAGCAGCGAAACTTCGAGAAAAGTACTATGATCCGAATAGCGGACAGCACCCTAAAGGAGGATTCAGACGGCCCAAGAGCCCGACTGCAGATGGCCCACGCCCGGAGGTGAACTACCGCCCTGACGGGAAAGGCGGCTACGAGCCGATTTTGAGCGTAAACGACGACGGCATGCCGTCCAATGTTCCTGTGGTACGTGATGCAGCACGGCCAGACATCTCGTGGTGGAAAGGTGGGGCTTTATGGAAAATTTTCGAGCTAAAATTCACTCAGTCCAATGGGGGAATCGACCCACCTACAACGATGCAACAAGATGGTGTCTACGAAGACATTGCTGACAGCCAAGGCCTTACCCCAGGCGACGTGATCACAGTCGACATAAAGGAACACTGTGTGTGCACTGAGGGCGGCGGAAAAGCCAAATAGTCTCTATCTCGGGGTGGTTGGAGATGAAGATGCAAGCCCATGATCCGCTCAGGCTCGACCCGGAAGACATTGAGACCCGCGGTGTAGTGCGTAAGCCAAGCGGTGCGATTGTTTCACGCATCGGCGTGTTGCTATCCGTATATTTTCTTGATGGCTGGAAACACGAAAAGCGGGAACAATTGCTCCTCATCCTCCAAGATTATGTCTCGCGCTTCTCGGACAAGGTTACCCACTATCAAAAAGACGACGCCCGAAGCTTGAGCCGCTGGGATGGCGAAGGTCTCCCAGGAGACTACCGCTCGCTCGCCGACATCGGCGCGCACAAACAGCTATCATGCCACATGCAGCACGTGGATCCGAAAGGAGGAGACGACCCCTCACTCTGGCGCATAATGCTCCGTGGGTTTGCGAAGAATAACGCAGCACGCCCTCTTTCCGGAATCAAGGCCCATTTCCCACCGACTTACGTTTTCGCCGACCCTGAACGTTTCGTCGAACTCGTGCGTACGTGGTGTGGCCGAGTCGATGCCATCCATGGTTCAGCTGGCCTCGGTGTCCTCACCGTGCCCGGTAGAGAAACTACGGAGGAGCCCTATCATTACCAACTCTTGCGTCGCTATCCCGCACTAGAGTACGATGCGATGGGAAACTATTGGTCGGAGACACGCAAGGGCGGGTATGAGCAGCCGCGCTCCTCGAACTGGCTAACGATTCTGGGACAGCAGAACGTCGCTGCACTGGGAGGCGTTCAATCAATTCAATCGCGCCTGGGTCCCGGCATGACCCTTGAACATTACGAAACCGGTGTCATCATCCGCGCGGGGGTGCTACCGCAATTAGGTGATGCGGCTACCAATACGATTCCGGATGCGTATCAAATAGCGGCGCGCATCATCAAGCCCATGCGGTATGAGGGCTACAAGTGGGGGGTCATCAAGGTGCCGGACAAATCCGACTGGCTTGAAGAAACGCTGAAGTGGGTTAGGCGGTTTGATTGAGTGTGCCTGATTGCTGACCGAAGCAACAAGTTTCTCGGGCGCTCACCCAGCCACCACCCGCATTGCCGCCCGTACCTCCGCGCCGACCTTCAGATCCATCACACACCTCCCCATCCAAACCCGCCGGATCTGCATCATGGCCCCTTCCGGCAGCCCGAGCTTCCTCAACTCCGCATCCACCCCCCTGCGCTCCGCCGCAATCAACAGCCCCGCATACTCGCTTGCCGTGATCGGCCCCCGCTCCTTTTCAAGCCGCCCGACATACGCCTCATCATACGCCGAGAGCATCTTCTTCCCCCCACGATCGACCTCGACCTCGACCGCGGCGAGCCAGTACGCATCCAGCTCCTTCCACACTTCCCTCGTGAGCCCCTCCTCCGCCAGAATTCGGTCATAATCCCCTTTCCTCCGCGCGATCGAGGCAGCAATTGCTGCGCACCGCTCCAGCGGATACTCCTCGACGGGCAGCCTCCGCTCGGCCGGCTTCGCAACGTCTGGCGCATCGCGCTCGGCCTCGCCGCATTCGACAACGGCCGCCTGCGCTCCCGGCGACTCGCGCACCTCTAACATCTCCGCCTTCGCCAGCGGCCCGATCATCGGCGGCGGCGCAGGCAATGGGCTCGGTGCCTCCTCCTGCTCCACCTGCACCTCCACGACAGGGGCCTCCGGCAAGCTCGGCACAACGAGGGGAACCGACTTCAGTGGCTCCTTTGCCATTGGCGGCAATGTCTTCGCCATGTCGCCGTCGTCGTCCGCAGGCTCGCTCACCCCCTCGAACGGCAACGCCTTCCCCGCAGGCCTCACCATCGGCGCGAACAGCGTCTCGGATCCATCCTCCGATCCCCGCCGCGCCCACCGCGAGAGTTCCTCCACGAACTGCTTCCGCTCCGGTTCAGATAACCTCGACGACCCCGCCACGAACGGCAGCACCGGCCCCGCTTTCCTTTCGAGCGGTCCCACGAGCGTCATCGTGGCTGCCACATCTCCTTCGTCGTCGACGCCGGCCTGCTGCTCGCGCGCCGCCTCGCGAAGCGGCATCCCCTCCAACCAGACCGCGATCCGCCTTGCCTCTGCTGCATGCCGCAGCCCGACTTGGCCCCGCCACACCACCGAGCACACCCCTCGATCCGTGTCGATCCAGAGCGTGTCCGCGAAGAGCTGCACCTCCTCCCGCTCCCCCGTCGCTCGGTCCATGACCGCTCGCGGCCTCAGGTTCGGCAAGCTCGTCACGAGCCGCGGATGCTCCGGATGCAGGTTCTCCAGGACGATCCGCTCGTTCGGTCGTATCCCGGCGACCTGCTGATCCAGTGGTGCGACCTGAAAGTACTCATAATCGCATCGCTCAGGGAATGGCCGCCCCTCCCACCCCGGCGCCAGCCGCCCGAGACGCGCCGATGCCCGCGGCCACTCCGGCGCGATCGGCCCAAAGCAAATCGGCACGAACGTATCCGCGCGCGACGAAACGAACATCCCCGGCGGCTGCAAATTCGGAATGGGCACCGTGTCATACCGGTCCGGCGCCGCGTCGAACCGCATTCCCACCGGATTGCTCGTCTCGGGCCCGCCCGCCGCGCGCTCCCACGTGAGCGGCACTTTCGTCACCCGCGGCCCCTCGAGCAGCGCTCCGTCCTGCCATCGAATGACCCGGTCACACCACACCTCGATCGACTTATCGAGGTCCCCGACCACGAGCCGCACCATCCACGACCGCGCCGGCTGTTTGCCGGGAGCATACGCGTGCCCCACCAGCACCACGTCCGCCTTCCGCTTGTAAGGGGCCCGGTCGACCTCCGTCGGGGCCTCCTGCGCTTCGGCCAGCGTTGACTCCCCAGGCAAGAGCCGGAACGTCCCCTTCACGACCACCGTCTGCGCGTATGCTCCCGCGCTCGGTTGCCAGACGAAGCTCATGGCTGGTAGCGGACAAAGCGACACTACGACCATAGGACGGAATGTACCGGGATCACACCCCGCAGTCACGCATCCGCAGCGTGGTCGTCGTGACCGGCAGGACGCACCGTCCGCGCCACTTGGGAACGAGTCTCCTCCAAAGCCGAAAGCCCGACGACCATCCGGTTCGTCGGGCTTTCTTTTGCCTGTCTGTCAGGCTGCTTCGACTGTCCCAGCCGTTGTCCCGGCTGTCCCAGCCGCCCTGCCCTGGCGACTGGATTCCACTGCGATCATTGGTGGGCCATGAAGGACTTGAACCTTCAGCCAATGGATTAAGAGTCCACTGCTCTACCAATTGAGCTAATGGCCCGGTTTTGCTGCTTCGATTTTCAACGGCCTCCCGAGCTCCCCTGGGTAGAGTCGACTCGGAACCCGGTACGCCCGGCCCGATTCGAACGGGCGACTTTCGGATTCGAAGTCCGACGCTCTATCCAGCTGAGCTACGGGCGCATCCTGCGCCGCCCTCGGGTGGGACGCGACGAGGCTTCTACCCGGACCGATGACCCATGTCAAGCACCTGAATGCATTCTTTTTTCTTGTGGGCCAGATCATGAACCCGATGCGGCGGAGGTCGGTCGCGCAAAACCCCACGATCGGTCGCTCGCATCCCCTCCCCCGCGCGCCACGAGCGCGCTAACGTCCGCGGCATCATGCGCCTGCTCGCCCGGATCGCCGCGCCCCTCCTCCTCGGCCTCGCGCTCGTCGCCACAGGCCCGCGCGTCTCCGAGGCCGCACCCGGCGCCAAGGCGGCGAAGTCCGAGCCCTCGAAGGAGAAGGACAAGGGCAAGGGCAAAAAGGACAAGGGCGAGCCGAAGAAGGGCGCAGAGAAGGAGCGGAAGCCGAAGGGCGCGCTGTCGGCGGGGGCGCCGAACAAGGGCAGGCTGTACGGGGGCGAGAAGCTCGCGTCGAGCAAGTCGGTCGAGGTGCGCGGCGGCGCACACGCGTACGCGCTGCCCGACCTCGTGCGGGTGCTCCGTCGCGCAGCCGCCAAGGTGAGCGGGAAGCACAAGGGGTCGGTGCTGTACGTGGGGGACCTGTCGGCGAAGAGTGGCGGGGCGCTCTTCGGGCACAACTCGCATCAGTCGGGGCGCGACGCGGACGTCGGCTTCTACATGGTGAGCGAGAAGGGCAAACACGTGAACCCGCACCGGTTCGTGGCCTTCGGCAGCGACGGGCGCGCCCGCGGCGGCGAGGTCGTGCGCTTCGACGACGAGCGAAACTGGGCGTTCGTCGAGGCACTGCTCACCGACACGAAGACCGACGTGCGGTACCTGTTCGTGTCGGCAGGGCTGCGCACGCGGCTGCTCAAGTATGCGGCCAAGAAGAACGTGCCGAAGGACCTCTACACGAAGGCAGCGGCGGCGCTGATGAGCCCCGCGGACGCGGACGTGCACGACGATCATTTCCACGTGCGGATCGCTTGTCCCGAGAGGATGCGGCCGACATGCGTGGAGGATTCGTATCTGCGCGGCGGAGGGAACGCGGCGAGCGCGGCGGGCGCGGCGAGCAAGGACGCGAAGGGGGAAGCGGCGCCGAAGGAAGCGGCGCCGAAGGAAGAGGCGGGCGAAGCGAAGGAAGGGAAAGAAGCCAAGGAAGCGGCGCCGCCCCCGCCCGTGGCCACGAAGGCCGACAAGGACGAGGGCGGCGCGTCGGACCGCTAACGCTTCACGACCAGCGGAGTGAGCGCACGATCGCCTCGCGATCGGCCTCCTCGTTGTCACGTTCGTCCCAGGGGCAGACGTAGCTCGCCTGCACGACGCGGTCGCCGTTCGAGAGGAACCAGATCTGCACGAAGCAGCCGCGCACGAGGTAGGTGGCCGTGGCGACGACGCCGTCGGGCCGCTCGTGGGTGCCCATCTCCAGGGGTTCGAGCCTGCGGCGTTTGCCCCAGGCGCGCGCGAGGGCTTCGAGCTCTTCGGGCTCGCCGCCGGGTTGCTCGTCGTCGTCGTCGAAGAGCATCTCGGCCACCATGAGCCGGCCCGTGCCTCCTTCAGCCGCGAGCGCGACCGGAGGCAGGGTGCTCGGATCGGAATAGGTCACGTCTTCGAGACCCGACCATTCGGGGGGAAGGTCGAGCGAATAACCATCCAGGTTGAGCCGCATCACGCGGAGAAAACTAGCAAATCGAGCGGTTCGATCGGAGGCGAAATGGAGGCAGATCGGACGGGTTATGTCCGATCTGAGGGCGGTCGTTTCTTGGCCGATCGGACAGGGATTGTCCGAAGTCAGGCTTGACTTTCGCCGATGTCGATCAGGACGGGGGCGTGGTCGCTGGGTCGTTCGAGCTCACGGACGCTGCGGTCGACCCACACGTCCTTCGTGCGCGCGAGGAGCGGCGGCGTGACGAGGGCGAGATCGATGCGCAAGCCATGGTTCTTGCGGTAAGCGCCCATGCGGTAGTCCCACCAGGAGTAGACCTTCTCCTCGGGGTGGCGCTCGCGCAGGGCGTCGACGAGGCCCCAGGAGAGCAGGCGCCCGAGAGCGGCGCGCTCGTCCGGGTGGCAGAGAACCTGCCCCTCCCAGCGCTTGGGCTCGTGGACGTCGAGGTTCGTCGGCGCAACGTTGAAGTCGCCGCAAACGAGTAAGGGCTCGTCGGGCTTGTGGTGCGTGGCGAGGTCGAGCCCGAGCCGCTCGAACCAGGCGAGCTTGTAGGCGAAAGGCTTGGTGCCGACGGCCTGGCCATTGGGCACGTAGACGTTGACGATACGGACGCCCTCGATCGTGGCGGCGAGGAGCCTGCGCGGGGCGTCGTCCTCGTCGCCGTCGAGGTTCTTCTTCACGTCCTCGATGCCAAGGCCGTAGCGCGCGGCGATGGCGACGCCGTTGTAGGTCTTCTGGCCGAAATGGACGACGCGATAGCCCGCGTCGCCGAGGGCCTCCTCGGGGAATTTGTCGTCCTCGACCTTGGTCTCCTGCATGCAGAGGACGTCCGGGCTCGCACTGCCGAGGAAGGTGCGGAGATGTTCGAGGCGGGCGCGGATCGAGTTCACGTTCCAGGAGGCAATTCGCATGGCCTCCCCTCCGTAGCCCGGAAAAACCCTCGCGCAAAGTCCTCAGCCGCCGAGGGCCGCGCCGAGGATGCGAAGGAGGCCCTCAGGGTCGTCGACGTGCACCCAGTGACCGGCGTTCGGGAGGACGTGGACGCTGAGCGTCGGGTCCTTGGCAGCGAGCGAGGCGAGGCGCGCCCGATCGTCGGCGCTGACCGTGTCGGAACGGCCGCCGATGACGAAGCCAGTGCGCCGACGGCCGTCGGGCCGCTCGACGACCGGCCAGAGGTCCTGGGCGAAGTAGTCGGCGAGCAGGTCGCGGATCGCGGCGAGGTCGAGGCGGAAGCGGAAGGCGTCGCCTTCGCGGCGGACGTTCATCGCGAGCCAGTCGGCCTCGGCGCGCGAGACACCGTGCGAGGTGACGAGCTCGAGGAATCGCTCGCGGGACGGAAGCTCGGCGGGGAAGGATTCGAGCATGGCGAGGATCTTCGCCGCGCCGACACGGTCCATGCCCGAAGGACGCGCGCTCGGCGTCGAGTCGAGGACCCAAAGCTGGTCGAGCTCGCCACGCCTGCGATCGGCGTACGCGAGCGCGACCTTGCCGCCGAAGGAGTGGCCGATCACGCCACGCACGTCGAACGGGAGCGCGGCGCCAAGCCGAACGAGATCGTCCGCCGCGGCCCCGAGCGTGTGGGGCGGCGGGAGTGACGTGGAGAGGCCGTGCGCGCGCAGGTCGACGAGCACGAAGGCCCAATCGGGGCAGGCCGTCACGAGCGCGCGGGTGAACGTCCGGAAGTTGCCGCCGGAGCCGAAGATCCCGTGCAGCACGAGCATGCAGCGCGAAGGCGAGGCTCCGGGCGCGGTGACGATGGCGTGATGGGGAAGCGTGACGGGCTCGTGCATGGCGTCCTGGATGTGGCCGTACGGGGGAAGCCGGAGTCGGCGATGAGGGGTAGCATGTACGCATGAAGAAGAAGGCGCGATCGAAGCCCACCGGCCCTGCGAAGACGACCGGAGCCAAGTCCGGAAACACACCGACGTTGCCGACGAAGGTTTCGAACGCGTCCTTCGAAAAAATCGAACTCGACGACGTCACGATGGCCGACGCGAAGGTGCGCGACACGTCGTTCGAAGGCGCGTCGTTCGAAGACGTGAGTTTTTCCAAGGCGACGATCCACAACGCGTCGTTCGAGGACACGAGGCTCGACGACGCGAGCTTTGCGCGGGCGAGCGTGAAGAACGTGTCGTTCGAGTCCGCGACGTTCGACGACGTGACCTTCGCGAAGGCGAAGATTCACAACGCTTCGTTTGAAGGGTCGTCGCTCGACGACGTGAGCCTCGCCGGCGTGACGATCACGAACTGCGCGATCGAGGGCCTCACGATCGATGGAGTTCGGATCGATCTTTTGTTGCAGCACAAACGATCTGGTGCGCCGCGTGACGGCGACACATGATCGAAGCTTCGAGGGGATCGTTCGGTTTTTCCGATGGATCGGGCCCGGAGGTCGGGCCCGCGGAGCGAGGCGCTAGGCCTCGATGAGGCCGGTGCGGACCGCGATGCGCGTGAGCTCGACGGCGCTCTTACAGCCGAGCTTCGCGTAGATCCGCACGCGGTGGGTCTCGACGGTCTTCGGGCTGATCGTGAGCCGCGCGGCCGTCTCGCGGGTGGAGATGCCCGCCGCGAGGAGGCGCAAGACCTGGCGCTCGCGCGGCGTGAGCGCGTCGAGGCCGCCCGTGCCTTCGGGCGCAGGTTTGCGCATCGCACGGACGACAGCGCCCGCGATGCGCTGGCTCAGCGGCGCGCCGCCGCTCGCGATGCGTCGAATGCCATCGATGACTTCAGCGAGCTCGCTCGTCTTGACGAGGTAGCCCTGCGCCCCCGCGCGCAGCGCCTCGGCGACGCGGAATTCGTCGTCGTAGCAGCTCAGCACGAGCAGCTTCGCAGAGGGCACCTGGACGCGAAGAGCCGCGAGGAGCTCGATGCCGTCGCGATCGGGAATGTTCAAGTCGACCAGCACGACTTCAGGCTTGATCGACTGCACTTCCCGCAGCGCATCGGCCGCCGTGCCCGCTTGCCCGACGACGGTCATCCCCGGCTCTGCCTCCAGCGCTTTGGCAAAACCCTCCCGCAACACGGGGTGATCATCGATGAGGTAAACGCGGATGCTGTTATTCGTGTCCGACATGACAAGGACCGCCCTTCATCGAATTGGGCCTCAGCCTGACTCGCGCGTCAAGTGCGGCTGTGGTCGGGCGCACGCGGAACACGCCCTACGGAAAGTCCCTACCCCCACTCGATTTCCGCCTGGACAAACAAGCTCACAAAGTCGAGCCGGCCGTTCACAACGTATGAATCGATCGGCCAGCGGCGGCAAGGGGTCCGGAGGCTCGACGACGCGGGGAACCTGCTCGATGGAAGGGGCCCATGAGCCCGAGCCCGAACGTGCCGGCCGCGCCACCCGGTAGCCCCTGCGACAAGAAATCCGGGCCCTCGGTTTTCATCGTGGATGACGATGATGCCTTGGTCGAAGCGCTTTCCGATCTGCTGCGGGAAGAAGGCTACGACGTAGAAGCCCACACCGTGGCGAGCGTGGCGCTCGCGCGGCTGGAAGCAGGCGCCCGGCCCGATGTGATTCTCCTCGATTACTTGATGCCCGAGATGAAAGGCGACGCGTTCCTCGCCGCGCTCGATCGCGCAGGAATCGACGTCCCCGTGATGGTGCTCTCCGCGATGAACGAGTCACGGCTCGACGTGCCCGTCCGCCGGGTGCGCGCGATGATCCGCAAGCCGTTCGATCTCGAAAAGCTGCTCGACGAGCTTTCGCGGCTGGCCGCCTGAGCGGCGTCCCGCACGTCCGGCCGTTTCGCGCTCCGTGCGCAGGGGATGCAAATGCCACGGAGCTGCACGGATTCGGACGATACGCCGGGGGCGCGGAGGCGGCACGGTCCTCGCTCGACGGACGAGGCCCATGACGTCCACCGCTGCTGCCGAGATCCGAGAGCCTACGCCCGGTCGCTCGTCCGGGTTCGTCACGACGTCCGCCCTGCCCGAGCTCGATCACCTCTTTCGGCTGTTCGTGCTTACCTGGGACCCGCGAGGCGCATCGGCACAAGCGCCCGAGTCGACGCGGGCGCTCGGCCTCGTCGAAGCGCTGCTCGAACGAGGCGCGCGGGTGGTGATCGTGACGGAAGCGAGCCTCGGCGCGCTCTTGCCGGCGATCGAGGCGGCGATCGCGGAAGAGCCGAGAAAAAGGCTGTACGCCGCGGCAGACGGCGGCGAGCACGTGTTCGGGTTCGACCACCGCGGCAGGCCCGTCGAGATCGCCCCCACGGCGGACCACGAGGACGTGCTTTCGTTCATGATGGGCGAGCTCGCGCGGCCGTTCGGGATCGAGTCCGAGGACGTGCTCGTCGTGGGCGAGGCGTTCGGGCCCGCCGGGCTCGCGGACATCCTGGAGCAGCAGCTCGCGCTGGAAGCGCAGATGGGGCCGTTCGCGCCGCCACGAGACCCGGCGTGGGTGGTGGTGGAGAGCGGCTTCGACGTGGCGCGGGAGCACGAGATCGAGTCGCTCCTGACGATCGCGAACGGCTACCTCGGGGTGCGCGGGTCGATCCCGGAGGGCAGCAGCGTGTCGCGGCCGGCGACGTTCCTCGCGGGCGCGTTCGAGCCGTCGTCGGACGTATCGCCGGTGCCGGAACTCGTCATCGCGCCGGACTGGGGGCGGCTGCGGTTCACGGTGGAGGGCGAGCCGTTCGCGGTGGAGACGACGGCGATGGAGCGGCACCACCGGACGCTCGATCTACGGCGCGGGCTCTTGCTGCGCGAAGGGCTCGGGACGGGGCCGGGCGGGCACGCGACGCGGATCCGGACGGCGCACCTCGCGTCGCTCGCGAACCGGCACGTGCTCTTGGAGGCGGTGGAGATCACGCCCCAGAATTTCTCGGGCACGGTGGTCGTCGACGCGGTGCTGTCGGGCGACGTGAAGAGCGGGAGCGGCTCGTCGCACTGGGCCGGGTTCGTGCCGCGCCACGGGCTCGTGGGGCCGATCCTCGTGGGCAAGACGCACGGGGGGCTCGCGCTCGCGCTCGCATCACGCACGACGGCGGCCGATCCGGGATCGCTGGAGATGCGCTGCGAGCGGGAGATCGGGCCGGTGTCGGCGATGGAGCGGTGCACGCTGCACGTCCGGCTCGGCGAGCCGAGCGTGCTCCATCGTGTGGTCGGTCTGTTCACGTCTCGTGACGGAACGGCGCCGGTGCAGCGGGTCGAGCTGCTCGAACGGGAAGCGGCGGCGACGTCGTTCGACGCGTTGCTGGGGGATCACGTGGCGGCGTGGCAGACGCGGTGGAGGCAGTCGGACGTGGAGATCGACGGCATGCCGTGGATCGAGCGGGCGCTCCGGTTCGCGCTCTACCACCTGATCGCGACGGTGCAGCCGTACGATCCGCGCTGCTCGATCGGCGCGCGCGCGCTCTCGGGCGAGGCGTACCGCGGCCACGTCTTCTGGGACACGGAGATCTTCATGGTGCCGTTCTACGCGCACACGTGGCCCGAGGCGGCGCGGACGCTCCTGCTCTACCGGCACCTCACGCTCGACGGGGCGCGGCGCAAGGCGAAGAAGCTCGGCTACGAGGGCGCGCTCTACGCGTGGGAGTCGGCGGACACGGGGGACGAGACGACGCCGGAGTTCGTGCGGAGCCCCGTCGGCGAGATCGTGCCGATCCTGTCGGGGCTGGAGGAGCACCACATCAGCGCCGACGTGGCCTACGCGATCTGGGCCTATGCGCAGAGCACAGACGACGAGCGGATTTTGCGCGAGGAGGGCGCGGAGATTCTCGTTGAAACGGCGCGCTTATGGGTGAGCCGCGGCTCCATCAAGGCCGACGGCAAGTTCCACATCGACCGGGTGATCGGGCCCGACGAGTACCACGAGAGCGTGGACGACAACGCGTTCACGAACTGGATGGCGCGGCAGAACCTGCGGTACGCCGTGGCGATCGCGCGAGGCGTCGGGCGCGCGAAGGCGGCGGCACTCGGGGTCACGCCGGAGGAGATCACGCGCTGGGAGGAGACCGCAGCGCGGATGTACCTCGGCGAGGATCCACGCACGGGGCTGATCGAACAACACAAGGGCTTTTTCGATCTCGAATACGTGGACGTGGCCGCGTACTCGCCGCGCACGGTGCCGATCGACATGCTGCTCGGGCGGGAGCGGACGCGGAACTCGCAGGTCGTGAAGCAAGCAGACGTCGTGCAGCTCCTCGCGCTCCTGTGGGACGAGTTCTCGCCCGATGCGCGGCGGAAGAACTTTCTCTATTACGAGCCCCGCACCGCGCACGGCAGCTCGCTCTCGCCGGGGATCCACGCGCTCGTGGCGGCGCGGCTCGGGCTGCTCGCGACGGCCACGCGGTACCTCGAACAGACGGCGTCGATCGATCTCGGCAACAACATGGGCAACGCCGCAGGCGGCGTACACGCAGCAGGGCTCGGGAGCCTGTGGCAAGCCGTCGCCTTCGGCGTGGCGGGCCTGCGGACCACGCCCGAGGATCCGGAGACGCTGATCGTCGAGCCGACGCTCCTGCCAGGCATGCGGCGCGTGTCCTTGCCGATGCAGCTCCGCGGCCGCTCGCTGCGGGTGCACGTGCTGCCGGGCGCGGTGGAGGTGCACGTGGTCGAGGGGACCGCGCCGATCGGGCTCGCCGTCGTCGGCGAGACGGGCACGAAGCACACGGTGCGCGCCGAGCCGGGACGGGCCTACGTGGCGCGGCGCAAGAACGAAGGATATCTGGCGTGGGAGGAGATCGAGCCATGAAGCCGGCGGATCTCGCGGAAGGGACGTCCCACGGCGTCGAACGAGGCGCCGAGGAAGGGCCGCGCAGCGAGGCGCGGCCGAAGAGGCAACGGGTGCTCGTGGCCCTGAACGGCGCGGACACGGCCGCGGCGGCCGCGGCGATCGCGATGGGCCGGCTCGTGGCGAGGACGCTGCACGAGCCGCTGCACGGGATCTTCGTGTCGGAGGCGAAGGTCGCGCCGGGCGAGCTGGCGAGGCTCCTCAGGCTGCCCACGCACGCGCTCGACGGCGTGGTGCTCGACGTGGAGGTGGGCGATCCCGTGGAGCGGATCGTGGCCTTCACGGAGGCGCACCCGACGGCGTTCGTGATCGTGGGGGCCGAGAGCGGCCGGCATGGCGGTCTCGGGGTCGGCGACCTCGCGGCGCACACGCTCGAGCGGTCGCACGCGCCGGTGATCGTGGTGCGGCCGGAGGAGAGGCTCTCGCTCGCACGGATCCTCGTGCCCCTCGACGGGACGCCGAGCACGGCGAGCGCGCTCGAGCCGGCGGGGGACCTCGCGCGGCGGGCGGGCGCGTCGCTCGACCTCGTGCTCGTGGGCGAGGCGCAGCACAGCCCCCACCTGGAGCCGGGCGCGATGGGCGCGCCGCAGTACATGGACCAGCCGCATCACGAGTGGCCCGCGTTTTCGGCCGAGTTCGTACACCGCTTCGCGAAGACCATCGGCCACTGCCCCGAGGACGTGCCGACGCGCTTCTTCCTCGGCGCCGGCGACCCCGCGGACGAGATCCTCCGCTTCGCCGACGTCCTCGCCGCGGATCTCACCGTGCTCGTGTGGCATGGGCTCCGCAGCGAGGAGCACGGGGCGGTCTTCGAGCGCGTCCTGCGTAAGGCGACGTGCCCCGTGCTCGTACTGCGTTGCTGCTGACGGGACGTCGAGCGCCCCGCGCGCGGCGTCAGTCGAGGACGTTGGTGGCTCATCGCGAGGAGGGCCGGGCGGGGGGCGGGGTCGGGTGGTATCTTCCGGAGATATGCCCGCACGTGAGCTGACCGCAGCGGAGTGCCTGAAGCGCATCGATCCCGCGGAGTTGTCGTTCCAGACGACCGACGAGGTGGAGCCCGTCTCGGGCATCGCGGCGCAGGAGCGCGCGCTCGCGGCGCTTTCGTTCGGACTGGATATCCGACAGTCCCGGTTTCACGTGGTCGTCGTGGGTCCGCCCGGCTGCGGACGGACCTTCTGCGCGCGTCAGGTGGCGCGGCGACTCGCGGCGACGCTGTCCACGCCGGACGACATGTTGCTCCTGCCGAACCCGCGGCGCCCGAGCGAGCCGACCGTGCTGACGTTGCCCGCGGGCGAGGGTCGGCCGTTCACGGAGGCGATGGAGGAGCTTTACGCAAAGCTCCTGGAGTCGATCCACGGCGCGACGGAAGGCGAGCGGTGGAAGCAAGCGCGGGCGCGGGGGCAGCGGCGCGTGGAGGCGGAGGAGTCGCGGCTCGAAGAGGAGCTCCGCACGCAGGCGAAGGGGCTCGGGCTCGACGTCGTGCGCGCGGGGCGCGAGTTCCAGGTGACGCCGCTCGTCGACGAGAACCCGCCGAGCGAGTCGATCCGGCTGATCACGACGGCGATCGAGGCCTTCGAGGAGCGGCTCGCCGAGGTGCAGGACGAGGCCGACTCCGAGCTCCGCGCGACGACGAAGCAGCTCCTCGGCGACGCGGTGAAGGCGTGCTTCTCGCCGGTGCGCGCCCGCTTCGAGGGCCGGGCGGAGCTGCTCGCGTTCCTCGGCGAGGTGGAGACACTCGTCACGCGCGAGACGCGCCTGCTCGTGGACGAACCCGGCAACGACGAACAGCCGGTGCTCGTGCGGGGCATCGTGGTGCCGACGTTGCTCACCGAGCACAAGCCTGGGTCGGGCGCGCCGGTCGTGGAGGTCCCGTACCCGACCTTGTCCGCGCTCTTCGGCCGGAGCTACGCGCCGCCTGACACGGGCACGCCGCCGGAGCCGGGGTTCGCCGTGGCGGGCGCGCTGCACCTGGCGAACGGGGGATTCTTGATCCTGCCGGCGAACGCGCTGCTCAAGAACGAGGCGCTCTACGAGCAGCTCAAGGCGTGTCTGCTCGCGAGCAAGTTCATCGTGCCCGAGCACAACCCCACGTATTACCGCGGCACGAGCGAGGAGCTCATGTTCCCGCCGATGCAGCTCGACCTGAAGGTCGTGCTCATCGCGAGCCCCGACCTCTACCAGGACCTGCACGAGGCCGACCCCGAGTTCTCGCAGCTCTTCAAGGTGCAGGCGCGCTTCGAGGGCACGATGCCCCTCGGGGCGGCGCTCGCGACGTACCCCTCGTTCCTCGCGGACATCGTGCGCGAGCGACGCCTCTTGCCGCTCACGGCCGACGCCGTCGCCGAGCTCTTCTTCTACGGCGGCCGCCTCGCCGAGAGCCAGCGCAAGGTCACGGCGCAGCTCGGCCTGCTCGCGGAGGTCGCGACGGAGGCGAGCTACCGCGCGGCGCGGAAGGACAAACGCATCATCGACGGCGCCGAGATCAGCAGCGCGCTCGCGGCGGCGCGCAGGCGCAGCGATCATTTCCGCGACCAGGTCCACGAGCTGCTCGCCGACGGCACGATCCGCATCGAGGTCACGGGTCGGCGCGTCGGTCAGGTGAACGCGATCTCGGTCTTGAGTGACGGACCGGTCACGTTTGGCCGGCCGTGCCGCGTCACGGCCGTCGTGTATCCGGGCACCGAGGGGCCCGTGAACATCGCGCGCGAGGTCGAGATGAGCGGCCCGATCCACGCGAAGGGCGTGCTCGTCTTGTCGGGCTTCTTGTCGCTCCGGTTCGCGCAGCTCCGCCCGCTCTCGTTCGGCGCCTCGCTCGTCTTCGAGCAGACCTACGAGGCGATCGACGGCGACAGCGCCTCGTCGAGCGAGCTTTATGCGCTGCTCTCGGCGCTCTCCGGGTATGCGCTCCGGCAGGACCTCGCCGTGACGGGCAGCGTCGATCAGCAAGGCGGCGTCCTGCCCGTGGGCGGGCTCAATGAAAAAATTGAAGCATTTTACGACCTTTGTGCGGCCAAAGGCCTCACGGGCAACCAGGGCGTCCTGCTCCCGGCCACGAATCAGCACGCGCTGATGTTGCGCAGCGACGTGGTCGAGGCTATCGAGCGTAAACAATTCCACGTTCACGTGGTTTCCGCGGTCGAAGAAGGTATCGAGCTGCTCACAGGCTCACCTGCAGGTATCGCGGACGACACCGGCCATTACCCTGCGGGCACGGTGTTCGGCGCGATCGAACACCGGCTCGAGCGCTTTTGGCGTGCGATGACGGAGACGGCGCGGGCACGTTAGCCGCGGAACGGGAGGCAGCCGACCGTTGGAGGTCCAGCGATCGCCCGGACGACGGGCTCGCGGTTCGTGCGTCCCTTCGCGGATTTCTTGCTGCACGACGGACACACCTTGCCTGTAGACTGCTCGCGGCCGCGCGGCCCCCTTTTTCTCGGGGCCCGAGGCCTCGACGCGGATCAGCTTTTCAAGGAGTGGCCATGCGGAACTTGGTGAAGTGGATCGGGCTCGTCGGCCTTGCAGGCAGCACCGTGCTGGGCGTCGCGTGCACGGCCACGGGCGGCCGAAACGTCTTTGGAGACGGGGGTTCCGGGGGCGAGGACGGGTCGAGCGGGAACGCGAACGGCGGCATGGGCGGCACGGCGCAGGGCGGCAGCGCCGGCTCGAGCGCAGACGGCGTGGGCGGCACGTTCGTCGGCTCGGGCGGCGGCGGAGGCGGTGGCCCCGTCTGCGATACCGACGTCAACGTGGACGACGACGGCGACGGGTTCAGCGAGGCGGCGGGCGACTGCAACGATTGCGACCCCAACGTGAGCCCGAACTCGGTCGAGGTCGTGGGCGACGTCATGGACCCCGCGTACAAGCCGTCGGACGAGAACTGCAACATGCTCGTCGACGAGCCGGCCGAGACCTGCGACGCGGTTCTCGCGGTCGCCAGCGCGGATGCGTTCGACGCGGCGCGCGCGGTGGAGCTCTGCAAGATCGCCACGCCCGGCGGCAACGATTGGGGCGTGGTCAGCGCGCAATGGGTCATGGCCGACGGCTCGGCCGCCAATAACAGCGCAAACTACCACCTCGGCCACGGCATCCTCAGCGGCTTCGGTCCGAACGTCACGCCGCGGGCGGGCAGCAAGCTCTTCAGCGTCTCCAGCGGCGCGGCGCGTCAGCCGTCGGATCCGGGCTACCAGAGCCCGAGCGGCTTCGACAAGGGGTACACGAGCGGCCATCCGCAAGGCTTCCCGAAGGAGTCGCCGGCGTGCCCGGGCAAGGTCACGGGTACTCCCAAGGACGCCACGGCGGTCGAGCTCGAGATTCGCGTGCCGCAGAACGCGAAGGGCTTCTCGTTCGACTTCAACTTCTACACGTACGAGTGGCCGGTCTACATTTGCAGCCAGTACAACGACTTCTTCGTCGCAATCCTCTCGCCAATCCCGGCGGGCCAGACGGACGGGCAGATCTCGTTCGACATGCAGGGCAACCCCATCAGCGTGAACAACGCGTTCATGAACGTGTGCGGCTGCGCGGCCGGCCCGCCCTGCACTGCGGGCGGCAAGTCGTTCGCTTGCCCGCTCGGTACGGCGGAGCTCCAAGGCACCGGCTTCGAGGGCCACGCGGCGACAAGCTGGCTGAAGACGCAGGCGCCCGTCACGCCGGGCAGCACCATTCGCATTCGCTGGGGCGCCTACGACTCGGGCGACGGCGCCCTCGACTCGACGGCCGTCGTCGACAACTGGCAGTGGAGCGCCGAGGCCGGCACCACCGTCGGCACGGTGCCGATCCCGCCGATCCCCAAATAATCGTTTGACCGGACACACCCCTCTCCCGCGAGGGAGAGGGGCCGGGGTGCGGCCTACCGGTGATCCCACCGCAGCCCGACGTTGATTTGACGGAATCCCCCTGTTTGAATGCCGTCGGGCAACCTCGTCGCCACGAATACCTGATCGAGCGCGTTCTTCATCGTGAGGAGCGCGCCGAGCCCCGTCTTCGCGTGTCGGTACCGCAAGGCCACGTCGACGAGGTGGTACGACGGCACGAGCCCCAGGCGGCCCGTCGGGTCCACGAGCACCGTGTTGTATTCGTCGGCGAATTGATCACTCTGGTAGCTCCACGCGACCTGCGCCCCGATCCCGATGCGGTGCTCGACGTCGAGCGTCGCGCTCGCCGTGTGGAGCGGCGCATACGGCAATCGATTGCCGTCGAACGGGCCGCCGCGGAACGTGGCAACGGAAAACGTATATCGCCCCGTCACGTCGACCGTGAGCGGCAGATGAAGCGCCTGGCCGACGCCGAACGTGACCTGGGCCTCGACGCCTCGATGCAGGGTTCGTCCGCCATTCGCGAGCTCGCTCTGGGACCCGCTCGCCTCCGTGCCCGTGACGATCTGGTTGCGGAAGCTCATGACGAACCCCGTCACCTCGGCGCGAATCCATCTCGGCCGCGCGAGCCGCATGCCGATTTCGTAGTTCGTGCTCTCCTCGGCGTCGAGCTGCGTGTCCTGGCCCCCCGGGGAAATCGCGGCCGACACGCGCGGCGGCGCATACCCGACGTGCACGCCGCCGAAGAAATTCAGCTTTGGCGTGCCGTACACCATTCCGATGCCGGGCATCACCGCGAGCGAATCACTCGTGCCGCGGTTCGTCACGTCCCGCGCCGTGCCGCTCTCCGACGTTCGATCCACGTTGCGCAGGTTCGCCGCGTATTCGACGCGGACGCCGGGGGTGACGAGCAGGTCGTCCCGGAACGCGAGGCGGTCCTGGGCATACGCGGCGAACGCGAACGTGCGGTGGTGCTCCCGGTCCTGGACGTTCCCGGACCCCGTGTCGATGATGTCGCCCTGGAATTGCTTTCGATCGGCGGTCTCGATGTGCCCGCGCACGCCGGCCGTGATCGTGTGGCGCACCCGGCCCGTTTCGAAGCGGTGCTCGATGCGCGGCTCGATGCCGAGGACCTCGTATTCGCGATCCCGGACCATCGAGGTATTCCGGAAATAGATCGCGGCGCCCGAGACCGACGCATCGCCGACAACTCGCTCGTAGCTGACGTCCGGTTTCGCCTCGCGATCGTAGTTCTGCCGGCGCCAGACCCGATCCGTGATGTAGCCGTACACGAACGTGCGCAGCCGCGTCGCCTCGCTGATGCGGTATTCGTGGGTGAGCGAGACGTCGTAGCGACGCACGTTGAACCCGTCGTGCGGCGCGATCGACGCCATGCGCGGGTCGAGCTCGAACATATGGCGCGTCAGGCCCACGTACGTCGAGCGCGAGAACTCGTCGTACACCGCGATCTTGAACGTGGCCTCGCCGCGCGCCGAGGTCGGGAACGCGATCTTGCCCAGGAAATCCGTCGCGTGGAACTCGATCCCGCGGAAGCCGTCGCCTTGCTTGCGCGTCAATTGCAGCACATACCGCGCGTCGCCGGCCGTGCCGCCGTAGAGACCCGAGAGCTTGAAGTAGTTGCGCTGCCCGGCTTGCGCTTCGAGCGACCATTCGGGTTTGTCCGGGGGCAGCGCCGTAAGGAAGTTGACGACCCCGCCAATGGTTTGAGGTCCGAATAAAATGCTGCCCGAGCCCTTCACGACCTCGACCGCGCGGATGCGCTCGACGGGCGTCGAGTAGTAGAGATCTGGCTCGCCGTACGGGTTGATCGCGACGGGCATGCCGTCTTCGAGGATGAGCACCTGACGGCTGCGTGTCGGGTCGAGGCCACGCATGCCGACGTTGAGCCGCAGGCCGAGGCCCTCCTCGGGGCGCACCACGAGGCCCGGCACGCGCCGCAGGATCTCGCCCGTTTCCGCGGGCATCGAGCGGCGGATCTCCTTCGCGCCGATCAACGTGCCCGAGCCCGGGACCTTCTGGAGCGCGTCGTCGCTCCGGCCGAGCACGCTCACCTCGATCACCTCGGGCGGGGGCGGCTTGGCCTGTGCATCGGCCGCGGCTTCGCCTTCTTTCGGCGGCGCGGGGGCCGCGTCCGGCGCGGCTTCGGCCTTCGCGGGCGCCTCGTTTGGCGCGGCCTTGGGTGCGGGGGGCGCGGGGTTGGCCTCGTCGGCGAAGGCCGGGGTCGCGCAGGCGAGCAGCAAAAACGAGCCGAGCAGGGTGCGAGGGCGCATGCGGTTCTCGTGGAAGAAAATGCCCTGTACTGTTGTTGAAATTGAAAGTCAACAGCTCATGTCGTGCTGGATTTCGAGGCGGAGAGGCGTGTACGCTCCGAACGATGACGCCTCGGATTCGTGATCGTGCCCGGACACACGCCCCCACGCTGCTTCTCGGGCTCGCCCTCGCGTCGGGCTGCGGCGCGCCCGCGACCGAGACGCCCGTGAAGGGCCCGGACGAACCCGTCAAGACCACGACGACGACGACGACGGCCACGACGCCGCCGGCGCCGAAGACGGGGTGCGCGGTGCTCTCGATCAACGATACATACCGAATCGAAGCATTGCCCGGCGGCAAGGGCGGCATGGCGCGGGTCCGGACGATCCGCAAGGAGCTCGAAAAGAAGTATCCCGACCTCGTCGTCCTGCACGCGGGCGACATGTTGTTCCCGTCCTTCCTGAGCAACATGTACAAGGGCCGGCAGATGGTCGAGGCCATGAGCAGGCTCGACGGCGGCCCGGGCCAGGATGCGCGGCTCTTCGCGGCGTTCGGCAATCACGAGTTCGACAAGGACGACCCGACCGTGCTCTCCGCGCGGCTCGCGGAGTCGGAGTTCCGCTGGCTCTCGGCGAACGTGCATTTCAAGGTGGACGACGCGGGCAAACCCGCCGTGGCCCTGCCCGAAGGCAAGGTCCTGCCGCGGACGATCGTGCCCTGCGGGCCGCTGAAGATCGGGCTCTTCGGTGTGACGATCGGCGCGGATCAGCCGTACATCGCGGCGGTCCACGATCCCGTCGAGGCCGCGCGCGCGCAGACGGCCGCGCTGCGAAAAGAGGGCGCCGACGCGGTCGTAGCGCTGACGCACCTGAATATGACGACGGATCGAGGGCTCCTGGAAAAACTCGGCGCCGAGGGGCCGGACGTGACCCTGGGCGGGCACGAGCATCAGAAGCAAAAAGCCGCGGTGGGGGAACGCGTGGTCTACAAGGCCGACGCGGACGCGGTGAGCGCGAGCTTGCTCCAGATCGAGCGTTCGAATGGCGCCGTGCGCATCACCCACGAATGGATCCCGCTCGAAGGCGCGGCCGTGCCCGAGGATCCCGAAATGAAGACGTGGGTCGATGCCACGCTCAAGAAACACGAGGACGAATACTGCGCAAAGACGCGTCAGTTGCCCGCGGGCTCGGGCTGCCTCGCCGAGGTGCTCGGCATGGCGGGCGAGGATCTCATCGCCGAGGAGCTCGAAATTCGCCGCTTCGAGACGAACCTCGGGGACTGGATCCTCGACCAGGCGCTCGCCGCGTTCCCCAAGGAAAAGAAGCGCCCGCAGGTCGCATTCATCAACAGCGGGACCTTGCGGATCAACCTGAACCTGCCCAAAGGCGAGCCGGTCACGGCGCGGAACATCGAAGAGCTCTTCGCGTACCCGGCGATCCTCCACCTCATCGAGATCAACGGGGAGACCTTGCAGAAGGCCTTGAACCACAGCATCGAGAACTGGACGGGCGAAGGGCATTTCCTCCAGGTCGCGGGCTTCGCCTTCGAGCACGACACCACGGCAAAGACGGCCTCGAAGCTGACCTTGCTCGGCGCCAAACCCCGGAAGATCGGGCCGAAGGACGTGCTCTACGCGGTGACGATCGATTACCTGGTCGATCCGAAGGGGAAGAAGGACGGCTATTCGATGCTGAGCTCGGCGAAGGTGATCGCCAAGGGGCCGGACATCAAGCAGGTCGTGCTCGATAAGCTCTCCGCGCTGAAAAAAGAGAACAAGCCGCTCGCGCCGAAGGTCGACGGGCGCATCTGCAATACGGAGCGGAAAGGGGTTTGTCAGGCGCTCTGATGTTCAGAGCACCCGCCGCACCCGCCGTCGCTCTTCGATCATGTGTTGCGTGATTCGTTGTTTGCCGTCGGCGCCCTCGACGAGCGTCCAGACATCGTGCTCGCGCTTGCGGCCGGCGCTCGCGAGCAGGATGTCGGCCGCTCGTTCGGCCGGGATCAGACCGTCCGGGCGGCCCGGCAATTCGACGACCGCGACACGCGCGGCGAGGCCCTCCATCACGTCGAGCATGTGCTGAACGACGCGACGGAAGGCCTCCTCGCCGAACCCCTCGCGGGGTCCCGCCCCGAAAAACAGGAGCTTGTCGAACGTGAGGCGCGGCTTGGCCGGGACCATCAGCACCTCGCCGAGCTTGCCCGTCAAAAAGCCGCTCCGGAGCAGCCCGGAGAGGTGCCCGGCGAGGCGCCAATCACAGAGGCCAAAGGCGCCGTGCACCGGGCGCGCGTCCGACCACACGCTGCACGCGAGGATCTCGGTGTCGAGATCGTCCAGGCTCGTGAGTTCGGGATTGCAGAAGCGGAGCTCCACCTCCCGCCCCGTTACACGCTGATCGCGCCCTTGCGGAACTCGCTGCGGGCGATCTTGACGTTCACGCAGGACGGTTTGTCCGCGGCGAAGGCCGCGTCGAGCGCCGGGCCGAGGTCCTCGGTGCGCTCGACCCAATACCCCACGCCGCCGAGCGCCTCGACGACCTTTTCGTAACGCGTGTATTCGAGCGCCGTGGCCGGCGAGCGATCCGCGCCGTACAGATCGACCTGGCCGCGGCGAATCTGCATCCACGCGGCGTCGTTGCCGATGATGCTGATGACCGGAATGCCTTGCCGCGCGAGCGCCTCGAACTCGGCCGCGTTGAAGCCGAAGGAGCCGTCGCCGTAAATGAGCACGACGCGCGCGCCGGGGCGGGCGAGCTTCGCGGCCATCGCATACCCGGGGCCCACGCCGAGCGTGCCGAGCGGGCCGGGATCCATCCAGAGCTGCGGCCATTCGAGCTTGATCACGTTCGCCGCGGTGGCCACGAAATCGCCGCCGTCGCCGATGACGATGTCCTCCTTGCCGAGGCGCTTTCCGATCTCGTCGCAGACGCGCAGCGGGTTCGGCGGGTCGGTCGTGGCGTCGATCTCGGGCTGCATCTTGGCCCGCGACTTGTCCTCGGCCGCGCGCATCGCCGCGATCCAGCCGGGCGCGCGCTTCTCCTTCACCTCGGCGAGGAGCTGCTCGAGGACGAGGCCGCTGTCGCCGTGAATGGCGACGTCGACCTTGCGGTTTCTGCCGATCTCGTTGCCGTCGAGGTCAATCTGGATGACGCGCGCCCCCGGGTTGATGGCGCGGCCATATTCGAGACGGAAATCGAAGGGCGTGCCGAGGACGACGCAAAGGTCAGTTTGTCCGAGCGCGACGCGGCGCGACCGGGCGAAGAAGTTCGGGTGCGCATGCGGCAGGCCGCCGCGCGCCATGCCGTTCAAGAAATACGGGGCATCGATCGCATCGGCGAACGCGCGCAAAATCTCCTTGCGCGGCGACCAGCGGAGCTGCGTGCCGACGATGAACATGGGCCGCTCGGCCTCGCGCAACATGGCCGCGGCGCGGGCGATCGCGTGCGGATTGCCGGCGGGGCGCGGGGGTTCGTCGAAGGGAACCGTGGCGGGCGGGGCGTCGTCGCCGAAGTTCATGAGGAGATCGAGCGGCATCTCCAGGAAGACCGGGCCGGGGACGTTGCCTTGCGCGATGCGGAAGGCGGCGTCGATGTACTCCTGGAGGCGGTCGGTGGAGGGGACGGAGACGCTCCACTTCGTGATGGGGCGCATGAGCTCGACGTGGTTCATGTCCTGGAGCGAGCCCATGTCGGCGAGCAGGCGCGGGCCGGCGCCGCCGATGACGATCATGGGGATGCCGGCGCGCTGTGCATTGGCGACGGCCGTGACGGTGTCGGTGACGCCGGGGCCGGCCGTGACCGCGCAAACGCCGGGCTTGCCCGTGACGCGCGCCCAGGCGTCGGCCGCGTGCCCCGCGGTCTGCTCGTGCCGGACGTCGACCACGCGGATGCCGTCGTCGAGACACCCATCGTAAATGGCCTGGATGTGCCCGCCGCAGAGCGTGAAGAGGTGGGTGACCCCGTGCCGCGCGAGCGCCTTCGATACGAGCCTGCCGCCGTGGACCTGTGCCATGGCGGGGCGTATACCACGGGAGGGCCGGGCGATGATAGGCTCCCGCCATGACGAACCGGGTTGCGTGGAGGATCGGGTGGGGCACCGCGACGGCCGTGGCGCTCGTTTGCTGGGGCTGCTCGGGCGACGACCCGGGCGCAAATGCGACGGGATCCGGAGGATCCGGGGGATCCGCGGGCGCGGGTGGGACGGGGGGCGACGCAGGCGCGGGCGGGGGCGGCGGCGCGAGCTCACGCGGGCCCGCGTACGAGGCCGGGACGGCATTCTGTCCGGCGGACGATGGCATGCGTCGGATCAAGCTCGTGAACAATTGCAGTGAGACACGGTGGTTCAAGATGGATGGCCGGACCACACCGACGTGGGCCCGGCCGACGACGTGCGCGTGGAACGGCGCGGCGTGCAGCGATCCCGAGAGGGCGTGGGGCAATGCACGGAGATCGCGAAGAACATGGCCGGCGGCGACGATCCGGGGCTCGTGTATTGCAAGGGCAACGCCTGCGCGTGCAACCCGTTCTTCGAGCTCGGCCCGGGCGAGCAGCACGAGATCGTTCTGCCGAACGACGCCGGGTTCCCGAGCGGGACGGGCTGGCTCGCGACGGGGTGCAATCCGTACGGCAATGGTTGCGAGGTCGGAAACGAGGCCGCGAAGAACTCCACGTTCGAGTTCACGTATGACAATCCCGGCCAGGGTTCGCTCTACTACGACATCAGCGCGGTCAACGCATGGACGACGGCGAGCTCGGTCGGCATGAAGAGCTGCGGGGGCGGCGCGCCGGATCCGAACAACATTTTCTGGTGCCGCGGGACGGGGTGCCGGTTCGATGTGAACACGCAATGCCCGGACGGCTCGGACGCGTTCGCGCCGGCGCCCGCGGGGTGCAAGGAGTGCCCCACGATGATCGATGGCAATGGGAAGAAGGTGATCGCCGGCTCGTGCGGGACGTGCCCGGACGGCGATTCGGCGAACCGGATCCCCACGGGCACCGTGTTCAACGCCGGCAACATTGGCGGACCCGAGTGGACGTGGAACGGCGCACCCGATTTCGCGGTCGGGTTCGGTCATGACGAGGGGGTGCATGCGAATCGAAGGTCCACGTGTGGGCCTGCGGGCTGCACGGACGCGGAGCCGGGCAAGGCGAATACGTGCCTCGGCGGGTGTGACCTCTGCACCGCGACGCAGAAGGTGGGCGCCGGGGACGACGCCTGCCTCAAGTATTGCTGCCCCGATTCGGTGCACACGTACAATGGTTTTACCTACCGGTACGACAGCGCTGGCTGCACCGCGCTCGGGGTGCAGGCGGGCACCGATTACAGCCCCGCCGTGAAGGGCGCGTGTCCGTACGTGTACACGTTCGGCTACGAGGATCACTCGTCGACGTTCCTGTGCACGACGAGCGCGTCGCTCCTCATTCAAGCTTGCCCCGATCCGGTCGATTTTCCGTCGAAGATCACGCCCTAGGACAACGAGAAGGTTCTCCCGTGTCGATTCTCTGGGAAGATGTCCGTTATCTGGAAGCGGTCGCCCGCGCCGGCGGCGTGGGCGGCGCCGCCCGCGAGCTCGGCGTGTCGGTGTCCACCGTGTACCGGCGCATTGCCATCCTCGAAGCCGCCGTGGGCACGCCATGCCTGGAGCGCGGTCCTGGCACCGGCGGTTTGACCGAGACCGGGGCCATGCTCGCGCAGGTCGGTCACCGCATGCGCAAGGCCATCGCCGATGTCGCAGGGCAGGTGCATGCCCAGGCCACGGAGATCGTCGGCGAGGTCAGCCTCACGACCGTGGAGGCCTTGCTGCCGTTGCTCGTGGAGCCAATCGCCGAGATCACCGCGCAATACCCCTTGCGCGTGAGCCTCATCCTCGCCGATTCGGGGCCGAGCGTGCGGGATCGCGAGATCGACGTCGCGATCGGCATCATGCGGCGGCCGCCGCCGGGTGCTGGGGAGTTCGGCTGGGCAAACTCCCGTACGGCGTCTTCGGGACGGCGGCGGCCGTCCGGCGCGAACCCGAGCCGCAGTGGGTCGTTCGCGCGCTGAGCGAGCGCTCCTCGCCCGAGTCGGCGTGGGAGCGCGAGCACGCCACCCAGATCGCCACGCGCGCCCAGTTCAGCGCGCTCGTGTCGCTCGTCGCCGGCGGCGTGGGCGTCGGGCTCATCCCGCGCGCCCTTGCCGCGCTCCACCCCCAGCTCGTGGAGATCCACGCCTATCGCGAGCGCGTCGCGCCGCTCGAACGGACCGCCTGGCTGCTCACCCACCCCGACCTGCGCAAGACGCCCCGCGTGCGCGTGCTCATGGACGCGCTCACGCGGCGGTTTCGCGCGGCGCTCTGAGCCGGCGGCGCTGCGACGTTTGTGAAGGCTTCACGCTGGACCAGCAGACCGACCTCGCCCATTGCGGCGACGACGTCGCGTGCTCCGACCTGCCGTCGTGCCTCGGCGTGCAATGCGTGTCGACGAACGATTGCCAGAGCGACCAGAGCTGCGTGAAAAACGCCTGCGTCGGCGGCGTCTAGCACTCCTACACCTCGACCTTCTGCCACCGCCCCCGCGCATACGCCCAGCCGAGCAGCACGGCCCGACAAACCCAGTCGGCCGTGCTGCCCATCCACACGCCCGCGAGCCCGAGGTCGAGCTTGATCGCGCAGAGCCAGGTCACGCTCGCCCGCACGAGGAAGCCGCAGAGGATCATCGTGCCGAGCACCGTGCGCGTGTCGCCCGCGCCGCGCAGCGCCATCGCCGTGACCATCGCGAACCCCATGAACGGCTGCGCGAACGCGCCCACGCGCATCGCCGGGACGGCCGTCTCCACGATCGTTCGATCCGGCGTGAACGCCGAGACGAGCATGGGCGCCATCGTGAGGAACGAGAATCCCACGAGGCTCAAGCACGCGACGGCGAGGAGCGCTGCGACACGGCCCGCGCGCGCGGCGTCGTCGGGCCGCTTCGCCCCGAGCTTCTGGCCCACGATCGCGCCCGCTGCGATTCCAAAACCGTCCGCCGAGAGCCACGAGATCGACTCGATGCTGACCGCCGCCTGATGCGCCGCGAGCGCGACCTCCCCGAGGAGCGCGATGACCGCGACGTAGAACATGAAGCCGAGGTGATACGCGGCCTTTTCTCCGAACGCCGCGCCCGAGACGCGCAGCACGCGCATCAACGCGTCGACGTCGACGAGGGGGGGCTTCGCTCCGAGGCGCGGAGCTACCTCGTGCAGCGGCAGCGGGCTCGTACGGCGGAAGAGCGCGAAGGTGAGAAGCAGGCCTTCGAGGGCCATCGTCGCGCCGTTCGCCACGGCGGCGCCGCGGATGCCGAGCTCGGGCAGACCCAACAGGCCGAAGATGAGCAGCGCATTCAGCGCGAGGTTCAGGACGTTGCCGACGCCCGCGACGACGAGCGGCGTGCGCGTGTCGCCCGAGGCTTGCAGCGCCGCAGCCGCGATCGCCTCGACGAACGTGAGCGGCATGGCCCAGCACGCGATGCGGAGATACGCGCCCGCCTGCGCCTGCACGGCCGCTCCCGCGCGGGGAAAAACGGTTCGGATGAAGGGGCCTTCGGCGAAAAAGAGGGCACACGCGACGACAACGCCGAGCCCAACCGCGAAGAGAAGCGCGGCGCGAGCGGCGCGGGCCGCGCCGGGACGGTCACCGGCGCCGACGCGCCTGGCCACGACGGCGAGGGTGCCCGCGGAGAACGCCGTGCAAACGGAGTTGAGCGTCCAGACCGTGGCGCCGCCGATCTGGATCGCCGCGAGCGCCGTGGGCGAGTACCGCCCGAGCAGGAGCCGCCCGACCAGAAAGACGAGCGTGATCAAGAGCATGTGCGTGATCGCCGGCCAGGCGAGCGACCACACCTCATTCAGGAGGGCGCGATCACCCTCACGAACGAGGCGCGTCTCTGCGGAGGGCGACGGACACACGGCGCCGGGGGTGCCATGGCCCGGGCTTTCGGGCAAGGGGCAGGCGGGGGTATCGTGGTCACGGCCGTGTGCAGCGGAGGGGACTTCCAGGTCCGTGTTGAGGTAGGGTGCAGCCATGCGGATCGGTCAACGCCTGAGCTCGCTGGTCATCTCCGACATTCGCGCGATGAGCCGCGCGTGTGAGGCGGTGGGCGGGATCAACCTCGGGCAAGGCGTGTGCGATCTGCCCACGCCGCCGCCCGTGGCCCGCGCGGCGAACGCGGCGATCGAGGCGAGCGTGGCGATCTACACCGCCCCCGAGGGGATCCTGCCGCTGCGGCAAGCGATCGCGGCCGATCTGAAGAAGCGTTACGGGCGCGAAGTGGATCCGGCGAGTGAAGTGGTGGTGACGTCGGGCGCGACGGGCGCGTTCGCGGCGGCGTGCCTCGCGCTGCTCGATCCCGGCGATGAGGTGATCCTGTTCGAGCCGTATTACGGCTACCACTTGAACACGATCCTCGCGCTCGGGCTCGTGCCCGTGCTCGTGCCGACGCGGCCGCCGTCGTGGGAGATCGATCGGGAGGCCTTTGCGCGGGCGATCGGGCCGCGGACGCGCGCGGTGGTCGTGTGCACGCCGTCGAACCCGAGCGGCAAGGTGTGGAGCGAGGAGGAGCTCGACTGGCTCGCGGACGCGATCGAGGGGCACGACCTCGTGGCGATCACGGACGAGATCTACGAGCACATCGTCTTCGACGGGCAGAAGCACGTGCAGCTCGCGACGCGGAAAAACGCGCGGTCGCGCACGGTGTCGATCTCGGGATTTTCGAAGACGTTCGCGGTGACGGGCTGGCGGTGCGGCTATCTGACGGCGCCGCCCGACGCCGCCCGGCGGATCACGGTGGCGCACGATCTGCTCTACGTCTGCGCGCCGACGCCGCTGCAGCACGCGATGGTGGCAGGTCTCGGGATGCCGGACGAATACTTCGCCTCGATCGGGCAGAGCTACCAGAAGAAGCGCGATATCCTCTGCAGCGCGCTCGCCGACGCGGGGCTCACGCCGTACGTGCCGCGGGGCGCGTATTACGTGCTCGCCGATATCCGGAGGCTCGGCGCGCCGACCGCGAAGGCCGCGGCGATGCTGCTGCTCGAGCGAATCCGCATCGCGAGCGTGCCCGGAACCTCGTTTTACGGGGATCCGGTGGGCGAGACGCTCTCTCGATTTTGCTTCGCGAAAGAGGACGACGTGCTGGAAGAGGCGGCGCGGCGCATTCGATCGCTTTGAAGGAATTCCGCAATCGGACATGATCTCGGGTCGGACAGGGCAATGAGCGGCGGCGAACTCATCGGCGATAGATACGGCCTCGTGCGGCAAATCGGGACGGGCGCCCTCGGGGCCGTCTGGGAGGCGGAGGACCACACAGCGTCGCGGCAGGTCGCGCTGAAGCTCCTCAGCATTCCGAACCTGGAAGTCGGGCAGCGGCTCGGCGAGGAGGCGCGCGCGGCGCAAGCCACCAAGCACCCCACGCTGGTCACGATCCACGACGTGGGCGAGACGGGAAGCGGCGAGCCCTTCGTCGCCATGGAGCTGCTCTCGGGCGAGACGCTCGCCGACCGGCTCGCGCGTGAGCGTGTGCTGCCGCCGCCGCTCGCCGCGCAGATCGGGCGCGACATCGCGACGGCGCTGTCGATCGCGCACGGGGCACGGCTCGTCCACGGCGACCTGCGGCCGGCGAACGTGTTCTTGCAGGGAGAACCGGGCACGGACGCCCCGGGCGTGAAGGTCTTGGATCTGTGGGTCGCGCGCGCGGTGCCCGCGGTCGTCGCGGATACGCTCGGCCTGGGTTCGCCGTCGTATCGGAGCCCGGAGCAGCTCGCCGCGCCCGAGTCATTCGATGTGCGGACCGATCTCTGGTCGCTCGGCGTGGTGCTGTTCGAGATGCTCGCGGGGCAACGTCCTTTCGAGGGCGGGCGCGCGGACATCACGGCGCGCATTTCGAGTGGCCCGGTGCCGCGAATCTCGCACCTCGCGCCCTCGGTGGATCCGGCGCTCGAAGAGATCGTGGCGCGGTGCATGGAGCGCGAGCGCGACAAACGGATCGGCAGCGCGATGGTCGTCGCGCACATGCTCGAAGTGTTCGCGGCGCAGGGTCGGAAACCGGCGGCGCCCGCGGCTCCGGCGAAGGTTCACGACGAAAACACGAACGGCGGGGTGCGCGCGCCGATGCTGGACGAGCCGCCGATGCCGCGGGGCCAGCTCGGCACGCTGGTCATGGCCGAATCGGCGCCGTCCACGCCCGCGCCGGCGCCTCGGTCCTCGCCTGCGTCGGGGAGCTTTTCGGCGTCGTCGTCGGGGGGTCCGCTCGGCACGCTGGTCATGGCCCCGCCGTCGTCTTCGCCGCGGGCCGAGGAAACGGCGCGGCGGCCCAAACCGGCGTACGTCCCGCCGCCGCGGTCCTCGCGCGATTCGGAGCCGACGCAGGTCTACGTCGAGCCGTCCGGCGTGTTCACGCCGCCGCCCATGCCCATGGCAGGCGCGCACATCGAGGACGAGCCGACCGCGCCGCCGCCGACCGCGCCGCCGCCCGGCACCACGGCGCCGACGATGCTCGGCGCGCGGCAGCAGCAGATGACGGTGACGGAGCTGCACCACCGGCCGGCGCAACGCGTGAACGACGTCAGCAAAATGGGGTTTTACCTCGCAGCCGCGGTGGGTGCTGCGATCGTCTTCCTCATCGGCTTTTTCGTGATCTTCATTTTGCTCTGACGAACCTTTACCGGACCGGCGGCCAGATCGAGCTCATCGCGAGGTTGCCCGGCACGTACAGCACCCAGACCGGCATTCCCACGCCATACGTCTCCTTCGTGGGATCCGACCCTTCGACCGATCCCTTGACGGAGCGTCCCTCCGCCATGAAGAGCTCCGGGACAACTTCGTCCGGATCGAGAACCGTGGGCTCTACAAGATCTATCATGCCTTCTGCGAGCGTTTGTCGCCCGAGGAGGTCGCCGATGGATTCGGGCGCGAGCCTTTGCCCCCGGGTCGTCGGACCCGGAAGAAGGCGAGGCCGCCGGGCTTCGTCAAGCGCGCGGATGCGTTTTTGGAGGCCATCGGGCCGATCGTCATGAGCGGGATGCTGGTGATCGCGCTGCTCCTAGCGCTAACGATGATCCGGTGCTGACGCAGGTTCACCCGTCGCGGGGGGCGGCCCCTTGAACACGCGCCGCAGGCCGCCGAACCACACGACGATCGTGAGAAGCAACGCGCCGAGCGTGATCGGCAAAGCCTTGTCGTTCGGGGGCGCGACGCCGATGACGAGCACGAGCGCGCAGGAGAGCACGCAGATCGCCGCGACGAGGCGATACCACGGGCCGAGCGAAAAAGGCCCCATCGTGGTCCAGGTCCGGCCATACGCGAAGAGGCCGAGCGCGATGGGCATGCCGTAGGAGATGTAGAGGAAAATCGTGCAGACCGCGGTGATCGTCGAATAGACGGGCGTGTAGACGGTGAACGCCGTGCTCACGGCCGCGACGACCCAGATCGCATGGGCGGGCGTCCTGTGGACCTCGCTCACGCGGCGGAGGGCCGCGGAGAAGGGCAGGCCGCCGTCGCGGGCAAACGCATACGTCATGCGCGAGGCGCTGGTGACGGTGGCGAGCCCGCAAAGATACTGGGTGATGCCGATTCCGACGTAGAGGGTGACCTGCAAAGGGCGCGGGAGGATCTCGCCCATCACCCAGAAAAACACGCTCGGGCCTTTCGAGGCGGCGGCCTCCACGCTCGGCATGGCGAGGAGGATCGAGGCCACCATCACGTAGCCAAAAATGCCCGAGAGGAGCACGGCGCGCAGAATGGCCCGGGGGACATTCGTCGCGGCGCCGACCGTCTCCTCCGCGGTATGCGCGGAGGCGTCGAACCCGGTGACCGTGTACGCCGGCATGAGCAGGCCGAGCAAAAAGAGCCAGCCCATGCTCGTCGTGGAAGGCCAGACGTCGCCGCCGCTCGCGCCGCTGAAATTCGTGAACGTGACGAGCCGCGACGCTTCGAGGCGCGGCGCATAGACGAGCATCGAGGCCGTGAGGACGGTCGCGACCACGAAGATGAGATACCCGCTGAAATCGGTGAGGCGCGTGGTGAGGCGAATGCCGCGGTGATTGAAGAGGGCCTGCGTCGCGGTGATGACGACGATGGCGGCGAGCTGATGGCCCGGGCCGAGCTTTTCGGGGTCGACGCCGAAGACGGGGCCGAGCGAGCTCGCGATGAAGAGATACGCGCCGACGTTGATCGCGGAGAGGACCGTGACGAGGCCGACGAGGTTGAACCAGGCCGTCGCCCAGCCGAGGCCCTTTCCGCCGAGGAGGGAGGCCCAGTGATAGAGGCCGCCCGCCGTGGGAAACGCCGAGGCGAGCTGCGCCATCGCGAGCGCAAAGCAAAAGGAGAGCAGGCAGGAGAGCGGCCAGCCGAGGCCAATGGAGGCGCCGCCCGCGGCGGAGAGGCCGAGGTGATAGGAGGTGAGGCCGCCGGCGAGGATGCAGATGATCGAGAAGGAGACGGCGAAATTCGAGAAGCCGCTCATCCGCCGGAGGAGCTCCTGGGCATACCCCATGCGGTGGAGCTGGCGGACGTCGTCCGCAATGACCTCCGATTCGGCGGGCGGGGTGGGTTCGGTGGGAACGTCACTGCGCGCAGGGTCTTGCATGGTGGGCCTCGCCGAGGGCGAGGTTCCAGGGTAGGCGAGCGCGCGGCGAGGTGGATCAGTTTTTCGGGGGAGGTTCGAGGAGGGCGTCGAGGTCGCCGTCGAGGACACGCTCGACATGGGGGCTCACGCCCCCGGTGATTTCGTCCCGCACGAGCCGCTGCGGCGCGAAGACATAACTGCGCCGCTGGTGCCCGAATCGAGCGACCGGCCGAGCGCCGCGCCTCGCAGCCGCCATCTGTTCGCGCCGCTCGAGCTCGAGCTCGACGAGCTTACTCCGGAGGAGCCGGAGCGCGCTCGCGCGGTTTTGATGCTGGCTGCGCTCCGACCGAGCGACGATGACGATCCCCGTCGGAAGGTGCCGCATCCGGACCGCCGACGCGACCTTGTTGACGTTCTGTCCGCCGGGCCCGCCGGCGCACATCGTGGTCACCTCGAGATCGTCGTCGCGAATCTCGACAGGTATCGCGTCGTCGATATCGATCAGGACCTCGACCGCGACGAACGAGGTTTGTCGACGATCCCCTCTGCCGAAGGGGCTCACGCGCACGAGACGATGGACGCCGGTTTCGCCCCGGAGAGCGCCGTACACACCGGCGCCTGGGATCCGGAACGCGACGCCATCGATCCCCGCTTCGTTTCCTTCCTGCCGGTGAAGCTCCTCGACGTCGAGCCCCCGCCGCGCCGCCCACCGGAGGTACATCCGCAAGAGCATTGCCGCGAAGTCTTTGGCGTCGACGCCGCCCGCGCCCGGTTGAATGGACACGATCGCGCCCATGCACCCCTCCGGTTCGGGTGGCGCGCACGAGTTCTCCGCTTCTCGAAGCTCGACCTCGATGGCCGCGAGATCGGCTTCGGCTGCGGCGAGCGCGTCCGCGTCGCCTTCGTGGAGGGCGAGCACGACGAACGGATGCGTATCGTCGAGCGCGCGCTCGGCGTGCGAGATCCGATCGTTCAGGGCGCCAAGACGTGCTCGCTCCGCGAGGAGCTGCTCCGCACGTTCGCGGTCGCGCCAGAGGTCGGTTTCGCTGAGAAGGAAGTCGAGTTCGGCGAGGCGTCGCGCCTGCCGGGGGAGGTCAAAGACCGTCGCGGAGCCGGGTCAGGCGTCGACGAAGCTCGGCGAGGCGTTCGAGGATGGGAGAATTCATGCATCATCGTATACATGACGGCGCTCCCTTCGTCAAAGGCGTCCAGGCTGCCGAGGACATGTCCATGAAATCCCGAACCCACATCTCTTTCCGCAGGGAGGAGACCTTCCACGCCGTGCCGCATCGCCTCGACGAGGTCTTGCTCGACGAAGACCGCGCCGCCGGGGTCCGCCGCGAGGACGTCGAGAAGGGGGTCTATGTCCTGCATGGCGTGATGTCGCCGAAGGAATGCAAGCGATTGATCACCACGGCGGAGGCGATCGGCTTCACGCACGCGGGGCTCGCCATTGGCAACGACACGTACCGGGTGAACCTCGCGGCCCGCAACAACCTGCGCGTCGTGCTCGACGCGACGCGGCTCGCCGAAGGGCTCTGGGCCCGCATTCGTGGCCACGTGGATACAGAGCACGAGGCCTCGCCCCTCGTGGGCCTGAACGATCGCTTTCGGGTCTATCGGTACGAGGTCGGTCAGCGCTTCGCCCCGCACGTCGACGTGCGCACGACCGTGCCGCGGGGAGAGACGCGCGCGTCGCTCATGATTTATTTGAACGAAGGCTTCGAGGGCGGCCCGACACGCTTCTTCGAGGAGAAGGACAAGAAGAGCCGCCGCGGGGAGGGTCGAGGGCGCAAATTCAACAATCGCGTGCGATTCGCGGTGCGTCCGGCCCCTGGGAGCGTCGTCGTGTTCGACCACCTGCTCTTGCACGAGGGCGCCGAGGTCACGGCCGGCGTGAAGTATGCGGTGCGGTCCGATCTGATCTATGCGCCGTCCCGGTGACGGGACGGGCTGCTGCAAATGCGGCGAGCGGGCAGCTCCTGCATCTCGTTGTTTTGCTCTGACGAACTCCAGCGTGGACGGCGCATAGGCGGATGACGGTGCTTGCGCCCCACGCCCGCTCTCCCGTACCCTCGGGTTCGTCATGGCTCACCGTGCCGTTGCCCTCGCCGCTGCCCTCGTCGCGCTCGTGCTCCCTCGGGCGGCCGCGGCCGAGCCTGCGCCGAAGATCGCGTTCCGGCTGGACTTGCAAGCGCTCCCCGGGCGCGGGTGCCCCACGGCGGAGGAGTTTGCCCTCATTCTCGCGGGCGAGTTTGGTTATCTGCTCGTGCGGGACGACGCTCGTGCGACGTTGCGGATCGAGACATACCCGAACGGGCGCAAGCTCGACGCCGTGATCACCGCGCCGGATCCCCAGGGCAACGGCGAATGGCGCCGCGTGCTCACGCAGGGGGATTGCCGGGAGCTCATGTACGACGTCGCCGTGCTCGTGTCCATCGCCTTCGGCCCGCGGGCGTGGCGAGGGGGGGAGCCGCCCCCGTGGCTCGTCGCGCCGGTCGATTTCGAGGTCGGGCGGCCGGCGCTGGATTTCGAGCCGTCGTCCGCCATCGTGAAGATCCTCCACCCGGTCGAGGAGGCCAGGTACGAGCGCGTGGTCGTGGTCGCGACGGAGCCGCTGCCGCGTCCGATCGAGGACAGGCCGCCGTTCAAGGTGGAGGCGGCCCTGGGCCCGGTCGTGATGCTTCACGGATTGCCTGGCGTCGCGGTGGGCGGAAACGGCTTACTTGGGCTCCGCTGGCGCCGGTTCGCGGTCGCCGCAGAGCTGCGCGGATCGATCACGCCCGCCTCGGGGCTCGGTGATCATGAGCTCCCCGGACGAGCGTCCGTGTGGGCTGCATCGGCACTCCCGTGTTATGCGTTCGAGCACATCGACGCTTGCGGGGCAGTGACCTTCAGTCATCTGAGCATCGATGTGGACTCTCCGCTTGCGCTCACCCAAGCGGATGGCTTCTCGGTCGGGTTCGGCGCGCGCATCAACGGAAGGGTGCGCCTGTCGGAGCGCCTTGGCTTGCTTGGTTATTTCGATCTCAACGTACAGTCGAGGACGTTCGTCCTGAAGCTCGACGCCTCGCAGACCGTGGCTGACTGGCGCTCGCCGCTCTTGCGCTTGGCGGTCGGCGCAGCGGTGGTCATTCATTTGAGCGAATAGGCAATGTCATGAGAAATATCAAACGTATTATCGGTCCTGTTTTCGTTTTTTTGCCGATTGCGCTCCTCTCCGTGGCCTCATGCGGGGAGGGCGTGTTTACCTATATCGAACTCGACGGGGGCGCTGGCGATGCCTCCCCCGACGCGGGGGCGGACGGCGGTGAGGAGGAGGGGGGCCCAACGAGCAGCGGGGGGCCCATCGATTGCGATTTCACCTGCCGCGGCGAATGCGTCCCCCTCCACCCGAGCGACGCGTCCCTCCCCGTCCTCGTGTGGATCGGGCCCGACGACGGCTCCGCGCCGCCCTGCCCCGACAACGCGCCCGTCGAGCAGTTCGTGTGGCACGCCGACCTCGTGATTCCTCCCAAGTCCTGCGGCCCCTGCACGTGCAGCCCCTCGACCGGCAGTTGCGCGCTGCCCACCAGCATCACGGCCCACGCCGCGCCCTGCACGCCCGCAGACGGGGCGCCCGCGACGCCGACCGACCCGCCCGCCGGGTGGGACGGCGCCTGCGCCGCGGAGAACGCCATCCCCGCAGGTCTCTCGTGCGGGGCCGAGGGGCCGTGCGTCCAATCGATCACCGTGGGGCCGCTCGCCATCGTGGAGGAGTCTTGCGAGGCAATCGACAAATCCGGTCCGGTGACGGCCCCGCCGCCCACACCCACGTGGAGCACGGTCGCGCGGGTCTGCGAGGGCAGCGCATTCGGTCAATGCGCGCCCGACGAGCATTGCGTCCCCGCAGCGCCGACCGGGTTTCTCCAGTGCGTTCAGCGGGAAGGAATCCACGACTGCGCGGCCGAGGGGTACACCAAACACTTCATCTTTTATGAAGGCTTCAGCGACGAACGCGATTGTACGTCGTGCTCGTGTGGGACTCCGCAGGGGAGTTATTGCCATTCGGATATCGCATTTTATTCCGACGCCGCCTGTTCCATGACGCCCCTCATCACGAGCGCCTGGTCGAAGGGCCCCACGTGCCATGACGTGGTGCCTGGGCGCGCACTCGAATCGAAGACGGCGCTTTCACCGGTGTATCAGCCGGGGAGCTGCCAGGCGGCGGGCGGCGAGGCCATCGGGGAGGTCGCGAAAATCGGGCCGCGGACGATTTGTTGTTACGTGGCGTGAAGGGACGGGGCGCGAGGTCGGGGACGGGTTATTGCCTGCGATCGGGAGGCAGGTACCACTTTGGCTTGTCTTTGAGCGCCGGGCACCTCCGCTCCGGCTCCTCGATTTGGCAATCGTAGTATGCCTTGAGCGTTTCGAACGTATTCACGGTAGGTTTCAAAGGTTCGCACACACGCTCCGCCTCGATCTGGAGGCTCCAAAACAGCGCGCCCTCTTCGTCCTCGCACGGCTTGCACCAGATGGGATCAAGCTCCGTGCACGCCACGTGGTTCGGGCACCGGGCCATCACGCAGCCGGCCTGGCAGGCTTCCTCTTGCCCCTCGGGCGGCTTCTCGCAGATCTCCCCTCCCGCCTCGCACAACTCGAACACCGCAGCGAGGTCCTTGTCGCAGGCGTCGGCGCCCAACGTGTCGGAGGCCGCGCGGCGCACCTTGAGGCCCACGCCCACCGCGACGGCGATCGGCAAGGCGATGGCAGCGGCGAAGAGCTTCTTCCGGCGGGTCATCTCACGTCCTCCGTACTCGTCGCGGCCACTCTACACGATCCGCCCCGATGACGGGATTCCTTCACGCGCGGGCCAGATGCGCAGGTGGCCATGCTCGGGAACCGCTCCAATCTTGTGCCGCCCGACCGCGGACCGATACAATGATTCCGGCGCGGAGGCTGGGGCATGAGAGCGCTCGTCGTTGGCTTGTTTTTCGTGTGGTTCGTCGTGCTCGGACCGGCGTGCTGGGATCCCGAGTGCAAGAACCCGAAAAGAGGAGCGCCGAATGGCCAGGCGGGCGCCAGAGAGGGGGTTCTCGTCCAGTGTAACGTGGTCTTGACCTGCGCCTCAGGATTCCAAGGCGGGGGTGACCATCAAGACGCCTTGCAGGGAGCGGAGGACGCGCAGATCATCGACCGCAGAAGCGCCTGGGAGAACGAAGACGCGTGCATCGAAAGGGCCAAGAACCGCGGAATCTCGAGTTCCTGCCACAAGATCGAGGTCTCCCCCCAGATCATCTGCCTCGACCCTCCGGGCTCGAACGGCTGCGGCTCGAGCCCCGGACCCGGCGGCCCGGTCATCATCGTGGGCAGCGCGGCCAGCGGCGATTTCAAGAGCGAACCGCAGGGGATGGGCGGAACGGATGGCGAGGGCGGCGAGGACGGCGCGGGGGGCCAGGGCGGATTCTAGGACGACCCTCGGGAAAGAGCCTCAATCCCTCGTACGAGGCGGCCGATACCACTGCGGTTTGTTTTTGAGCGCCGGGCACCTCCGCTCCCCCTCCGCAATGTAGCAATCACTGTAAGCCTTCCAGTCCGCATGTCTCCATGCGTCGAGATCGGGCGAAGGGCTGCACTGCTCGTGTACCTCGTACAAGATCCGCCAATGGAGCGCCCCCTCTTCATCCTCACACGGCTTGCACCAGATGGGATCGAGCTCCGTACACGCCACGTGGTTCGGGCACCGGGACATCACGCAGCCGGCTTGGCACGCTTCCTCCAGCCCCTTGTCCGGGTTGCAAATCTCCCCCCCTGCCTCGCACACCTCGAACACCGCCGCGAGATCCTTGTCGCAAGCGTCCGCCCCCAGCGTGTCCGACGAGGCGCGACGCACCTTCAGGCCCACGCCCACGGCGACGGCGATCGGCAAGGCGATGGCTGCGGCGAAGAGCTTCTTCCGGCGGGTCATCAGCGGCTCCCTCGTGCTCGTCCCGGCCACTCTACACGATCCGCCCTGCGGGCGCGAGTCCACCTTCGTGGCATGGATCGGCCCCTTCGCATCCGCTAGCGTCGGCCGTCCCCTTTCGAAGGAAGTCGAGAATGGCAGACAGGTTCATCGATCAGGACGAGGTCACGATTTACGGGCCTTATGCCTCGAACAAGATCCGCAAGAAGCTCCTCGGCCTCATCCCCGAATATGATTCCGCATTGAATTACGCCGCCGACCAGATCGACGTCCACACCGACGCCGTGAAATCGGCCGTGGAGGCCGCGCGCGGCACGGACGCCTGGCGCAGGCAGGGCGCCCGGAGCAAGGCGCCGCTCCTCAAGCAGGCTCGCGCCCTCCTCGGCAAATTCAGCACCCACCTCGGCGCGCACGACAACGGCGCCGTCGACCGAAGGGTGTTTTTCACGAAAGACGGCACCGCCGGAGCTGTCGGAAAGGCCGCCGCCGACGTGGTCCTCGCCGTCGCCCACATCACGACGAAGCTCGCCGCGCCAGGCTGCGCCGTGCGCGACGCAGCGCATTGGCACGGTCGATTCGATGCCATGACGAAGTCACTCGCGCCCGTCGTCGCATTCGCCGACGACGCCCGCATCGACAGGCAATCCCTGACGCCGGAGGTCGAGACGGCGCGGCAAGTCTGGCTCAATGGGTACGTCGCCGCGAGGGCGCTCTGCGAGAGCCTCCTCCGCCACCTCGGCCGCGTCGACAAGCTCCGGCTGTATTTCTATGACCTCCAGGTCAACGCCGGCACAAAGGTCACCGAGCCCCCGGCCGAGGAGCCGGAGGCGCGCGAGGCCGAGGATACGGACGAGGTCGCAGGCGACGAGTGACCCGAGCGTCGGCAGAGGGGCCGGTCACCACCCCTCCCAAGGCCCCGAGCGTTGCTTGGACACGTGGGAGGGGCGGTTCCCTGCGTCCCTGGAGCCGCCGGAGCGCTCGGGCGGCTGCCGGCCACGAGCCCGAGCCGGGACAGTCCCGTCGAGGGGCTGCCGGCCAACGTCCCTGTCGAGGCGTGGGAGGTCCATCGAGCGGGTGCTCGGTCCTTCGATCGTGGTCAGGCGAGCCCGGCGGCGTGCGCTCGGCTCAGTGCACCCCACCCACGAGCCACGCATACCCAGGCACGAGCACCTCCTCGGGGCTCGCGCCGCCCTGGGTCGCGGGCGCCGTGCCACGCGCGTCACACGAGAGGCGGAAGCCGTGGTCGCCGAAGACGAAGAGCAACGTGCGCGGCGGTGAGCTCTCGACGAAACGCGAGATCACCTGCGCCGCCTCGTCCGCAATGCCGCCGAGCCGCTCGTCGAAGCCAGGGCCGACGCCCCGGAGGCGCGCCTCGACGAGGTCGAGCTTGAAGACTTCCTTGGTGCCGTAACGCTCACGCCGAATCGTGGAGAGGGCGCGGCCGCGGACGATGTCGGGCTCGGGGCCCGGCTCGGGCAAGGGGTCACGCAAGCCCTCGGGGCCACGGCCGAGGAGGGCGACCTGCGCCGGCGTGGTCGTGGGGAGCGCGCTCCAGAGCAAGGTGCGGTCGACGCAAACGGCGCGGCCCTGCAAGGTCGGCTTGAGGCGCGCCATGACGCGCTCGCCGAGGTCGAAGCGGAGGGAGTCGACGAGGAGCAGGCGCACGGCGCGGGCGTTGTTGAGGCGCGCGATCCGCGCCGCCACGTCGGGCGCGTCGAGGACCATCAGCGGGCGCTTGCCGGTCGCGCGGATCGCCGCGAACCCCTCCGTGTAGCTGTGCTCGAAGGCGGTGCGGAAGCCGTCGACGACGCGCTGGACGGAGGCGTCGGCGTGGCCACGCGAGAGGGCGCCGATGAGGGGCATGTAGCGGGTCGCGAAGAGCCGGTCGATGACACCCGCGGGCTTGGGGCCACGCGCGTTGTCGAGGTCCATCGCGAAGGCGCGCCACTCGGCCGCCGAGAGGACACGCTCGACCGGCGAGGGAGCGACCGGCGGCGAGGGCGGCACGAGGTCCGAGGGCAGCGGGGGCGGCGGCGGGAGCGTGTCGGCCGCAGGGGCGTTTTTCGCGGCATGCGCGGCGGCCTCGGGCTCGCGGTCGCGCGCGAACTCACGGTCACGCACGGGCTCGCGGTCGCGCACGGGCTCGCGGTCGCGCGTGGGCTCGAGCGCGGGCGAGGAGGGCGTGCGGTTGCGCGGCGCCGGGGCGGCGGGCTCCGCGGGCGCCGCATCCATGGGCGGCGGCGGGGTCGACTTGAACGCGCGCGGCGCGCCGTCCGCCGCGGGCATCGGGGTCGGCGTCGGCCGGGGGCCGGACTTCAGGCCACGCAGGCGGCCGATCGGCGCGCGCTCGGGCGACGCGTCGGCTTCGGGCGGGCCGGATTCATGGGTCGTGAGGGGACGCACGTCGCTCGGCTCGGCCTCGGGCGGCGGCGCGGGCGGCGTGAGGGGCGGGCGGGCGACGACGCGCGAGTGCTCGGGGAGGGCGCGGCGCGTGGGGGCGGCTTCGGCGACGAGCTCGTCGAGGCGGACGGGCGCGAGGATCCGGAGGCCACGGTCGCCCTCGTCGAGGACGAGCGCCACGGGGCCGGCCTGGGCCGCTTCGTTGAAGACCGAGAGCACGGCGCTGTCGGAGGGCCCGAGCGCGGGGGCGTCGCCCGAGGTGTCGGCGAGCGTGGCGAGCGGCGGCAAGGCGAGGGCGAGGCCGAAGGAGCCAAGGCCACGGGCCCGGACGACCTGATCGCGCAGGGAGGCGGCGCCGTCGACGTCGGCGCTCACGGACGGCGGGGGGGCGCCGCGCATGGCAAGGGCGCTCTCGACGGCCTCCTCGACGGCCTGGCGGAGCCGCCCGGGAGCCGGGGGGCGCACGATGCTGGCGACCACGTAGCCGCGGCCGCGCAGCTCCGAGAGGAGCTCGGCTTTGCGGGGAGCGGCGACGAAGAACGCGCCAAACGACGGTCGCACGGGCGGAGAGGGGGAGCCCGAAGGCGCGGGGGCCTGCACCAAGCGCATGAAGGGTCCCTTGCCAGAGAGGACGAGAAACGGACGAATTTTCGGCGAGCCAAAGGCCCGGCAGGCTAGTCCGGGAAAAGGAGACCTTCCCCATGCATGAGCCTCGACGCTTCCCGATCGCCCGGTTCTTCAGCTTCGTCGCCCTGACCCTCGCGCCCCTCGCCGCTGGCTGCTCGGACCCCGCCAAGCCGCCCCCCACGCCTGCGGGTGATCCCTTCGGGCCGATCGGCGAGCGCGCCGATCTGCCCGTGAGCGAGCGTGTCCAGATCGAGAACCTCGCTTCGCCCGTGGACGTCGTGCGTGACACGGACGGGCGGCCGCACATCTTCGCGTCGAGCTTCGAGGACGCGGTGCGCGTGCAGGGTTACCTCGTGGCGCAGGACCGGCACCTGCAGATCGAGTTTTACCGCCGCGTGTCCGAGGGCAGGCTCGCCGAGATCCTCGCCGACGCGGACGCGAGCGTGATCGACAACGACATCGTGTTCCGCAGCCTCGGCCTGCACCGCGTCGCGAAGAAGCAGTACGAGGCGCTCGGGGCCGAGGAAAAGACCCTCGTCGACGCGTTCGCCGACGGCGTGACCCAGCACTTCCGCGCACTCCGGAACCGCGAGGCGGCGCTGCCCGCAGCGGCGTTCCTCGTCCCGGTCGATGCGTTCACCGACTTCACAGGCCCGGACGCCCTCGCGATCGCGCGTCTCCAGTCGTACCTGCTCTCGCATTCGGCCGACGCCGAGCTCGCGGACACGATCTCGATCCAGACGCTCGGGGCGGCGTTCCCGAAAAACGCGGCCGATCCGCTCGTCGCGGCGCGGAGCGGCATCCTCCAGGAGCTCTATCGCTTCGCGCCGTACGAGCCGGCGACGACGACCACGGGCTACCCGATGGGCCAGGGCGGCGCGAAAAGCCCCGCGCCCTCCCCTCTCCTGCCCGACCTCGGCGCGCGGACGGAGCGGTACCGCGAGGCCCTGCGCAAGGTGAAGGATCTGTTCGCGCCCGAAGGATTCGGCTCGAACAACTGGGCCGTCACGGCGGGGAGGAGCGACACGGGGCACGCGCTGCTCGCGAGTGATCCGCACCTGACGCTCGCCGCGCCCTCGATCTTCTGGCCCGTCGCGATGGAGGTGACGCCAAAGGATCCATCCGCGCGGGTAAAAGTCTCGGGGCTCGCGTTCCCCGGCATCCCGGGGATCATCCTGGGGCACAACGAGCACATCGCCTGGGGCGCGACGGTCGCCGGCTACGACGTGACCGATCTCTACGCCGAGACGATCACGCCGGATGGCAAGTCGGTCGTGTTCGGGGGGAAAAACGTCGCGATCGAGACGATCGACGAGGTGATCCAGATCCAGGCCGGCGAGCCGTACACCTACAAGCTCCCGGTCGTGCCGCACCACGGGGCGATGCTGCCGGAGATCCTGCCGGATCACACGGTGGCGCCGCTCGACCCGGCGAAGGGCGCGGTGAGCGTGCGCTGGACGGGCGATGAACCGACGAACGAGCTCGCGGCGATCCTCCACCTTTTGAGGTCCAAAAACGTCGACGAGGCGAAGCTCGCGCTCGACGGTTTTCAGGTGGGCGCGCAGAACTGGATGATCGCGGATACGCAAGGCAACGTGCTCTGGACCTCGCACGCGAAGCTGCCGACCCGAGCGCCGGCGGCCGTCGCGTGGAACCCCGCGACGTTCTCGGGCACGATCCCGTGCCTCGTGCTCCCGGGGGATGGTTCGGCCGAGTGGACGGGCGCCCTGCCGGACAACCTCGTGCCCTGGGAGAAAAACCCCGCCGCGGGCTTCCTCGCGACGGCGAACAACGATCCGATCGGGGACTCGCTCGACGGCGATCCCTCGAACGGCGCGCTCCCCGACGGCACGCCGATGTACCTCGCTTGCTCATGGGACATCGGCTTCCGTGAAGGTCGGATCCAGGAGCGGCTCGCGGAGCTCGACAAGGCGACGCCCGAGGATCTCGCGAAGATCCAGGGGGACGCGAAATCGGCGCTCGGCTCGCGCCTGACGCCCGCGCTGATCGAGGCGATCGATCGAGCGGAAGCCGAGCGCAAGACGCCCGGGACGCACCCGGATCTCTCGGCCGTGGTGGCCGATACCAGCTACGACGCGGCGGCGATCCAGAAGGTGCACGCGTTGCTCACGGCGTGGGGCACGGAAGCCGGCTACGAGGCCGCGAGCGGGATCGATCCGGAGACGAACAAGCCGCTCCCGGAGGAGGGCGATACGGCGATCGAGGCGCGCGCGGCGCAGGCGACGCTCGTGTTCAACGCGTGGCTCCTGCGGCTCGTCGAGCGCGTCATGGGGGACGAGCTCGAGCATGCCGGCAGGCCCTTCGTGCCGCGGGATCAGAAAGCCAAGGCGATCCTTGCGATCACGCGCGACACACCCGCGACGCTCCCGACATACGACCCGGCGACGAAGGAGAGCGCGCTCTGGGACGACATGGCGACGCCGGGGATCGAGACGAAACATGAGCGGATCGTGCGCGCGCTCCTCGACGCGCTCGGGACGCTCGCGGAGGACGTCGGCACCGATATCGGCGCCTACCGCTGGGGCGCACGGCACCGCGTCCGCTTCGAGGCGATCCTCCCGGTCCTCGGGCAGCTCTCGATCCCGCCGCTCGGCGATCCGGTTTTTCCGGACGGTTTTCCGCGACACGGCGACAACTTCTCGGTCGATTCGTCCGACTTCTCCCTCACCGCCCGGCTCGACGTGACGCCCCGCTACGACTACGATTTCGGCCCGACGCAGCGACTCGTCGTGGACCTCGATCCGGAGGGTCCGCGTTCCTGGAACGCGCTGCCGGGAGGCGCGGTGTGGGACTCGCAGAGCCCGCATTTCCGCGACCAAGCCGAGCTCTGGCGGAAGAACCAGACGCGGCGGGTCCCCTTCTTGCTTCCCGACGTGGTGGCTGCGGCCGAGTCACGAATGGTCGTGTCGCGGAAGTAGCCTTCCCAAAGGAGGGCGGGTTGGTCCTGCGCCGCATCCTCACGAGCGCTGCTTCCGGGTTCGACAAGACCGTCGGCACGGCGATGCTCGTGCGGGGGGACATGATCCGCTCTTTTGATCCCGCGGGCCTCGGCCCCGAGGCCCGCATCGACCTGCTCTCCGCGATCCGCGCGATCTACGACAAGCCCGAGTTCTTCACGGCGCCGAGCTCGTTTTTTGGGGAACCAACGATCCCCCACGTCGAGCTCGCCCGGGTGCGTCTCCTCGGCGGGCCCGATCCCGGCATGGTGCTCGACGCGACATGGCCGAGCGAGTTCGAACCGCTCGAAGAGAACGTGCGCACGGACTACCTCGGGCACACGCTGAACCGCACCGCGACGGCGCGGCTGTTTCTGCACGCTACGCCCCGCCCGGTCGTGATCCTCGTGCACGGCTACCGGTGCGGGGCGTTCGCGCTCGAGGAGCGGCTCTGGCCCGTGCCCTGGATCTTCGAGCTCGGCCTCGACGTGGCGATGGCGGTCCTGCCCTTCCACGCATGCCGCGCGCCGAAAGGGACGGCGCTCTTTCCCTCGCCGGACATGCGCTTCACGATCGAGGGGTTTCGCCAGGCGATCATGGATCTCCGCGCGCTCGCGGCCCTCCTCTGCGACCGGGGCGCGTCGTCGGTCGGCGCGATGGGGATGAGCCTCGGCGGCTACACGACGGGGCTCTGGGCCACGATCGATCCGACGCTCGCGTTCGCGGTGCCGATCGTGCCGTGCGCGTCGATCGCCGACGTGGCGCGCGCGGTGGGGCTGCTCGTCGGCACGCCGGAGCAGCAAGCGGCGCAGCACCAGGCGATCGAAGCGACGCTCCGCGTGGTGAGCCCGCTCGGTCGGTCCGCGTTGATCCCGCCCGAGCGATTCCTCGTCGTGGGAGCGGCGGGCGACCAGATCACGCCGCTCGATCACGCGCGGCGCATGGCCGAGCATTTCCGCGCGCCGCTGGAGACGTTCCACGGCGGGCACCTCTTGCAGTTCGGCCGGGCGGACGCGTTCCGCGCGGTGCGGCGGATGCTCGCGCGGATCGGGATCATCGAGACGCGCCACGCCGCGGCGTGACGCGTCTCTCCCTCAACTCAACCGAGGATCACTGCACGCACTTGTCGACGCCCATGGCCGTGCAATCGGCGTCGGCCGAGCACTCACACGCGCCGCTCGTGGTGTTGCACTTGCCGAAGCCGTTGCAGTCCGCGTCGGTCTTACACCCGCCCGTCATCATCGGCTCGGCGGAGCAGTACTTCGCGCCGGTGTCGTCCTCGCCGATGCACTTCAGGGGCGCCGTGCAATCGGCGTCCGCCGTGCAGCCCTCGGCGCAGATCTTGAAGTCGTTCTCGGTCAGGCACTTGTAGTCCGGCAGCGCGCCGCCGAACGTGCAATCGGCGTCGGCCTTGCATTGCGGGGCGCCACACACGCCGTCGTCACACGTCCAGTTGTTCGGGTAGTCCATGCCGGGGCAGTTCGGCACGCCCATCGCACAGCAATCCGCCGGCATCGCGCACGACTTGCCGCAGAAACCAGCCGCGGGCCCACCGCCGCCCATGCCGCCGGTGCCGCCCATGCCGCCGGTGCCGCCCATGCCGCCGCTGCCGGCGGTGCCGCCGGTGCCGCCCGAGCCGCCCGTATCGTCGCCGCACGCGGCGAGGCCCAAGAAGCTCATGGAAACCAGGGCAAGAATCGAAAGCATTCGCATGTGAAGTCTCCTTTGAATCCGTGGTCGTTCCACGGAATGTCTGACGACGCCGCTCCCTGACACGTGGGGGCGTCGAGGTCAAAACTTCTCATGCGTTACGTCGTTACGATTCGGTCCGCGACATATTTGCGACCGTCCCATCCAAAATTGCCTTCACGAGTTCGGGCTTGACGACCTTTCCGAGCGCATTGCGCGGGAGCGACGTCGCCACGATCACCTCGCGTGGAACCTTGTACGGCGCGATTCGCTCTTTCGCCCAGCCGCGCAGCACCTCCGGCGCGCATTCCGCGGCGCGACCCGGCGCGGCGACGACGACCGCGACGACACGCTCGCCCCACGCCTCGTCGGGCAAACCCACGACCGCGACCTCGGCGACGGCCGCGTTTTCCCGCAGCGCCTCCTCGATCTCCAGGGCCGAGAGCTTGTACCCGCCGCTCTTCAAAATGTCTACACTGGTTCGTCCGAGCAAACGCAGGTAGCCATCCTCGGCGCGCTCGGCCACATCGCCGGTGCGGAACCAGCGGCCCTCGGCAAACGCGTCCTGCGTGGCCTGCTCGCGGCCGAGGTACCCCTTGAACACGCTGGGCCCACGAATCCAGAGCTCGCCGGGGCCACGCTCGAGGTCATTGCCCGCCTCGTCGACGATCCGCGCCTCGACCGAGCGCGGAGGCAAACCCACCGAGCCGGAGCGTCGGCCCAAAGGATCAAGGGCGTTCGTCGCGCCAACCCCGATCTCGGTCATGCCGAAACGCTCGAGCGGGATCGCGCCCGTGACGGCGCGCCAGCGCTCGGCGAGGGTGACGGGGAGCGCGGCCGAGCCGCTCGTCGCGAGGCGCAAACTGCGCGCGCCGCCCGCCCACCGCGCCCGCGTCGGCTCGTCGGCCGCGTCGAACGCCTCGAAGAGCTTCTGGTACATCGTGGGCACGGCCATCCAGACCGTCGGCGGGTTTGGCCCGCAAAACGTCTCCCACACGCGCCGCGCGTCGAAGCGCGGGAGGAGCCGCGCCGCGGCGCCCGCGAGCAGCGTGGTGAGCAGCGAGATACCGAGGCCGTGCAGGTGATGCAGCGGCAGCGCGTGGAGCAGCCGATCGCCCTCACTGAACGCCCACGCCTCGCGCAAAATCGCGGCCTGCACGTCGACGTTCTCATGCGTGATCATCGCGCCCTTGGGTTTGCCCGTTGTGCCGCTCGTGTAGAGCAGGAGCGCGACGTCGTCGGGTTCGAGCGGGGCCGCGTCGCCCTCGGGCCGCGGGCCGTCGGCGAGCGTCTCCGCGAGGAGGACGCGGCGGCCTTCGCAGAGCAAGGCCCCACGCTCGCGCTGGTCCTCGGAGACGATCACCGCAGCCGCGCGCGCGTCCTCGCCGAACCAAGCGAGCTCGGCGGGCGGATAAAGCGGCGAGAGCGGCAAGGCCACGCCGCCCGCGAGGATCGTGCCGAAGAAGGCTTCGAGCCAGAGCGCGCCGGGCGAGACGAGGATGGCCACGGCGCGGCCTTCGAGCGAAGGCGCGCCCTCGGTGAGCGCGAGGCGGACGCGCTGGGCGCGATCCCAAAGCTCGGCGAACGTGCGGCTCCGCGTGTCGTCCTCCACGGCGAGCCGCTCTTCGTGCTGAAAGCTTGCGAGGCGCGTGACGAAGGGAGAAGGCATCGTGAAATCGGAGCTCGATTCGAGGGGCCGAACGGCCGGTCCGCGCGGAAGCTACCACGCCCCGTCGCCCCGAGGACGCCGCTTCCTTTCTCCCGAGCCTTCGGCTTCGGTACACTCCGCCGCCATGCACTCCCGCGTCCCTGTCCTCGCCTCGCTCGTGCTCCTCGTCGCGACGACGCTGACCGCCTGCGGCGACGACAAGTCCAAGACGGGCGCCGCCCCGAGCGCGACCGCCTCTGCCGCAGCGCCGACGGAACCCGCGCCGCCGCCCAAGCCGAAGACGATGCCCGCGCTGATCGTCGACTCGCTCGGCCCGTACATCGGCCAGATCCGCGTCGACATGAAGCAGGAGAAATGGCCGGAGAAGCTCACGGCGGCGGTGAAGGATCTCCCGATCAACGGGCAGCAGGTCACGGTGATCGCCGAGAAGAAGGCGCGCACGCCGGACGTCGCCGCCGTCGTGGCCGAGCTCGGCCGCGCGGGCGCGCCGACGATCCTGCTCAAGACCGACGGCCGAGACGACGTGCCGAAGGAACTCCTGATCACGCCGCCGGACAAGGTGTCGAACCCGCCCGGCTGCTCGGTAACGGTGATGGTGCTGAAGGACCTCTCGACCGCGGTGTGGCCGTTCAAGGGCGGGCTCGGCAAAAAGCAACGCAAAGGGTTCGCAGGGCCCGATCTCTCGAACACGGGCGACGCGATCAAGAAGGACCTCGCGATCTGCGACTCGTCGTTCGCCTTCTTCTCGGCCGACGACACGGTCTCGTGGGAGATGGCCTATAACCTCGCGGGCACGCTGAAGGTCGTCGACGAGAAGAGCGACAAGAAGAAGATCGAGACGCTCGTGCTCCTCGGCGAAGCGCCCGTCGCAGGCAGGCCCGTCACGCTGAAGAAGTGACGCGCGCAGGCCTTGCGAGGTGCTCGCGCGCGATCGCGAGGATCCCCAGGGCGAACACGTGCCCCCACAAGACGCCCGTCACGAGCCGCGCCGGATGAAAGAGCGGGCGCAGGCGGAGGTCCTGCGTGATCACGTCGGCCAGCATGATCACGCTCGCGACGAACCCGTACCCGAGGCACGCACGCACGCTCCATCGCGGACGCGGAAACATCCCGGCCGTCACGAACCCCGCGAAGATGCCAGCGCAACGGCTGCAGAGCGGCATGAGCACGCCGGCGAGCGCGAGCGTGCGCTCGGGTTTGAGGTGGCAAACCGGCGCGAAGAGCAGGTAGAGGAGCTCGCCCGTCTCGGGGCTCGTCACGCGGCGCGCGAAGGGCGCGACGAACGGCGCGACGCCGACGAGGCAGAGCAGCACGCGGAGGACACGCTCGAGCGTCAGCCCCGCGCGGGTGGCTTCTTGCCGAGGCGCGCCATCACTTCCTGCAGGTCGGTCCATACCTCGCGTTTCGCCGACGGCTGCCTGAGGAGGTAGGCCGGATGGAACGTCGGCATGACGGGGATCCCGCGGTACATCTTCCACTTGCCGCGCAGCTTCGTGATGCCCTCGGACGTGCCGAGCAGGCCCTGAATCGCCGTCGCGCCGAGCGCGACGATGTACCTCGGCCGCGCGAGCTCGAGCTGCGACGCGAGGTAGCCCTTGCACGCCTCCATCTCGTCAGGCTGCGGCTTGCGGTTCTCCGGAGGCCGGCACTTGACGATGTTGCAGATGTAGACCTCGCCCGGCCTGTACCCCATCGCGGAGATCATCTTGTCGAGGAGCTGCCCCGCAGGACCGACGAACGGCTCGCCCGCGAGGTCTTCCTCCACGCCCGGTCCTTCACCGACGAAACAAAGCTCGGACAGCGGGTTGCCGCGGGCAAACACGGTCTGCGTGCGCCGCTCGGCGAGGCGGCAACGCGTGCAGGAGGCGACCTCGGAGGCGAGGACGCGGAGCTGCTCGATACGCGCCTCGGGCGTGCGTGCCTCGGGGCGCGGAGCGGCGGGGCGCTGCGGCCTCTCGGCAGGCGGCGGAGGCGGCGTGTACTGCGGCACCGGCGCGCGCTCGGGCGGCGACGTGAACTGCGCGGGCTGCGCGAAGGTGGCGTCCGAGGGGACGGGGCGCCGATCCGCGACGGGCGCAGGCGCGCGCGGGTTTGGCGGCGGCGCGGCGTGAGGTTCAGCCGCAGGATACGCGGGCTCGACCTCGCCACGCGCGGGCGCGAGCGGCAGACCCCACGCGCCCGTGCTGTCGTACCACTCGACGAGCGCGCGCACCGAGGTCGCGATCTCGAAGAGCTCGTCGCGCGGATCGGCGTGGGGCTCGTCCATCGAAGGCCTGCGTCAGTGACTCCCACCTTCTTGCTGCAAGAACCGCTCGGCGTCGAGCGCGGCCATGCAGCCCGTCCCCGCGGCCGTGACCGCCTGCCTGTACGTCCAGTCCTGCACGTCGCCCGCGGCGAACACGCCGGGCACGCTCGTGCGCGTCGAACCAGGCACGGTCTTCAAGTAGCCGTTCGCGTGCGTCTCGAGCTGCCCGACGAAGAGCTCGGTCATGGGCGTGTGGCCGATCGCCACGAAAAACGCCGCGACCGGAATGGACGAAGTTTCGCCCGTCTTCAGGTTCTTCACGACGATCCCCGTGACCTCGTCCGCGCGGACGTCGAGCACCTCCTCGACCACGTGGCTGTAGAGGATCTTGATCTTCGGGTTCGAAACGACGCGCTCGATCATCGCCTTGCTCGCGCGGAACTCGTCGCGGCGATGCACGAGCGTGACCGAGGAGCAGAGGCCCGCGAGGTAACTCGCCTCCTCCATCGCGGTGTCGCCGCCGCCGACGACGGCGACGTCACGGCCGCGGTAGAGCGCGCCGTCGCAGACCGCGCATGCGCTCACACCCTTGTTCTTGAGCGCTTCTTCGCTCGGCAGGCCGAGGTAGTTCGCGCGCGCGCCCGTCGCGACGACCACGGTCTTGGCGAGGTAGAGCGTCTCCTCGACCCAGACCTTGAACGGCCGCGCCGAGAGATCGACCTTCGTCACGTCCGCCGTCACGATCTCGGTGCCCTGGTGCTCCGCCTGATCACGGAAGCGCTGCATGAGCTCCTGGCCCGTGACCTTCTGCGGAAAGCCCGGATAGTTCTCGACGTCGGTCGTGAACATGAGCTGACCGCCGGGGATGAGCCCGCCCGCGTTGAACCCCTCGATGCAGAGCGGCTTCAGATTCGCGCGTGCGGCGTAGATGGACGCAGTCAGGCCCGCAGGGCCCGAGCCGATGATGATGACGTTGCGGACGGGTGTGTCGGTCATGCTGGCCCGGGTCATAGCGAAGGCGCGCGGCCGCGTCGATACGCGCGCGCCACCCGGACGAACGGAGGCGGGAAAGAGCGGCCGATCGGGGCCGAGAACTACTTCTTTTTCTTCTTCTTCGTGTCCTTCGGCGGCGGCGGGGGCTCGGGGGCGAGGCCGCGGTTGTACTCGCGGGCGACGTCGTGGAGGTAGGACTCGCTCGTGAGCTTCGGGAAGTCGGAGGCCGAGATCTTGTCGGTGGCCATCGCGGTGGCCTTGTTCGCCTCGCGACGCATGCCGTTCAGCGCGCTCTGGTAGATCCAGGTGCCGATCGCGCCGACGATGACCCCGCCGATGATGATGGCCGTCGAGCCCGCCGTCGGGATGATGGGATCATCCTTCGTGACCGCCGCGGCGATGGCCCAGCCACCCATGATGCCGTAGCCCACGCCCGCCACGATCATGCCGGTGGATCGCTTGCCGGCGTTGTCCTTGATGCCCTTCTCGTAGACGGCCATCGACTCCGCGTGGTTGTCGCGGATCTCCACGATGCGCTCCTCGAATGCATCCTCGAACGCCTTGTCGCGCGCGATGTGCAGCGCGCTGAGCACGTCGATCTCTTGCCTGCCCTGATAGACGCCCCAGGCGTAGCCGCGGCGCGCGACCTGCTGGTTGCCGTAGATGCGGCTCGATCCGACGAGGCGCCCCGACGCGTCGCGGACCTCCTGCTCGCCGAGCTCGACGCGCTCCGTGGTCGTGTACGTAAAACTCTCGCCCTCGACCTTCAGGGGCTCGCCGGTCTTTTTGTGTTCAAACGTATACTCGTATTCGTCCGGGGCCGTCGGCGGCGGCTTGGGAATGGCACAGCCGACGACCGCCAAACCCAGCCCGACCACCATCAACGATGCACGCGCGTTCATCCCATCCTCCCGGACAAGTTCGTCCCCATGCGACGATAACCGTCGCAATGAAGCGCGCCGGCACGCCGGATGTCAATGTTCTCCGCACTCGGAACGTTCAGAACCGGTAGGTGGCCCCGAGCGCAACCTCGTTCAGGCTCGACTCGAGCCGCCCGCCATTGACGTTGTGAGGGCTGCGATAATTCGTCGTCGCGTCACCGGAGAGGCCGTAGACCTCGCCCCGACCGCCGTTGTCGAGCGGCTCGAAGAAGGTGTGCTGGTAGGCGACCGAGACGTCGACGGGCCCGACGCGCACGCTGCCGCCGCCGCCCACGCCGACACGGGCGCCGAGGTGGAAATCCGGGTTCAGGTAGGCGGGGTCCTGGCCGTTCGTTTCGAAAAATCCGCCGGCCCGGACCGCGAGGAAGCCGGGGATGACCACGAAGTCGCCGCCGAACCGCACGCCGAAGACGTTCTTCCACTTGTGCGGGATGTCGGCGTTCGTGGGGATCTCGCCGGGCGTGCCGTTCACGCGGATGCCCGGATCGAAGCGGACCTCGAGGTTGTCGACGACGCTGTTGTGCGCGTAGGTGAAGTCGACCTCGAGGTCGAAGAGGTCGTCCGCGAGCGGGTCGCGCACCTTGGCGCCGACCTTGGGCACGAGCGAGCCTGCGCGCAGCGGGTGGTGGTAGCGGAAGCCGAGGCGCGCTTCGAGCGGGATCCTGAACTTGAGCGTGCCCGCGTCCTTGTCCTCGGTGATGTTGCAGTTCGCCGGGCCCGCCGGACACGGGTTGTCGTTTTTCTGGCCGCCCGCGCGCCAGTAGAGCGATTCGAGCTTCACGCCGGTGCGCGTGGAGATCGCGTCCTGCCACTTGAACCACGCGCCGAGGTCGAGGCGCTTGTGCGGCGAAGCGAGGACACCCACGACGACGCCGGGCACGAAGCCATCGAAGGCCGAGAGCGTCGACTTCACTTCCTGGTTGCCGGCGAAGTCGTCCCTCGGGATCTGCGAGGTCGCCTCGGTGAAGTTGACGAAATCGATCGAGGCGACGCCCCAGATGAAGCCCGCGCCGACGCTGAGCCAGTCCTTGATCGCGTAGCTCACGCTGAGCGTCGGGTTGAAGATGAGCGAGTCGCTCTCGATGAGCAGATGGCGCTGCGGCGCAGGCTGCGTGGTCGAGAGGCCGAGCTGGTTCGTGTACGGGATCGACTCGGGCCAGACGATCTTGCCGACGCCGTGCGGGCCCATGACGGACAGGCCGATCGCGAGCTTTTGCGTGATGCGGAAGTTCGCGGCGATCTGCGGGTTCGGGAAGGGCGAGGTCTCGGAGCAGACCGGATCGGAGGGGCCACCCGCCGCGCCGGGGCCCGGGATGCCGCCGCCCGGCGAGACAGGCTGACCGTTCACGTCCCTGCGCGAGAAGCAGGTGTTCATGAACAGAAGGTGCGCGCCGACATGCACGCCCGACTTCTGGAACGCGAGGCCCGCAGGGTTGAAGTACGCGGCGAGCGGGTCGTCCGCGCGCGCGACATAGGTCGCGCCACGGCCGAGTTGCACGACGCCATTGTCGGGAGAGTCGAGCCCCGAGGAGGCGCGCGCGACGCCCGCGCCCCCCAGCAAGACCGACCCCACGACCGCCCCCACGACGAGATTCCTCGCGCCCATCGCTCTGCCGCTCCTGCCGATTTCGATGCTGGGTTTTACTTGTTGACCGGCGAGGCCTTCAGCGCGGCCTTGCCTTCCTTCGCGTACACCGTGAACTTCACGCGCGTCACGCCGTGCCGTTGCACGAGCGCGTCCTTGTTGCGCTGAAGCGTCGACTTGAACTTGTCGAACGTCATGCCCGCCGTCTGCTCGCCGCACTGCTGCTTCATCGCGACGAACTCTTCGTAGACCTTCTGCCACTCGGTGAGCTCGTCGACCTCGTCCCCCTCCGCCGCGGGCGCCGCAGGCTCGGCCGCGGCCGCCTTCGGCAGCGGAGGCGGCGCCGCAGCCGGCGCAGGCGCGGCCTCGGGCTCCGGCTCGGGCACCGACTCGACCGGGTCCTGCGTCGTCGAACCCGGACGCGGCTTCGGCTTCGGGAGCGCCTTGGGCAGGGGCTTCGCAGCGGGTGCGCTGTTCGGGACCGGGATCGCGGTCGACGAGGTCTCGCCGGGGCCGGGCACGGCGAACGCGCTCATCGTGGGCGCGGCCGGGATCGGGCCGAGGACCTGTTCGAGATCGGCGGCGCGACGCGGCGCGCCGCCCTTGGCCGCGATCTTGTCGATGCCGTCGTTGAGGTCGGAGGCGATCTTCTTGTACGCGCCGCGGAACTTGCTCGGCGCGAGCACGTCGACCTCGCCCTTTGCGAGGCGGATGGCCTCCTTGCTGAACGTGGCGAGCGGCTGCGTGTGCTCGAGGACCGAGAAGAAGACGCCGACGCCCGCGAGCCCGAGGATGGCCACGATGACGAAGATCGTCGGGACGTTCTTCTTGTCGGTGTCGTCGGCCTTGTTGAGGAAGTCGAGCGGCGAGTCGACGGCGACCGCGAGGCGACCGACGGCATATCCCGCGCCGAGATCCCAGGCCTCGCCGGGCATGCGCGCGTAGACGACGCCGAGGTGCGCGGCGATGACACGCGGCTCGCTGCGGCCCTTCTCCTGGTAGTCCTTGTTGTTTTCGAGCTGCATCAGATCTTGCGTGATCTGATCGAGGTTCGCCTTGTCGAACCCTTCGGGGGCCCAGGACGCGACGCGCGCGCCGTCGGCGTAGAAGCCGACCGCGGCGCCCGTGCGCTTCGAGACGCCCTGCGCGAACTTGTCGTCGACGATCTTCACGCCGATGACCGCGCCGACGGGCTCGCCGTTGACCTCGGCCTCGACGGGGCGCGAAACGACGCGATAGATGCGGCCCTTCCAGACCCACGCGTCGTCACGGATCCAGCCGTGCAGAGCGTCCGCGACGACGGGGTAGCCGCCGAGCTCCCAGTCCTCGGCGTGCTCGATGCCGACGGAGGCGATGACACGGCCGTTGCCGTCGACGGCCCAGAGCGCGTCGAACTTGAGGTCCGCGGGGACCTCGCCGTCGAGCTTCTTCAGCGCCTTCTTGGCCTCGTCGCGGATCTCGCGGCTCGGCTTGGCCTCGGGCGTGGACTTCGCGAGTTGCCCGCGGAGCTCGGGGGCGAGCGCGATCGGAATGAGCGCGCTCGAACGGTTGCGCGCGTCGTCTTTGAGGTACCAACCGACGGCGCTCGAGTCGGCGGCGAGCGAGTCGCTCATCGCGCGGAGGCCGGAGCGGTTGTACATCTGCGCGGCGAGCATCAGCGTGAACGCCGACACGCCGAGCAGGATGGCGAGGGCGAGGTACCAGAAACGGGACAGGATCATCGGCTCGTCTCCGCCTTCACTTGCTCGGGGTCACAGCGACGACGAGAGGCGCCTTGAGCGGCTGCTCGGTCGGGAAGGGCGTGATCACGACGTCGAGCTCCTGGCCCACGGGCTCGCCGTTGAAGTACGCGCGAAGCTTGTGCGGGCCGGGCTCGAGATCGATCGCGAAGTCGCCCTTGCGATCGGGGTAGGTCGAGGCGATCGCGCGGGGCTCGACGACGACCCACGATCGGACGCTCGGCGCGAACTGATCACGAATCTCGTACTTGCCGGGCCCGGGCGGGGTCCACGAGCGGCTCTTGTTCGGCGCGGTCTCGACGGCGCCGAAGCCCTTGTTTCCCGTCTCGTAGAGCTTGTGCGGGAACGGGTCTTTGTTCTCGAAGTTGATCTGCTGGCCCTCGGGCACGACGATCGTGACGGGGCTCGTGCGACCGCCGGCGACGCTGACGGTGACGGGCACCTTCTGCGGCGTGCCCTTGTCGCCGAGCGCGACGATCGCGAGCTCTTTCGGCAGGTGCCCCGTGAGGGTACGCACGTCGGGCCGCACCGTCGGGGAGGGCTCGCGGAACGTGTAGCGACGAGCGTTCGGGTCCTTCGCCTCGTTCCACACGGGGTTCAGGAGCTTGTCGGCCCCGCTCAGCTTGCCCTTGGCCGTGACGGCGGCAAACGCAACGCCTGGAACGGTCAAGAGCACGAGTGCGACGGCTCCTCGGCGGAGCAGGCCGCGCAGGCGGCCAGATTGGCTCGCCTTCGCCTTGGAAACGAGCGTGTCGAACGTGTCCATCGGAAGGGGGAAGCTACCGGAATGGCAGGGCAAACGGAAAAGAAAAGCCGTCAGGGAGGGCGGCACGCGGGCCCCGTCGCGCAAGCGTCAGATGGGTGGCGGGATGACGGCTGAGGCGCGTACGCGGGCGGGCGCGCGACGGGTTTTGCTTGACAGAGGCGGTGGAGTGATCCGTCAAGAGGCGCCTTGGCGGAGCGTGTCGAACCAGGCGCGGGCGGAGGCGTGGTCCTCGAAGTAGCGAACGGGGGCTTTCGCGACGTCGAGCTTGAGGAGGCGGGCGGCGCGGACGAGCGTCTCGGAGATCGCGCGCATGCGGTAGCTCGTGACGACGATGGCGCCGGCGCGCAGGAACTTCGTGTCGAACTGGCGGTTGAATTCGAGGGCGGAGCTGACGCTCACGTGGCCGAGCGTCTTCGAGAGATCCGAGACCGTGAAAAGGCCGTTGGTCCGCCGCGAGGCATCCCGCGCGAAGGTCGCGATGCGCTCGGCGTCCGCGGGCGTCATCTCACGGGCAGGGCAAAAGACGAGCACGTCGGGAGGCTCGAACCACGCGACGTCGGGGACGATGTCGATGAAAGCGTCGAGGGATGTGTGCCCGGGTACCCACAAGTTAGGAGTATCGGCCATAACACTGATTGTATCACGGGCGCTGGGACGCAGGCGTCGCCTTGTGCGTCCCTCAGGAGCGCAGGCTCGGGTTGGCGTGAGCGGTCAGACGGGGCTCGCGCGCAGCTCGTCGAACCAGGCGCGCGCGGAGGCGTGGTCGTCGAAGTAACGAACGGGGGAGCTCGCGATTTCGAGCTTGAGGAGGCGCGCGGCGCGGACGAGCGTCTCGGAGAGCGTGCGCATGCGGTAACTCGCGCCGACGAGGGCGGCGGCGCGGACCATGCGCGGGTTGAACTGTCGGTTGAACTCGAGGGCGGCGCTGACGCTCATGCGCGCGAAGGGCACGGAGGCGTCCGTGACCGAGAAGAGTCCGCCGGTCCGTGCTGCGGCCTCGTTGGTGAACGCGAAGAGGCGCGTGATTTCGTCGGTGGTCAGCTCACGGACGAGGCGACACGAGACGATGTCGGGGGGTTCGAACCGAGCGACACCAGGAATGAGGTCAAAGGGGGCGTCGAGGGAGTGCCTTGCCTCCCATAAGCCCGAAGCGTCAGCCATTACACCGATTGTAGCATGTAGGGTCCAACGAGCCGGTCCACGAACGGCGTGGCGTCCTCCTGGCGAACGTCGCGCCACGTTGCTTCCCCGCCGCCCGCCTCCTCCCCTCCCCCCAAGCAACGCCGCCCCCACCGCCGCCGCGCCGCGGCCGAATCTCCGGCCACGTGTCCGCGCCCTCCGCCACACCCCGCCCAGACCCTCGGCCACGTTTCCGCGCCCTCCGCCACGCCGCCTTCGTGTGTACGCCCATCGTTCCGCACCCTCCGCCACGCCACCGCCAAGCCCCGAGCAACGCCTCCACCCCCACCGCCACCCCGCGGCGCCGCCGCAAGTCACGTTGCCGCGCCCTCCCCCTTCCCCCGCCTCCCCTCCAAGCCACCCGTATTCGTCCTTGACAACCCCGCCCACATCTTCTCTGCTTTCCGACTTACCAAACGAACCAGGAGGCAAGCTTTGTCGGTACTCCCCAACGCCAAGACACCCATCACCCGCTGCGAGCTCAAGAGCCTTTACACGCAGGCCATGCTCGGAAAGTTCTCCGACGTCGCTGCCCTGAATGGCCTCGCCTCCAAGCTCGCCGACGCCACGAACGGGCTCCTCGCGCGCGAGCAGGCCTACGAGCAGAAGGTCAAAGAGCTGATCGTCATCCGGGTCGAGGTGAAGTTCACGGACCGGCTCGCGGACCAGCTCGTTCGCCTCGCCCTCAAGCGCGCCGAGCTCGAGGATGGTCGCCCCGGGGGGCGTATCGTCACCGCCCTGTTCCCCGGCGGCTCGACGCCGATCATCAAGCCCGTGGGCGGCACGCAGATCAAAGAAATGCGCGCCCTCGAAGGCCGGTACACGGAGGTCGCCGCGATCTACCCTGCGGGCTCGGCCGAGCTCGACAAGATCACCGCCGTCCGGTACCGCTACGAACAGGCGCTCGAAGCACGCAAGCTCGGCGTGGAAGCCACGGCGCAGGCGCGCGCGGCGCGGAACCTCGCGAAAGAGGAGTTTCTCGACGTGTTCGCCGAGGTCGCCAATCGCATCAAGGCCGCCTTCCCGCGCGACAAGCAGACGCAAGACCTCTTCTTCCTCAAGGACAAGACCGACGACGGGCTCGACGCCGGCGACGACGAGGAGACCGAGGACAACACGTCCGCCGGCAGCGCGGGCAGCGAGGGGTAGGAGCTGCCCCCCAGCCCGACATCCCCGCACGTTCGACAAAAGAAAAGAGCCCGGCTCTCACCGGGCTCGAAGAAGCGTTCCTTACCGCCGTAATCGTGGGTTGATGACTTGAACCCCTAGCTTGCGGCTAGGTGGGTACCCGATGTGCCGCTTTAGGCTTCCCGATGACTTCTCGGGCCTAGCTCACCACGACAGCGTTGTGGGCCCCTGGTTCATGCTTACTCGGGATTCAATTGCCAATCACCTCACGGACAACAGCAGAGGGAACGACCATACCCTACCACCCCCGAGGCCAACGCTCCAGCACGAACACGCGCGGGGACGGTGCGAAATGACCGGAACGTCGACGACAGACGGTGCCCTCCCGCACAACATGACCGTCACACGCCTCGTGCTCGCCCGTTGACAAGTGCGGCGCAGGCGCCGTTATTGTCCGGTGCATGCGTACTACGTCGCCCTTTCTCCGGCTCCTTTTCGCTTTTGGTGTCGTGCCTGTCGTATTGCCGCTCGCATGCAGCCGCGGCGATACCCCGAAGGTGCTCACCCTGAATACGTCCGCATCGGCGCTCACGGCGCCGCGCTGGGACGTGGCGCCGCCGATGAATGTCTCGCGGAATCGGCACACCGCGACGCGCTTGTCCGACGGAAGGCTCCTCGCGGTCGGCGGCGGGAGCAACACGGCCGAGGTCTACGATCCGGCCACGAATACCTGGACGCTCGTCGCATCCATGAGCACGGCGCGCACGTCCCATTCCGCGACGCTCCTGCCGAATGGAAAGGTCCTCGTGGCCGGCGGGCCGTCGGAGGTCGTCGAGGTGTACGATCCGGTCGCCGGGACGTGGACGGCCGCCGCGCCGATGCTCACGCCCCGCTACGGGCATACCGCGACGCTGCTGCCCGACGGGCGGGTCTACTTCCTCGGCGGCGTCGTGGACGGCGATGGGGTGACCTTCGAGGCGGAGATTTACGATCCGGTCACGAGCACGTCGATCGAGGTCACGGCGCCGCCCGACTACATCGAAGACCATACGGCGACGCTGCTGCAAAACGGGGAGATCCTCGTCGTGTCCGGGTCCCTCACGCAGGTGTATGATCCCGCCACGGATTCCTGGGCCTTCACGGGCATGATCCAGAATCGCGAGGGCTACACCGCGACGGCGCTCGACAACGGCAAGGCGCTCATCACCGGCGGCTACACCGATTACGGCGGCGAGGGCTTCACCGCCGAGAACCGCAGCGCGCTGCTTTACGATCCGGTGACCCATGCCTGGACGGCGACGACGTCGATGAACGCGACCCACTACCTGCACGCGGCCACGCGCCTCGCCGATGGTCGGGTGCTGATCACGGGCGGTGCGCTCACGGAGCTCTACGATCCGGCGACCGGGACATGGTCGCTCGGCAAATTCCTCAACACGAACCGCAGCCGGCACGACGCCACGCAGCTCCAAGACGGGCGGGTGCTCATCACCGGCGGCGGCATGGCGAGCGTCGAGTCGCTCCCCTTCTCGGCCAACGGCGGCGCCTGCCTCTTCGACGGCGAATGCGCGAGCGGCTTCTGCGTCGACGGCGTCTGCTGCAATGCCGCGTGCGACGCCGGGTCGTGTGACGCTTGCACGGTGAGCAAGGGCGCGTCCGCGGACGGGATCTGCACCCCGCTGAGCGGGGCCACCTGCGGCAGCGCCAATGGTTGCACGGCAAATGGCGTATGCCAGGCGGGCGCCTGCGTCGGGGATGCCCCGGTCGGCTGCCAATCCGCATGGACGCCGGCCGGGAGCATGTCCGTGGGACATCAAGAGGCCACGTGGGCCGAGCTGGAAGGCGGCCGCGTGCTCGTGGCCGGCGGAATCGACAACGACTGGAACGAGACGCTCGCGGCGCATCTCTACGACGCGGCGACGAACGCCTGGAGCGACGCCGCGCCGCTCTTGCATGCGCGCCGTCGCGCGAAGTCGCTGCGGGTCGCGACTGGCGAGATCCTGGTGGTGGGCGGCGATTCCCCGTCCTCGGCGGAGGTCTACGATGCGGCGAGCAATACGTGGACGCTCACCGGCGCCATGGTCGCGCACCACGACAACGGCCTCGTCCTGGCGCGGCTGCCCGACGAGCGCATCCTCGCGGTGGGCGGCGGGACGACGGCCGCGGAGCTGTACGACCCGGCGACGAAATCGTGGAGCGCGACGGGTTATCTCGGCGCGGCGCGCTCGGGGCATTCAGCGGTCGTCCTTTCGGGAGGAAAGGTGCTGGTGACCGCGGGTTATGGGAACCCGGCGACGGCGGAGCTTTATGACCCGGCGACGGGGACGTTCTCGCCGGCCGGTACGCTTTCGTTCGCGCATCCGTCGCACCAGGCGACGCGGCTGCTCGACGGCAGCGTGCTCGTGGTGAGCGGGCAAGGCGCGGACCGGTATGATCCGGCGACGAATGCATGGACGCCGACGCAGACCTTGCTGGCGCCACCCGTCGAATTCACGACGACGCGCCTCGACGACGGCCGGGTGCTGGTCACGGGCGCGCGGAACATGCCGCATGCGCAGGTGTATGATCCGGCGACGAACGATTGGACGGTGACCGGGCACCTCGGCGTCTCGCGCGGGCGTCAGGCGGCGATGTTGCTCGGAAACGGAAAGGTGTTGCTCGCGGGCGGCAGGGAGCGGGCCGGCGGCAACGAGTGCCCCCTCCGCAGCGCCGCCGTGTACGACCCGATCACGAATGACTGGACGCCGGTGCCCAACATGAGCCAAACGCGCACCTATGCCAATGCCGTGCGGCTCGAAGGCAATCGTGTGCTGGTCTTCGGAGGGATGCAGGAAGGCTGCTCGTCCGGCGACGGCGACCCGCAGGCCCGCGAGAGCGCGGAGATTTTCGAAGGCGGCGTGACGCCGGACGGCAGCGGTGGCGCGGGTGGAATGGGCGGCGCGGGCGGGATGGGCGGCGCGGGCGGTGCCGGTGGTATCGGCGGCTCCGGCGGTATCGGCGGCGCGGGCGGCGCGGGCGGCATCGGCGGCTCCGGTGGTATCGGCGGCGCGGGCGGCGCGGGCGGTATCGGCGGCGCGGGCGGCGCAGGCGGTATGGGCGGCTCCGGCGGCTCCGGTGGTATCGGCGGTTCCGGCGGTTCCGGCGGTTCCGGTGGAGTGGGCGGTTCCGGCGGCTCCGGTGGTATCGGCGGTTCCGGCGGCTCCGGTGGTATTGGCGGCTCCGGTGGTATCGGCGGCTCCGGTGGTATTGGCGGCTCCGGTGGTATCGGCGGCTCCGGTGGTATCGGCGGCTCCGGTGGACCGACGGGCTCTGGCGGTTCCGGCGGTGAGCTGGGCGGCGGCGCGGATTGCCACCTGGCCAGCGGACCCATCGAGACCCCCGGACGCGGGCTCGCGGCCCTCGTGGCCCTCGGCGCCCTCTTCGCGCGCCGTCGCAAGCGCTGAAGCGCGAGGCGCCTCCCCTCCCTACGCGTGGATCGCCTCCACCAGCGCGTAGCTCAACGCACAATCACCACACGCTTCGCCGAGCCTACGATGGCACTGTCCATAACGTAATAGGCGTTGGTTTCTGGATCACGACGAATTACGCTCTCGGTGTCGACGCCGCAGGGGGGCGCATTCCGTACCCTCCGAAGGGCGGTTTCTTTGCGCTCCCCGAGGTGTCCCATGAAGATCGAGATCGAGCCGCGCCTCTACTTCTTCCGCAGCGTCTACGAGATCGAAAAGCAGACGCCGGTCACGGACTGCTTGACGTTGTCGCACGGCGCGACCTACGAGAACTCCGGCTACTTCACCGTGCCGCAGGGCGTCACGATTCACTTTTTCACGTCCCCCGGCGTCCCGCTGCCGGGCAGCGTGACGGACCTCATTCTGAGGGACAGCCACCTGGTGTACGAAGACGTCAAGGAAGGAAAACAGTGTCCTAACTACGTCCTGTCGAAGGTGGTGAATACGAAGGCCGCACCGGAAGACTACCTCGGGATCGACGGCCTCATGCACTCCGCCTACGAAGGCGTCAAAAGGTTCGGTTATCGCCAGAAGGACAAGCGAGACAAAGACTGGAACGACAACGGCACATGGGCCGGCACGAACGTCGTGCGATGGGCCCCGCACGTCGTCACCGTGCGATCACGCTCCATCTTCACAGGGTATTTGAAGGTCATCTCCCTGCGCGAGGTGCTCGAAATCGTGCTGAACAAATACAGGTACATCACGGATTTCTATGTCGCCGCGTGCCGCGTTCATGCCGTCTCCACCCTGCTCGGCCACAAGACGGTCGCGCCCGCCCTCGCCCCGAAGCCCTATTGATTTTCACCCGCTACGCATTGATCGCTTCGACCAGCGCGTCGTGCAGGTGGCCATTCGACACGGCGATGTGCCCATCGTGGTAGTTCGGCAGCCTGCCATCCAGCGCCGTGATCCGCCCCCGCGCCGCCAGCACCATCGCGCAGCCCGCCGCGACGTCCCAGATGTTGAGCTTGCGCTCCCAGTACCCGTCGTACGTGCCGTCGGCCACCATGCACAGGTCAATCGCGGCGCTCCCGCAACGCCGCACCCCCTGCACGACGTGCTTCACGCTCATGAACGAGTGGAAGTTGTTCGCAGGCGCGACATTGCGCACTGTCGGAAAGCCCGTCGCGACGAGCGCGTCTTCGAGCCGCAACGTCGGGCTCACGCCGCAACGCTGACCGTTGCGCCGCGCCTCGCCGTGCCGGCCCGAGCGGCCCGTGACGCTCACGGGCTCCCCCACCCAGCCGCTCCAGCGAAGGCCGAGCGCAGGCGCCACGACCGCGCCCGCGATCGGCTCGTCGCCGTCGAAGAGGCCAACGGAGATGCTCCAGAACGGGTGGCCGTGCACGAAGTTCGTCGTGCCGTCGAGCGGGTCGACGTACCAGACAAGGCCGCTTCGCAAGGCCATCGGGGCGAAGCCGTCGCCGCGCTCTTCGCCGACGACCGGGATGCCGGGGGCGAGCGAGCCGAGGCGCATGGAGATCATGTCCTCGCTCGCGCGGTCGTACTCGGTGACGAGGTCGGAAGGGCCCTTCGACTCGACGGGCGGGCGCGAACGGAAGCCGGCGCTCACGAGCGCGCCCGCCTCCTCGGCCACAAGCTGCGCGATGGCGGCAAACTGCGCACGCTCGCCCGTCGTCGTGGTCTTCATGGCGCGAGCGCTCCCCTTAGCTTGTCGTAGATCCCGCCGAACGCGCCGTTCGAGAGCAGCGCGATGGTGTCGCCCGCCTGCGCGTCCCGCGCGAGCAACGTGACGATCTCGTCGACGGACGCAGGCGTGAGCGCGCGCTTGCCCCGCGCTTCGAGCGCCGCGGCGAGCGCGCGCAGATCGAGCCGCTCGGCCTCGGGGATCTCGGTGCGGCCAAGCGGGGCGAGGACGATGACGTCGGCCGCATCGAAGGAGCTTCCGTACTGCGCCTGGTGCAGGGCGCGGCACGCCGTCGCGCTGCGCGGCTCGAACACGGCGAAGAGCGAGCCTTTCGTGTGGCGGGCGCGGAGGGCGCGCAGGGTCTCGTCGACGGCGGTCGGGTGGTGGGCGAAGTCGTCGTAGACGCGGACGCCGCGCACTTCGTAGAGAAGATCCTGCCGGCGGCGAACGCCCTGGAAGGTCGCGAGCGCCGAGATCACGGTGGAGAGCGGCACGCCAAAGCCCTGGGCGACGGCGGCGGCCGCGGCGAGCGCGTTGCGGATGTTGTGGCGGCCGGGAATCGTGACCGCGACGCGGCCCGCGTAGACGCCGCCGGCATAGAGGTCGAAGGACTGGCCGGTCTCGTCGACTCCGGCAGGCGCAGCGAGCCAGTGGGGCGGCTGTCCGTGGGTGTCGTCGCCTTCGAGGGCGAACCACGCGACCTCCGCGCGGGCCGATGCGCGGACGATGTCAACGACGTGGCGATCGGCCGCGGCGGCGACGATGAGGCCGCTCTCGGGGACACGCTCGACGAAGCCGCGGAAGGCCGCGAGGTAGGAGGCTTCGTCGGGGTAGATGTCGATGTGGTCGTGCTCGATCGACGTGAGGATCGCGACCTCGGGCCGGTAGTGCCAGAACTTCGGCGTCTTCTCGAAGAAGGCCGTGTCGTACTCGTCGCCCTCGACGACGAACGGCGTCTTGCGGCGCGACATGCCCTCGCCCGTGACGAGCGGCAAACGGCCGCCGCGCGCGACGTCGCCGGGGACGCGGAAGCTCGCGTCGAAGTTCTTCGGCAAGCCGCCGATGAGGAAGCCCGGATCACGACCGGCCTCGTGGAGGAGCCATGCGCAGAGCGCGCTCGTCGTGGTCTTGCCGTGGGTGCCGCCGACGACGAGCGGAGAGCGGTGCACGAGCAGGAGCTCGGCGAGCGCGTGCGGCATGCTCTTCGTCGGGATGCCGCTGCCCTGCGCGGCGCGGGCCTCGGGGTTCGTTGGACGGCAAACGTTCCCGATGACGACGAGATCGGGGCGGGGCTCGAGGTGCTTCGGGTCGAAGCCCTCCATGAGCCGGATGCCCCAGCGTTCGAGGGCGGGGCCCATGGGGGGATAGAAGGCGACGTCGGATCCGGAGACGTCGTGCCCGCTGGCTTTGAAGAGCCCGGCGAGCGCGCCCATCCCGGTTCCTGCGACGCCCACGAGGTGCACGTGCATGGCGGCGAGTTTGCTATAGGAGGGTAGGAGGGCGCCACGCTCAAAGCGCCGCGACGAACACCACGTTTGATTCCCGGACGTGCTTCCGATAAAGCCGGGCTCATGAAGAAGGTTTCGAGCGCGCTCGTCGGCTTGTTCTTCGCGTCCGCCCTGCTCGTCGCCGCGTGCGGCAAGCCCAAGCAGGCGGAAGTCCCGGACGTCGACAAGGACACGGGCGGCCAGGACATGGCCGGCGAGGAGGCGGCGCCGAAACCCGAAGAAAACGCGAAGCCCGAGGGCGAGGGCGACATGAAGCAGAAGTGCTGCGCGTCCTGCAAAGAAGCGCTGGCGACGGATCGCTCGGGCACGGCGCCGGATCAGATCCCGTGTGCGGACTTCACCGCGGGGCTGAGCCCCTGGTGTCTCGAATATTTCCGGTCGAATCCGACGAAGGCTTCCGAGTGCCAGTGAGCCGCTAGGGCGAGCCAAGGTTCGCGCCTGGGTCGTGTAGACTGCTGCGTATGGCGCGACCTTCTCGTCCTCCCGGCTTCGACATGACGTATCGCCCGGACAGCACGGTGTCGTTCGGGCCGCCGCTGAAGGAGCGCCTTCCCTGGCTCGTGTACCTCGCGGTCGCGCTCCTGATCTCGGGCGCGATCGTCTACGGGCAACACGCTCCGACGGACACCTGGCTCTTCAAGTACGTCGTCGAGGACGATCGGCACCGCATCATGCCCGCCAGCGTGTGCGCGATCATCCTGTTTTGCAGCGCCATTGCAGGGGTTTTGCGCGACCAGATGCGCGGCGTGGTGGTGAACCCGGAGGGGATCGTGCTGCGCGAGCTGCTCTCGTTCGGGGTGCCGCGGGTGCGGCGCTGGAGCTGGTCGCAGATCGACAAGGTGCGCATCCCGAAGACCGAGCAGAAGGGGCAGGAGCTGCCGGTGCTGCGCGGCCACATCGGGCTCGATCTCTGGGACGGGACGAGCGCGCTCCTGCCGCCCGTGAGCAACATGCTGGAGCTCGCGATGATCCTCGAACGCGTGGCCCTCGCCCGCGCGATCCCGCTCGAAGGTACGACGGGCATGCTCGACGACCTGCAAGCCGCCGGCGTCGATAGCAAGCGCGCGCCCGCCGCCTGATTTACCGCCCGCTTTTCCCCTCGAAAAAAGAAGTCATCGTCGCGCGCAAGGGTGCGTCCGCGAGCACGTCGAGCGCCGTGAGCGCCATCGCCTGCGCCGCGAACATCATGGCCTCCGCGCCTCGATCGCTGTCCGCATGCCGCGCGAACGGGTGCTCGTGGCACATGGTCTCCCCCTCGTCGCAGATCGCAATCAGCGGGTGGATCGACGGGATCACGTGCGAGATGTCGCCCATGTCCGTCGAGCCCATGCTGCGCACGGGGTCGACCTCGCGCGCAGGCCTGCCGAGCGCGGCGAGGTGTTCGCCAAAGCGGCGCGCGAGCGGGATGTTCGGGCGCAGGTCCTTGTAACCACCCCGCACCTCGATCTCGACCTCCACGCCACACGCGATCGCCGCGCCGCGCGCGCATCGCTCGACGAGCGCGCGCACGACCGAGAGCTCCGCGAACGACGACGCGCGCACCGCGAAGTCCACCACGGCGCGCTCGGGGATGATGTTGACCGCCTGGCCACCCTCGACGACCACGCCATGCACACGCGTGCCGTCCCGCAGGTGCACGCGTTGCGCATCGACGAGGTGCATCGTCGCGAGCGCCGCCGCGAGCGCGCTCTTGCCCTCCCACGGGGCCATCGCCGCATGCGAAGGCACTCCCTTGAAGCGGAGCGAGAGCCAGTAGCTCGCGAGGGAGGAGGGCGCGAGCAGGTCGCAATCATACGGGTGAAACATCATCGCGGCGGTGACGCCGTCGAAGACGCCGGCTTCGAGCAGGCGGATCTTGCCGCCGCCGCCCTCCTCGGCAGGCGTGCCGATGATCTCGATCGTGCCCACGAAGGACGGGCGCGCCCGCGCGATCGCGAGGAACGCGCCGAGCGCGCCGCCGGCGATGAGGTTGTGGCCACACGCGTGGCCCATTTCGGGGAGCGCGTCGTACTCAGCGAGGATCGCGATGCGCGGGCCCGCGCCGCTGCCGAGGCGCGCGCGGAAGGCCGTGGGGAGGCCGCCGGTGCCGCGTTCGACGGGGACACCCTCGGCCTCGATGGCCTCACACAGCCAGCCTGCAGCGCGCGTCTCTTCGAAGCGTAGCTCCGGGTGCGCGAAGATCCGCGCGGCGACGTCGCGGACGATCGGCGCAACGGCACGCGCGGCCGCGAGGATGGATTCCCTGACGGGTCGATCGATGGACGTCGTCGGCATGGTCGATCGCGCATCATACAGCCCTCTCGCGCGGGGCGCCCGTGACGCGACGACGCGTCGGGATGCGTTATGCTCGCGCCATGCCCCGAGCCTCGATGCTCTCCGAGGTCCTCCGCCGCCGGTTCGATCCAGCCCTCGAAGCGGTGATGCGCAGGATGAGCCGTCACGATGTGCGTGGACCGCTCCGCGCCGCGCTCGCGCCGCACCGCGGCAGGGCGATGCGCCGCACGATCGATCGATTCGGGCCCGCGATCGCCCCGCTCGAAGGCGCCGTGCTCCGCGGCGAGCCAGCGGCGATCGAGCGCTTCGACGCCCTTGTCGCCGAGGCCGTCACGACGATGCGCGCCGAACGGCCGAGCGATCTCGACGAAGACGGACGCGCCCCGCTCACGGAGCTGCTCCACGCGGTGGACGCGCGTCTCTACCGCGACAGGCCGGAGCTCATGGATGATCCGAGCCTCCCGGAGGACGAGCGGACGCACGCGCTCGACGTGCTCGATCGGTTCAACCACTGCACGGGGATCTACGAGACCGTGATGGCGGCGATCGATCCGCTCGTGGAGGCGGCGAGCGGCGAGGGGAAGCGGCCGATCGTGCACGACGTCGCGGCGGGGCACGGCGGGCTCGCGTTGCATCTCGCCGAGCGGCTCGGGGATCGGGTCACGATCGAGGCGAGTGATCTGCGGGAGGAGTACCTCGCGCTCGGGCGCACGCAGGCGGCCGAGCGGGGGCTCTCGGTGCGGTTCTCGGTCGAGGACGCGCTCGCGCTTGGAGGCCTCTCGGAGCGGGGCGTGGACGTGATCACCTGCACCCAGGCGATCCACCATTTCCCGCCGGGGATGATCGCGCGGATGATGAGCGAGGCGGCGCGGCGCGCCCGCGTCGGCGCGTGTTTCATCGACGGGGAGCGGAGCTTCACGACGCTCGGGCTCGTGGCGCTCGTCGGGGCCCTGTACGGTCGGACGTACACGTTCTACTACGACGCCGTGACCTCGATCCGACGCATGTTCTACGAGGAAGAGCTCGCGCTCGTCGCGGCGCTCGCGCCGGGGATGCCCAAGGTGCGCGTGGAGACGGGCATCGCCCCGCCGTCGCACGTCTACGTGCGGATCACGCGGGAGCCGTGATGCGAACGAGCCAAGTGTTCCTCCTCGGCGCGCTCGCCCTCGCGGCGTGCAACACGTCCTCGCCGCCCGAGCCCACGCCCGAGCCGCGCGCGTCATCCGCGACGCCGCGCCCGCCGCCCTTCGAGCCGAAGAAGGTGACGCTCGACGACAAGGCGATGGGCACGCACGTCGTGATCACGACGTACACCACGCGCGAGCTCGACGAAGCGGCGATCCGGCCGAAGCTCGACAAGGCGCTCGCCGAGATCCGCAGGCTCGAGCGGCTCATGACGACCTGGCGCGACGACAGCGAGATCTCGCGCATCAACCAGGCCGCGGGCAAGCAGGCCGTCGCCGTCGGGCCCGAGACGTTCGAGGTGATCAAGAAGAGCATCTCGGTCGCGGATCGCTCGGAGGGCGTGTTCGACATCTCGTTCGAGGCGATGCGCGATCTCTGGCGCTTCGACGAGAACAAGGTCGAGGAGGTGCCCTCGAAGGCTGACCTCGACGCGGCACGCGCGCTCATCGATTACCGCAAGATCAAGCTCGACCACGACGCGCGCAGCGTGATGCTGAGCAAGCCCGGCATGCGCGTGAGCCTCGGCGGCATCGCCAAGGGGTACGCCGTCGACGCCGCCGCGAAGGTGCTCGCAGCGGAGGGGCTCGCGTCGTTCTACGTGCAGGCCGGCGGCGATCTGTACGTGCGCGGCAAGAAGCCCGACGGCTCGCCCTACCGCGTCGGCGTGCGGGATCCACGGGGGCAGGGTCCGAACGACTACTTCGCGATGATCGACGTGACCGACCACTCCTTCTCGACGGCCGGCGACTACGAGCGCGCCTTCGTGAAGGACGGCAAGCGCTGGCATCACATCATCGATCCACGCACGGGCTACCCCGCCCGGAAGAGCCGCAGCGTGACCGTGTGGGCCAAGGACGCCTTCACCGCCGACGGGATCGACGACGCGATCTTCATCCTCGGCCCGGACAAAGGCCTGTCGATCTGCGAGGAGCTCGACGACTGCGGCGCGGTCGTCGTGGACGAGCACAACAAGGTGTGGGTCTCGAAGCGGCTGGAGAGCAAGATCCAGATGCTTCGAGATCCAACGGACGGCGTGTAGGCCCTACACGCCGCGGAAGGCGGGCTTGCGCTTCTCGGCGAACGCGCGCAGCGCTTCCAGCCGATCCTCGCTGCGCAGCGTCTCGTCGTAGTAGACGCGTTCGAGCTCGAGGCCGAGCGCGAGCGGCACCTCGTAGGACGTGTCGATCGCCCGGAGCGCGGCGCTCTGCGCGATCGGCGCGCCGGACGCGATGGGCTCGATCCAGGCGAGCGTGTCGTCGAGGACGTTCGTGCCCTCGGGCGAGACGCGGTTCACGAGGCCCCACGCGAGCGCCTCGGCCGCCCCGAGCTTCCGGCCGAGCAGGATCATCTCCTTGGCGCGCGCCTCCCCCACGACACGCGGGAGCCGCTGCGTGCCTCCTGCGCCTGGAATGATGCCGAGCGTGGTCTCGGGCAACGCGAGCTCGGCGTGCGGCGCCGCGACGCGCAGGTCGCAGATCAGCGCGAGCTCGAGCCCACCGCCGAAGGCGACGCCGTTGATCGCCGCGATCACGGGCTTCTCGCTGCGGTCGAGCACCCCGAGCTCGCTGCGGTAGAGGCCGACCTGCTTGCGCACGTCGTCGGAGCTCATGCCCTGGCGCTCCTTTAGATCGGCGCCCGCGCAAAAGGCCTTGTCGCCGGCGCCGGTGAGCACGATGGCGCGCACCTGGGGGTCGGAGACGAGCTCCTTGCCGAGGCGCCCGAGGGCGTAGAGGGTGTCGCGCGAGAGCGCGTTGCGACGATCGGCGCGGTCGATCACGAGCACGCCGACGGCGCCGCGACGCTCGACTTTCACGGGGGAGGATTGATCGGACATACGCCCGTGCGTAGCGAAGGCGGCGGCGCGCGCAAAGAGGCTCGTCGTTGTGCCATGCTCGCGCGTTACGACATGAAAAGGCAAACGGGTACGGGGCGGCTTGAAAAGCGAAACGGCGCGTGGCTCGGGCTCCTCGGCCTGGTGATGGCGTGTGCGGCGGCGTGCACGCCCGACGCAGGGCCCAGCGTGACGGGCGGCACGGGCGGCACAGGCGGATCCGGCGGCGCAGGCGGATCGGGCGGTATGGCCGGCGCGGGCGGCGAAGATGGCGGACCGGACCCGACGCCGGCGTTCAAGCACGTGTGGAGCAAGAGCTTCGGCGAGACCGATGTGCAGTCGATCCAGGGCGTCGCGACCGATCCGGCGACGGGCGACGTCGTGGCCGTCGGCTCGTTCCGCGGCGTCGTCGACCTCGGCGGAGGACCGCTCGTGAGCGCAGGGGAAAGCGACCTCTTCGTCGCGCGCTTCAGTCCGCTCGGCGAACACCGATGGAGCAAGCGCGTCGGCGACGCCGCGAACCAGGAAGCCACCGCGGTCGCGATCGATGCTGCCGGATCGATCTACGTCGGCGGCGCGATCCAAGGCTCCTCGGACTTCGGCGACGGTCAGCTCCTGACGAGCGCGGGCAGTGACGACGCGTTCGTCGCGAGGCTCGACGCCGAAGGAAACCTCGCATGGGCCAAGCATTTCGGCGACGCAAAAGCCCAGCGCGTCACGCGCATCGTGATCACGCCGTCCGGGCAGATCGTCCTCGGCGGCGCCTTCGCCGGCACGATCAACTTCGGCGGCACGAACCTCGTCTCCGCGGGATTGAACGACGTCTACGTGGCCGAGATCAACGCCGAGGGCGCGCACGTCTTCTCGCGTCGGTTCGGAGGCAATAGCTTCGACGACCTCGGCGGGCTCGCCGTCGACCCCACGGGCTCGCTGCTCGTGACGGGCACGTTCGACACGACGATCGACTTCGGCCCCGTCACGGGCGACGCGCTCACGAGCATCGGCGGCCACGACATCTTCATCGCCAAGCTCTCCGCGAGCGGCACCGGCCTCTGGGCGCATCGCGCGGGCGACGCCGGCACCCAGCGCGGACTCGCGATCGCGGCGGCGCCGAACGGCGACGTGATCGTCGCGGGCGACGCGTCCGGCACGCTGTACCTCGACGGCCCCGTCGTCTACGCGAAGGGCGACCGAGGTCTCTTCCTCGCGCGGTACTCGTCGAGCGGCAGCGCCTTCTGGAGCCAGATGTTCGGCGGCAAATTCTCCGGCTCGTGGGGCGTCTCCGTTCGCGTGGATCCGAGCACGGAGAGCATCGTCACCGCGGGCTTCTTCGACGACGAAGTCGACTTCGGCGGCGGGCCTCTCTCCGCGGCGGGCGGCGTCGACGTGTTCCTCGCGCGGTTCACGATGAGCGGCGCGCACCTCGGCTCGCGCGTGTTCGGCGGTGCGGGCGCCGACGGTGCGCTCGCCCTCGACCTCGGCCCGCAGGGTGATCTCGTGGTCGGCGGCGTGTACGCGGGCTCGATCGACTTCGGCGGCGGCGCGTTCACGACCACGAGCACGCTCGACGCGAGTGGCTTTCTGGCGCGCCTCTCGCCCTGAAGACCGGCCCCACGCGGCTGATCCGAGAGGCTGCATTCCATGGCATGCTCGGATCGATGCTGCGCAGGATCCATAGGGGCTTGGCTTGGTCTCATCGACATCTCGGCGCCGTGCTCGGCGCCGCGTCGATGATCGCCATCGGGGTGGCTGCGTGCACGCCGGAGGCGCGCGACTTCGGCGACACGACGAGCTCGAGCGGGTCGGGCGGCGCGGGTGGCAGCATGGGCTGCGCGCCGAACGAAGAGAGATCCTGCTACACCGGGCCGCCCGGCACCGAGGACATCGGCGCATGCAAGAAGGGCGTCCAGATCTGTCTGCCGAACGGCACGGGCTTCGGCGAGTGCTCCGGTGACGTCCTGCCCCAAGCCGAGAACTGCCTCACGCCCGAGGACGAGGCGTGCAACGGCGACGAGCCGGCCGATTGCCCGCCGCTCGACCACGTGTGGAGCAAGGGCTTCCCCATCCTCGACGATGTCTACATCCGCAGCATCGCCGTCGACCCGAAGACGCTCGACATCGTGATCGCGGGCGAGGTTCGCGGCACGCTCGATCTCGGCGGCGGTCCGCTCGCGAGCACGGGCAGCTCCGACATCCTGCTCGCGAAGTTCAGCGCCGATGGCAAGCACCAGTGGAGCAAGCGCTTCGGCGATGCGTCGTCGCAGACGACCGGCGGCGTGGTGGTCGACGCCTCGGGGATGATCTACCTCGCGGGCTCGGTCTCCGGCGCGATCGACCTCGGAAATGGGACGCTCACGAGCGAGGGCGGTAACGACGCGCTCGTCGCGAAGTTCGACGCGAACGGCGATGTCGTGTGGGCGAAGCTCTTCGGCGACGCGAGCACGCAACGCGCGACGAGCATCGCGCTCACCCAGGCGGGGCAGGTCGTCATCGGCGGCGAGTTCCAGGGCACGATCAACCTCGGCGGCTCGGCGCTCACGGCCCCGATGGATACGGACCTGTTCGTCGCCCGGCTCGACGGATCGGGCTTCCACTCGATGTCACGCCGGTACGGCGGCACGGGCTTCGAGGACCTCATCGGCCTCGCGCTCGACACGAAGGACAACATCGTCCTCACGGGCAACTTCGACGGCACGGTCGATTTCGGCGTCGCCGGCATGTTCACGAGCGCCGGCAGCGACGACGTGTTCACGCTCAAAGTCCAGGGAAACGGAAGCCCCGTCTGGGCCAAGCAGTGGGGCGACACCGCCGATCAGGAGGCGCTCGGCATCGCGATCACGCCGAACGACGAGATCGTCCTCTCGGGGCACATCGCGGGCGTCATCAGCTTCGACGACGGCTCGAAGATCGAAGCCGCGCCCATGGCGACGAACGCGTACCTCGTGAAGCTCGGGGCGGACGGCGCGCTCGCGTGGAGCAAGATCCTCGGCGGACCGAAATCCATCTCCGATTGGGGCATGTGGCTCGGCGTCGCGAAGGGGCGCATCGTGACCGCGGGTTGGTTCAGCGATCAGATCGACTTCGGCGGCGGACCGCTGACCTCGAACATCCAGGTGAGCCCCTTCATCGCGCAGCTCGAGTTCGACGGAACGCACCGGAGCTCGCGCACCTACACGACCGAAATGGCGGCCGGCGTGCTCGCGCTCGGCGTGATGCCGACCGGAGATCCGATCCTCGGAGGCCTGAGCTACGGGCCGATCGATTTCGGCGATGGCCCGCTCACGACGGGCGACACCCAGCAACCGCTCCTGTTCCTCGCGCGCCTCTTGCCCTGAAGGAAATCCTTTCATGTTCGAAGCAATGAAACGCAGGTTTCGGCAAAACTCGGCTCTTTCGCGGAGGCTCGCCGTCGTCGCATGGCTCGGCTTGATGGCGCTCGCGGCGTGCTCGCCGGAGGAGCGTGAATTCGAACCGACGGGCGCGGGTGGCACGGGCGGCGCGGGCGGCAGCGGCGGTGGCATGGTCTGCACGCCCGACGAACAGCGCTCTTGTTACAACGGCCCGCCCGGCACCGAGGACATGGGCACGTGCAAGCCGGGCATCGAGGTTTGCCTGCCGAATGGCACGGGCTTCGGCGAGTGCGGCGGCGCGGTCTTGCCGCAGCCCGAAGACTGCATGACGCCCGAGGACGAAGCGTGCAACGGCGTCGACCCGCTCGAATGCCCGGCGCTCGGAATCGGCTGGCTGCGAACGTACGGCGAGCAGCTCTCCCCGCAGATGATCACGGATATCGCGATCGCCCCCGACGGCAACATCGTGATCGCAGGCGCGTTTGCCGGGACGATCGATCTCGGCGACGGCCCTCTCGCGAGCACGGGCAGCCTCGACATCCTCCTCGCGAAGCTCACGCCGAAAGGCGAGGTCGTCTGGGCCAAGCGCTTCGGCGATGCGGCCCAGCAACAAGCGAACGCCGTCGCCGTCGACAAGGACGGCGCGATCTACGTCGGCGGACGTGTGCTCGGTGCGGTGAACTTCGGCAGCGGCGTCCTGACGAGCGCGGGCACGGGCGACGCGTTCCTCGCGAAGTTCGACGCCGACGGCGGCCCGGTGTGGAGCAAGCTCTTCGGCGACACGGCCTCGCAAGAGGTGCGGGCGATCGCGGTGACCAAGGCGAACCAGGTGATCATCGCGGGCAACTTCGCGGGCACCATCGCGCTCGGAGGAGCGCAGCTCACGTCCGCCGGCGGCAACGACATCTTCCTCGCCAAGTTCGACGAGACCGGCTTCCACGCGGCCTCGCGGCGCATCGGCGGTCAAGGCGTCGACGAATTCCGCGCGATCGCCCTCAACGCCAGCGATCAGGTGGTCATCACCGGCGTCTTCGCCAGCACGCTCGAGCTCATCGCCGGCAACGTCCTCACGAGCAAGGGCGGGCTCGACGTCTTCGCCGCGCAGCTCTCGCCGACCTTCACCCCGATCTGGGCGAACGCCTGGGGCGACGCGACCACGCAGCAAGCGTTCGACGTGGCGATCGCGTCGAACGGCGACGTCTTCCTCACGGGCGCGTTCGAGGGCAAGCTCGACTTCTTCGGGCAGACGATCCAAACGGCCGATGTCGCCTCACGCGCGCTCTACGTGACGCGCATCGCGGGCACCGGCGACAGCGCCGTCTGGGCCAAGGCGATCGGCGACACCACGGCGTTCGTGACGCAGGCCAGCCTCGCGGTGGGCACGGCCGATCAGCTCGCGCTCGCAGGCACGTTCCAGGGCGGCATGGACTTCGGCGGCGGACCCCTCATGGCCGCGGATGCCGGCGACTTGTTTTTCGCGAAGCTCAGCAGCGATGGCACACACGTCGCGTCGAGCGTCCTTCTCAGTGGCGGGGCCAAAGACAACGACGCCACCAACACGGTGCTCGCGCTCGCGCTCCTGCCTGCGGGCGATCTGATCGTCGGTGGCCAGAGCCACGCGCCGTTCTTGATCAACAAGGCGCTCGTGGGCTCGTTCGACGGGAAGGACGGCGACGCGTTCCTCGGGCGCTTCCTGCCCTGATCGACGCGGCTACCGGCCCCCGCGCGCCTTCTTCCCCATCTTCGACAGGAACGGTCGCACGAGCGCCTTCGGCAGCGCGTCCACCGTCATCGCCATCGCCCGCGGCACGACGCCCGGGATCACGCGCGCCTGACCACGCGCGAGCCCCGCGACCGCCTCCTCCGCGCACGTCACCGCGTCCACATACACCGCTTTCGGGAGATCCGGCCGCGCGTCGCTGCCCGCGACCTCCTGGAACTCCGTCGGCACCGGGCCCGGACAGACCACCGTCACCGACACGCCCGTCCCCGCGAGCTCCGCGCGCAGGCCCTCGCTCAGGTGGTTCACGTACGCCTTGCTCGCCGCGTACGTGCTCATCGCGGGCGACGGCAGGATCCCCGCGATCGAACCGACGTTCAGGATCGCGCCCGATCCCCGCGCCACCATCGGCGGCACGAGCCGCGCGAGCAGCATCGTCGTGCTCACGACGTTGAGCTCGAGCATCCGCTCGATCTTCTCCCATTCGCGGTTCTCGAGCAGGCCGTAGTCGCCGAAGCCCGCGTTGTTCACGAGCACGTCGATCACCTCGCCCGCCTGCGCGAGGTCGTCGAGCATCGCACCGAGCGCCTTCCGGTCGAGCAGATCGACCGCACGTACGAGCACGCGGAGGCCCGGACGCGCGGCCACGAGCTCACGCGCGAGCTCGTCGAGCCGCTCGCGGCGGCGCGCGACGAGCACGAGCACGCCCACCTCGCGACCGAGCACGCGCGCGATCTCCCGGCCGATCCCGGCCGAGGCGCCGGTGACGAGCGCCGTTTTACCGCGAAGCTCGTTCATCCTTCTTCCTCTTCTTGCCCTTCTCGCTCGCGTCCTTCTCGGCCTCGTGTTTGTCCGCGTCGCGGCCCTGGTGGACGCCGTTCGGCTTGCTCGCGGCCTCCTTCGGCGTGAGCAGGGCTTCGAGCTTGCCGAGGCGCGCCTTGAGCTCGGCGTGCTCGCCCCGCAGCGCCTCCAGGTCCTCGCGCAGCCGCTCGGCTTCGCGCTTGCCCGCGCCGCCGAGGTCCCGCAAGGCCTCGCGGATCCGGCGGCGCACGCGGCCGTCGAGCTCGCGTTCGAGCTGGCGCGAGAGCGGCCCGCGCGACTTCGTGTCGCCGATGTCGAGCAGCGCGCGCACCACGTCCACCTTGAGGTACGGATCCGCCTGATCGAGCAGGTCCTCCAGCGCCTCGCGCACCTTGCGGTCCGTCGAGAGCTTCGGCAGCGCCATGATCGCGGCGCGCCGGCCGCGCGTGGGGATTCCGTAGCGCGTGCGCGTGAGCACGTGTGCCTGCGCGCGTTCGTCGCGCAGAGCCGCGAGCCCGTCGAGCGCGCCCGCGCGAACCACGTCGGCCCACGAGGGACGATCGAGCACCTCGATCAGCGTATCGAACGCCGCGCTCTGCCGGGTCGCGCCGAGCGCGCGCGCGGCCTCCGCCTCCACGAGGTAACTCGCGTCCCGCAGCGCGAGGCTCTTCAGCGCGTCGGCGGCCTGCGCCTTGCGGAACTTGCCGAGCGCCGCCGCGACCGCGCGTCGCACCTTTGCGTGCCCCGTCCGCGCGTGGGCGAGGAGGTGCGTGAGCGCGTCGTCGCTGCGCACATCGCCGAGCGCCGAGGCCGCCTCCGCTCGCACGCCCCAGAACTCGTCCTCCTTCGCGAGCGAGGCGCCGAGCGCGCGCGTCGTCGCCGGATCGTCGAGCTTGCCCATCAGGCTCGCCGCGAGCAGCCGGCCGCGCGCCGTCGGCGCCCCGGTGAGCTGCGCACGCAGCATGTCGCCCGGGCACTCGACCCGCACGTCACCCACGATCCTGAGCTCCGGATCCACCACGATGAACGCGGGCCGCTTCGGCACGCGAATCGTGAACGTCGCGGTCGCCGACTCCACGCGCCGCACCTCGCGCCGCACCTCGCCGTCGATGGAGATGTCGAGCTCCAGATCGAGCACGAAGACGTGCGTCCCGGCGTCGTCCTTGTCCTTCTCCCGGCCCTCTTTCGCGGCTTGCGCCTGCTTGACCGACACGGTCAGCGCCTCGCCGTCGTGATCGATCTTCACCTCGAGCTCCGGGTGCCCTGCGCGGAACACCCACTGCTCGAAGAAGCGCTCCAGGCTCCTGCCGCTCGCCTCTTCGAGCGCGCGCAGGAGGTCACGCGTCTCCACGATCCCGCGCGCATGCCGCTCCAGGTAGGTCTTGATGCCGCGCCAGAACGCCTCGTCGCCGAGCTCCAGGCGCAGCATGTGCAGGACGCACGCGCCCTTCTCGTAGAGGTGGCGATCGAAGATGTCGATCGGCGCGTCGTAGTCCTGGCACACGATCGGCCGGCGGTAGCGCCCTCCTGCCTCGCCGAGATACGCCGCCACGTCGCCGCGCACGCCGTGCTCGTACTCGTCACGGCCGAGGTAGCCCTCGCGATCGACGTGCTCCATGTACGTGGCAAACCCCTCGTTCAGCCACGCGTGCGACCAGTCACGGCACGTCACGAGGTCGCCGAACCAGTGATGCGCGAGCTCGTGCGCGATGAGGTCGTCGGCCGTCACGTCGATCGTGGCGCGCTCGTCGAGCAGGATGTGCTCGTACATCGTCGTCGCCGTCGTGTTCTCCATCCCGCCGAAGATGAAATCGCTCACGACGATCTGCGAGTACGTCTTCCACGGGTACGCGACGCCCGTGAGCTTGCCGAAGCGGCGCACCATGTCCGGCGTCCGCCGGAACGTCCGCTTGCCCTCGTCGGTTTTTCCTTTGGGCACAAAGTAATGTAGGCGAACGCCGTCCGCCTCGTCGTCGATCCGCTCGAACTCGCCCGCGACGAGCGTGAACAGGTAGCTCGGGTGCGGGTCGTCCATCCGGTAGCGGTAGACGCCGCGCTGCTCCTCGTCCTCGTCGCTCTCGCGCGCGCCGTTCGACAGCGCGAACCAGCCCTCGGGCACCGTCACGCGCAGCGACGTCGACTGCTTGTTGTGCGGCTTGTCGATGCACGGGAAGAAGTGCCGCGCGTCCTCGTCCTGGCACTGCGACCAGACCTGCGCGGGCCGGTCCCGCACGTGCTCGTCCGGCGCGAGGAAGTAGAGCCCACGCCGCGGCGTCGCCGCGTAGCGCACCCGCACCGTCACGCGCGAAGCCGCCTCGGGGATCGACACACGCAGCGTCTGCCCGTCGTACACGTGCGCTGCCGCGGCGAACTTGCCGTCGTCGCCCACGCGCAGCTCGACCGCTTCGAGGTCGAAGCCCACGGCGTCGAGCGAGAGCTCCTTTGCGCGCACGTCGATGCGCGAGACGTCGAGCGTCGCTTCGCCCGCGACCGACTTCTTCGGTACGTCGAGGCGAAGGTCGAGCGCGATGTGCGTGACCTGAAACGGCCGAGGCCGCTCGTAGACGCGCTGCACGCCGGCCAGCGTGAACGGGCGCCCGGAGGCAGCGGAGGCGGACGAGTGGGCGTAGGACGAAAGCGCAGATCCGCACGCGCAGCGGTCGTGGAGGCGGTGCTCGAGGCTCATCGGGCGGCGAGTCTTACCCAACAAACCCGCCGAGCAAAGCCCCTCGCCGCGGGAAAACCGCGCTAGCCTCGCCCCGCGCCCATGAACCGCCGCGGACGCACGCCTCTGCTTGCCGGGGGGACGGGTCGAAAAGGCCCGGCCGGGGCCGCGTCACGCCCGCGATCCGGGCCCCAGGGTCCCGCGCAGCACACGCTTTTCACGGCGCAGAAGGCGGCCCCCGCGAAGGACGGCACCCTCACCCTCGAAGGCGAGGTCGTGCGTGTCACCTACGAGAACGACCAGACGGGCTTCCGGGTCGTGAAGGTCGCGATCGACGGCCACGAGGCCCCTCTGCCTTGGGTCGGCCGCTTCCAGCCCGTCGCCCCCGGCACACGCGTCCGAGCGACCGGACGCTACGAACGCGATGGCCGCCACGGCGACCAGCTCCGCGTCGAAACCCTGCTGGAGATCGCGCCCTCGACCTTGCAGGGCCTCGAAAAATACCTCGGCTCGGGCATGGTCGCCGGCGTCGGTCCGGTGTTCGCGAAGCGGATCGTCGAGACGCTCGGCGTGGACGCGCTGCGTGTGCTCGACGAGGAGCCCGAGCGCCTCGCCGAGGTGCCGGGGCTCGGATCACGACGCGCCGAGGCCGTGGCCAAGGCCTGGGCGTCGCAGCGCGTCATCCGCGACATCATGATCTTCCTCCAGCAGCACGGCGCCTCCGCCGCGCTGGCGACGCGCATCTACAAGCGCTTCGGCGCCTCCGCGATCGAGATCGTGAAGCGCTCGCCCTACCGGCTCGCACTCGAAGTCTGGGGCGTCGGGTTCAAGACCGCCGACCAGATCGCGCGCGCCGTCGGCGTTTCGCCAGACGCACCCGAGCGCGCGCAGGCCGGCGTGCTGCAAATGCTGAGCGACCTCGCGGGCAAGGGGCACGTGTACGCCGAGCGAAACGCGCTCGTCGCGGCCGCCGCGCTCATGCTCGAACGCGAGGAGGAAGGCGTGAATCGCGCCGTCGACGCGCTCGCGCTCTCGGGCCGCGCGCGGGTCGAAACCCTCCCCTCGGGCGAGGTCGCCGTCTACGAATCGTCGCTCTACGAAGCGGAAGCACGCCTCGCCGAGCGCCTCCTCGCGCTCCTCCGCGCGCCCGGCCGTCCCCTCTCGGGCCGCCGCGGCGAACCTCCGGAGGCCGTCGCCCAGGCCGCGATCGAGAGCTTCGAGGCCCGTACGCGTGTCGCCCTCGCGCCCGCGCAACGCGACGCGATCGAGCAAGCCGCGCGGAGCAAGATCCTCGTCATCACGGGCGGACCCGGCGTCGGAAAAACCACGATCGTCCGGGCGATCCTCGCGCTCTTCGACCTCGCGGGCCACACGGTGCGCCTCGCCGCACCCACGGGCCGCGCCGCCAAACGCATGAGCGAGGCGACGGGGCGCGAGGCCGTCACGCTCCACCGCATGCTCGAGTTCGACCCGAAGGAGCGCGGCTTCCTCCGCAAGAAGGGCCGCGCGCTCGAGGCCGACGTGCTCATCGTGGACGAGGCCTCGATGATCGATCTGCCGCTCTGCGACGCGCTCACGCAGGCCACCTCCGACGAAGCGCGGCTCGTGCTCGTCGGCGACGTCGATCAGCTCCCGTCCGTCGGCCCGGGTGCGGTCCTGCGCGACGTCATCGCCTCGGGCGCCATCCCTACGGTGCGCCTCTCGCAGATCTTCCGGCAGGCCGAGGGCAGCCTCATCGTACAGAACGCGCACCGCATCCACGACGGCGAAAAACCCGAGGGCGCGACCGACAAACGCGGCGAATTCTTTGTCTTCCAACGAAAGGACCCCGAGGAGGCCGCCGCCACGATCCACGAGCTCGTCACCGAGCGCATCCCGCGTGGTTTCGGCCTGCACCCTGTCCGCGATGTGCAGGTCCTTTCCCCGATGAACAAGGGCCCCGTCGGCACGATCACGCTGAACGAAACGCTCCAGCGAACGCTCAATCCCGACGGCCCCTCGGTCACGCGCGGCGGCAAGGTCTTCCGCCTCGGCGACAAGGTCATGCAGCTCAAGAACGACTACGACCGCGAGGTCTACAACGGCGACGTCGGCCTCGTCCGCGCGATCGACGCCGAGGCCGGGACACTCACGGTCACGTTCGACGGCCGAGACGTCGCCTACGAAGAAAGCGACCTCGACGAGCTCGTGCTCGCGTACGCGACGAGCATCCACAAGAGCCAAGGCAGCGAGTATCCGGCCGTGGTGATCACGCTGCTCTCGCAGCATTTCGTGATGCTCTCGCGGAACCTGCTCTACACGGCCGTCACGCGCGGAAAGCGGCTCGTCGTGCTCGTCACGGACGGGCGAGCGCTCAACCTCGCGCTCTCCGAGACGCGGCGCGAGGAGCGGCAGACCGGCCTCGCGTATCGACTCCGCCGCGGCTGACTTGTTGGTATCGACGTGAGCGAAAAGCCTCGGATCCGTGGGGGCCGTTGCTCTGATGGGGGCATCCTGCTAGCCTGCCCGCCCCTCGTAACCAACGACATTTCTTTCCCGTTCGACGCGTACAAGAGCGCCGTCGAGCGGCGACCGCGGGCGCAAGGCGCGCCTCGCGTTTCCCGGGTGGAGCGACCATGGCGCAGAACGGACAGCAGGGTGGAGTGGCGGCGGGACTTCAGATCACGGGCGGCGCGGCCATCATCGCGCCCGTCAGCGCATTTCCCAACGGAGTGCCTGGCAACGCTCTCATCGTGATTCCCATCTCGAAGGTCGACGACGACACCAAGGCCATGCTCGACCAGGGCCCGTCGCTCGTGACGCCCGAGCAGATGTGGAAGCTGCTCGGCTTCAACGGCCCCGCGGTGCAGGTGCAGGACGACCAGGGTCGCCCGATCGCGATCGGTCTCGAAGACCTGCTCGCCGGCCTGGAGAAGCACTGGCAGGAGCAGCCCGACGACCTCAACCGCGCGCGCATCTACGCTCAGGAGCTCCTCAAGTACAACCGCCTGCAGCGCGCCGAGCAGGTCCTCTCGAAGGTCGTGGCGAAGGGCGGCACGGGCGACGACTGGCTCGCGCTCGGCATCGCGCAGCTCCAGCAGGAGAAGCTCGACAAGGCCGAAGGCACGCTGAAGGGCGCGCAGAACCTCCTCAAGGACAACCCCTACCCCTCGCTGCACCTCGCCAAGGTCTTCCAGCTCAAGAAGGAAGCCGACAAGGAGCGCGAGTTCGTCGACAAGGCGATCAGCATCAGCATCGGCTGCATCGACGCGTGGGCCTACCTCTACCAGCACCTCAAGCAGAACGGCGACGAGGACAAGGCCATCGCCGAGATCGAGAAGATGGCCGCCGACAAGAAGAGCGCCGCGCCGTACATCGCGCTCCAGGGCTTCTTCGCCAACGACGACGCGACCCGTGATCGCGCCGTCACCTACGCCAAGAAGGGCGTCGAGATCGCGCCCGACGATCCGCTCGCGCTGCTCTGCCTCTCGGCGCTCTACGGCCAGAAGGGCGACCTCGAGGCCGTGATCCGGCTCCTCCAGCCGCACGAGGCGAAGATGAGCCGCGACGTGCGCATCGCGAACAACTACTTCGAGGCCCTCTTCCAGTCGCGCCAGATCGAGAAGGTCACGAAGCTGCTCAACGCCCTCGCGGGTTCGCCCAACAAGGAGGTCAAGCAGTTCGCCATCGAGCGCTCGCGCATGGTCGCGCAGTTCCTCCAGCAGCAGCAGCAGCAGCTCGCCGCCGCCCAGCAGCAGCGCAAGTAACAGCGCGACACACGCCCGCGCTCGGGGGCTCCGCGACACGCGTCGAGCCCCCGGGCAAACCCCCCAAATCCTCGCACTGACGACCACGGACGGAGCGTGATCCGTCCCCCCAGCATTTTCGTGCCGGTCGTCTTTCACATTTGGAAGCATGCAGAAACCCGGGTAATCTCCGGATCATGCGCACGTGGCGACCGCGTCCCCCCGTCGTGCTCGTGGTCGATGACGACCCCGACATCTTGAGGCTCCTGGGGATGTGCCTGGAAGCCGAGGGGTGTGAGGTGCGCGAGACGATGTCCCCCGCGGCGGCGCTCGAGCGACTCGACCGCGTCGACGTCGTCGTCGTCGACCAGCGCATGCCCGAGATGAGCGGCACCGACTTCATCGAGGCCGCGCGCTCGCGCGGCTACGACTGCCGCTTCCTCGTGATCTCGGGCAAACGCGGCGCGCGCGCCGAGGCCGCGCAGGCCGGCGCCGAAGGGTTCCTCGCCAAGCCCATCGGCATGCGTGATCTCATCGGCGAGGTCGAACGGCTCTTCTACCTCGGCTTCGCGCCCCCTTCGCACGTGGGCACGCCGCGCGCGCCTATCTCCAGCGCGCCCTCGTCGAAGAGCTCGTCATAACGTCCCCCAGGCCCGCTCGATCGCCTCTGCGACGCCCGCGTCATCCGCGCTCCACGCGGAGAGCTCTTCGGTCGCGTGTTCCTTCACGAACGACGGCGCGCTGCCCATCGCGAACGATCGCCCCGCGACCTGGAACATCGGCACGTCGTTGAGCCAATCGCCCACCACGACGACCTCGTCCACCGTGCAGCCGTGGTAGTCCGCGAGCCACGCGATCGCCGTGCCCTTCGTCGGCCCGGCCGCGCGCACCACCATCGCGTGTGTGTCGGCCGTGCGCGTCACCGCGAACCGGACGACGAACGCCGCGCCGCCGAGCTCGCCTTCGAGCTCCTCCGCAGCCGCGTGCACGCTGTCCTTCGAGCCGATCGCCACGACTGCGAGCAGCCCCCGCTCGTGCTCCCAGTACGGGTGTGATGTGACGCGCTCGACGACCGTCACCCGCGGCGACCACGTGCGCACGTAGCTGCTCCACGGCGCACCCGCGGCGTCGTGCACGATGCTGTCGTGCGCGAACACGAAGCTCGCGGTCCGATGCCGCTCGAGCACGCGCCGAAGCTGCGCTGCATGATCCCCCGTGAGCGAGGCGTGGTAGTGCTCGCGATCGTCACGCGCGTCGACGATGTGGCTCCCGTCCACGCAGGCGATCGGCCCCTGGATCCGCGCCGCCACGGCAGCCTCGCGCGAGCCCGAGTAGAGCCGGCCCGTGCAGATCGTCACGGCCACGCCGCCGCTCTGCAGGCGCTCAATCGCCCAACGATCGCGCTCGTGGAGCGAGCCGTCGTGACGGAGCAGGGTGCCATCGAGATCGAGGGCCAGGAGCTTGTACGTCATCGCCGCGGTTCGTCCTCGCCGCAGAGCGCGCGTGATAGGTTGGGCCTCAAATGGACGACGGGCGATCGACGGGTTTTCCCCGCCGCATCGCCCGACTCGTCTCGATCACGAACGCCGCAGACTCAGGCCGGATAGACCGAGACCTGCTTCTTCGTGTTCGACTTCCACTCGTACTTCACGACGCCCTCCACGAGGGCGAAGAGCGTGAAGTCCTTGCCAGTGCCGACGTTCTTGCCGGCGTGGATCGACGAACCAACCTGCCGCACGAGGATGCTGCCCGCCGGGACCTCGGTCCCCGCGTACACCTTCACGCCGCGCTTTTGTGCGCTCGAATCGCGCCCGTTCCGGGACGAGCCGCCGCCTTTTTTATGAGCCATGCCGGTTTCTCCTAGGCGCTGATGCCGGTGATCTTGAGCTCGGTGTACGGCTGCCGGTGCCCCGTCTTGCGGCGGTAGTTCTTCCGACGCCGGAACTTGAAGATCACGACCTTCTTGCCGCGATCCTGCGCATTGATCTGCGCCTCGACCTTTGCACCCGCAACGAGCGGCTGGCCGATCTTGGTGGCCTCGCCGCCGACGAGCAGGACTTCGTTGAACGTAACCTTGTCGCCAGCGTTGCCGCTCAGCTTCTCGACGCGCAGCACCTGGCCTTCGCTGACCCTGTACTGCTTGCCGCCCGTCTTGATGACCGCGTACATGTTCGTGCCCTCGACGCCCTCGACATTTGCTTCACCGACGTACTCCGTCGGGAAACAAGGGAGCGGAAGTATACGGACGCGCGTCCGTTCCGCAAGCTGATCAAATGCGCCGCCGTCCCTTTGGATCCAGAGCCTCTACGAGAGGCCGATCCGAGCAGGCTGGAAACGCGTGAGAACAAGGCGATAGGGCGGACGAACGGGGCCGTTTCGCCCGCCGGGCGAGGAGTAACTGGGGCTGTGGGCGCGCCGGGGGACGGTCTACCAGCTGCCGTGGCTGCCGTGCGAGCCGTGGCTGCCGTGCGAGCCGTGGCTGCCGTGCGAGCCGTGGCTGCCGTGCGAGCCGTGGCTGCCGTGCGAGCCGTGGCTGCCGTGCGAGCCGTGGCTGCCGTGCGAGCAATGCTGCGCCGGGATCACACCACCCGCGTCATCGCCGATCACGCCGGCGCGATCCGCCTCTTCGCTCGCCTTCGCGCCGACCTCGCTCTCCGTCTTGGAGAGCATGCCACCCGGCTTGCGGGAGAAGCTCGGCAGCCCACCTGTTCCATTGTTCGCCATCGTGGCCTCCCTGATCCCAAGTCCCGTCGCGCCCGCGTCGATCGTTTGCCCTCAAGATGCCGACGACGCGTGGATGAAATGCGTTCGCGCCCGGACCGTGGTCCAGCGCCGGAGGATCTCGACCGTCTTCGGGTCGTTCTCGCGCAGTTTGTCGAAGAGAAAATCCTGGATGCCCTTGTGGACGGCGCACAAGGTGCTCTCACGCATCCTACCGAAGATCGTGCCCTGCGTCCGGTAGCTGTGCTCGGGCTGCACCCCGCAGTAGGGCGTGTACGTGCAGTTCACGCAGTCGGGCTGCGCCTCACGGATCGACGCCATCACCAGCGCGCGCACCGTCTCGTGCTTCATGAGCGAGCGATACGACGAGGTGAACACGTCGCCGATCTGGAACGCAGGATCGCCGGTCTCGTACATCATCCGGCCCTCGTCGCTGGAGAAGATCTTCCCGTCGTAGTTGTAGGCGAGAGCGCCGATCCCCGAGCCGCTCGGCGAGCGGATGTCGAGGAAGTTCGGATCATCGTCGCCGAGGATCTTCGTGAGGAAGATCGAGCCGTACCGCTCGAGGACCTGCTCGCCGCGCCGGTTCAGATCGAGGATGTGCTCGACCGCGGTGCGGTAGAAGTCGTTGTACGCGGCGCGGTCGTACTCGACGATCTGCGCGGTCTTGCCCGCGAAGCCGAAGGGATCGACGGGCCGGAGGAAGATCGCGCGGCAGCCGAGGCCGACGTACGTGTCGACGATCTCCTTCGGGTACTTGAGCGCCTCGCGTGTCGTCGTGAGCAGCGCTTCGACATGGTAGAGCGTCGGGTCGAGGCCGATGTCGATGTAGGCCTTGTTGATGCGCTCGATCCACTTCACGGCCTCGCGGTGCGCGTTGCCGCCCGCGAGGATGCGCTGCTTCGTGTGCAGGTGCTCCGGGCCGTCGATGCTCGTGCAGATCTGAACCTTGCGATCGACGAGGAAGGCGAGCTTCTCCGCGTCCATCATGGCCAGGTTCGAGACCATCGTGAACTCGAGCCCCTTGCCGTAGGCGCGGTTCCGCGCGAGCGCGTACTCGATGACGTGCTTCATCACCGGGAAGTTCGCGAGCGGCTCACCGCCCTGGAACTCCAGCGTCACCGAGGGCGACGTCGACTGGAGCATCAGGTCCACGACCTTCTCGCCGATCTCCGGCGTCATGTCGGTGTGGACCGCGTCCATGTTCGCGCGGCTCGCGTGGCAGTAGACGCACGTCTCGTTGCAGCGGAGCGTGACGACCGCGATGTGCAGGTTCGGCCCCCAGTTGAGGAACCGCTTCTTGTACGCGATGCGCTCGGCGGCCTTCGCCTGATCGAACCCCTCGCGGAGGAAGTTCCGCGACGCGAGTTTGTCGTGGAGCGGCGAGGCGGAATCGAGCTCGCCACGCGCGAGCGCGCGGAACTCGTCCTGCGTGACGAAGAGCCAGTCGCCGAGGAAGTTGGTGAGCAAAATATCTCCGCTCACCTCGCGGAACCGGAACGGCACGAGGCCCGTCGGCGCCTTCGCCGTGGAGCCGAGCTCGGTGAAGAGCGTCGAGAGGCCCGTCACGCCGCACCCCCTGCCCGCGCGCGTTCGATCGTGAGGCCGAGCGCGTAGTTCGCGAGCTCCGCGGAGAGCACGCGCTCGTCGATGCCTTCGCTCGTGGCCTCGGGCTTCGCCGTCACCTTCACGACGTACGCGCCGCCATCCCGCGAGAGCTCCGCCGTCGCGTACGCCGCGTACGTCTTGACGGCCTCGTCGATCGCGAAGCCGTCGTAGAGCTCTTCATGAAACCTGAGCTCGATCACGACGCCTTCTCGCCCCCCGAGGCGTCGCCCGACGCGCCTTCCGCCTCGGCCTTCGCGCCTTCGCCCTTGCCCTTCTTCTTGTACTTCTCCTCCCAGCTCATCGCGATGCCGAGCGGATCCTCGAAGGCCGTCTCCTCGCCGATGTCCATCGCGAGCAGCTCGTCGAGCCCAGGCGGTCCCGCGGCACCGCCGAGCGCGCGCGCCGTGATCGACTCGACGAGCTTCTTGTTCTCGTCGACGATCCGCAGGCGCCACGCCTGCCCGAGCAGCTCGTTCTGGAACTCGCCCGCGTAGACCTGCGTGTCAGCGCCCGGCTTCTTCGACTTGAGCGTCACCTGGATGCGACGATCCCCCGCACGATCGAGGTGCACCCAGCAGCGATCGATGAAGACGTACGCCGCTCCATAGATCGCATCCTTGGGGTACAGGCCCTCGTCGAACTCGATCCGGACCGAGCCCTCTCCCAAGTGAAACGACATGTCGCTCATTCGCCCTTCGCTCCCCATGACGTACCGTGAGGTGCGTCCCGCACGCCTCACGGGTTCGTGGCGGTCACGGTATACTGATCGCAGGTCGGCGGCGTACCGTTCTTGCGATACACGCGAACCTTGACAGACACGATCTTCGGGTTGCTGTCGGACCAGGGGCCTGTGGGACTGCCGCTCATGTTGTACTGATAATTCAGCTCCCACACGGTGGCCCCCGACCCCGTGCCGCCGTCGTTGCAGGTCGCGACGGTGTTGCAGTCGAAGAGCACGTCCATCCCGTACTGACCACCGGAGTCGTTCACGAGCTGGACCTTCGGCGTGTACGCCTGGCCAAGCCCCGCCGGCGCGACGAAGTTGAACGTGAGCCAGTCGCTCGTATTCGCGGTCTCGACCTTGCCGATCATGTTCACCGTGCCGCCCTTCGGCACGCTGACCGCACCCGCGCTCACGCACTGGTTCGCGTACTGATCCGTCGCGCACTCGCAGCCGTTGCCCGGCGCGCCGTCGATGTTCGCGTAGCCGACGTTGCACTGCACGATCTGGCACTGGCCCGCGGTGCACGACCAACCCGAGACGAACTGCGCATTCGGGTTCTGCGCGGTGCACGCCGGGTTCGGCTGCATCTCGTCCGCCTGCCCGTTGCAGTTGTTGTCCTTGGAGTCGCAGATCTCGGTCTGCGACCCAGGCGTGACCTGCGGGTTGCACGACGAGCTGCCGCCCACGCAGACCGTGGTGCCCGTCGAGCAAACGCCGGGGAACGCCGTGTTGCAGGGCAGCCCGTTCACGAGGGCCGGATCGTCGATCGTGCCGTTGCAGTCGTCGTCCTTGCCGTTGCACGTCTCCTGGACCGTGCCGGGCAAGGGCGCGTTGCAAAGGAGCTGCGACGCGCCCGCGGGGCACTCGAAGGTGCCGAACTGGCAGACGCCGAGCTGACCCGGCTTCGTACACGCCATGCCGACTTGCGGGATGGCGTCGTCGACCATGCCGTCGCAGTCGTCGTCGAGGTTGTTGCACGCCTCGGAGAGCTGGCCGGGGACGACGTTCGGCATGCACGTCACGCCGTTCGCGCCGTCGCACTTGGTCAAACCCGTGCTGCACAGGCCCAAGAAGCCCGTCATGCACTGCATGCCGCCGCCGGGGTTGCCCTCGTCGGTGTTGCCGTCGCAGTTGTTGTCGAGGCCGTCGCAGATCTCGGGCTGCACGGGCGCGGGCGAGCACTTCACCGCGCCGTTGATGCAGTTCAGCGTGCCCTTCTTGCACTCGCCGAGGCCCGGCGCGACGCACGCATCGCCTCCGCCCGGATTGCCCTCGTCGATCGTGCCGTCACAGCTATCGTCGAGACCGTTGCAGATCTCGGGAGCCGGCGTGGTGTCACCCAGGCACGGGCCCCACTTCCCGTTCGCGTCACACGTCTGCGAGCCAGGCTTGCAGAGTCCGGTGTTCTGCGTGCCCTGCGGGCCCGTGTAGCAGCCCTTCGTCGCGCCCGTGACGCAGTCACACTCTCCTTCGTCGACCTCGGTGTCGCAGTCGTCGTCGAAGCCGTTGCAAGCCTCGACCGCGGCCGGGACGACCTCATCCGTGCACGGGCCCCACTTGCCGGACGCGTCGCACGTCCTCTGGCCTTCCTTGCACACGCCAACGCCCTTCGTGCCGTCGGGGCCCGTGTAACAGGCCTCCTTCACGCCGGTCACGCAGTCGCAGCCCTCGTCGGTGACGCCGTCGCAGTTGTTGTCGACGCCGTCGCAGACCTCGGTCTGCGGGACGCACATCTGGCCGCCCGCGCCGCCCGTGCCGCCCATGCCACCCGCGCCACCGACACCACCGACACCACCGACGCCGCCCGTGCCGCCGACGCCGCCCGTGCCGCCGACGCCGCCCGTGCCTCCGTCGCCGCCCGTGCCGCCCTCGCCGCCCCTTCCACCAGAGCCGCTCGAGCTCGAGCTCGTCAGGCTGCCACCCGACGTCACGCTCCCGCCCTCGGCGCACGACGATGCGGCGGCTCCGCCGATCACCGTCAGAAGCGCCGCAATGGCGACCCGTCGCACCTGCTTGCCCCGCTGCTCGTCACTGGCTTTGACGTTGCTCGCCATTGTCACTCACCGCTCCCAAGCAATGCTTCGGTTGACGCTCGGTGGTTTCGCTCGGACGAGCCGAGACGTGTCCACGAAGTTCTTGTCCGAGGCCGTGACCTCGACGCCGGGCGAAGTCCTCGACGAACCCAGCCCCTCCGCCGGCACGATCTCCGCCTCGCCGAGGCCCGCGAAGAGATCGCGCACCTCCGCATGACTCGCCCTCTCGCTCGCGAGCCAGCCCATCCCGAGCCTCGATGCCTCCGCCAGCGCACGCGTGAGCTGCGGACGCACGAGCTCCTCCGGCGCGACGATCCGATCCGCCGCGCGCGCCGCGCGGCCCAAACGAGACGCCCTCGCGAGGTACACCGCGCGGGCCCCGAGCGCGCGCGAGAGCTGCACGATCTCCGCGAGGTGACGGTAGTTCGACCGCGTGATCACCGTGGTCGTCCCGACCTCGATCCCCTCGGCGCGCGCATGCCGCACGCCGAGCGCGGTCTGCTTGAAGCTGCCCGGCGTCTGCGTGTGGTAGTCGTGCATCGGCTCGGTCGCGCCGTGGAGCGAGACGTCGAGCGAGAGCTTGCTCGAAGCCTCGCGCAGGGCGCGTGCATACGCGCGATACGCGAGGCGACGGCCGTTCGTCTGCACCACGATGCGGCGCGCGCCGCGCGCGTCGAGAGCGCGAATCACCGCGGGCAGATCGTCCGTGAGCGTCGGCTCGCCGCCCTGCACGAACACGACGTCGCCCTGCTCGACGCGCAGGCGCGCCGCGAGATCCATCCCCTCGGCCTCGCGTTCGTGCGAGGCGGACCGCTCCCCTTGCGCGCAGAAGACGCACGCATTGTTGCAGGTCCAAGCGAGGGAGAGGACCGTCGCCATGTGTTCAGCCCGGTCCCTCCGCCGGAACGAGGAGCGCGTCGCCGTGGTTCTGGATGCGCTCGGCGTGCGTGAGCAGCCCGGACAAGCGCACCTCGCGCTCGTTCTTCGCGACGATCTGCGCGAGCGTCATGGCCGCGAGCCCCAGCTCTTCCTGCGTGGTCGCCCAGCCGTTGCCGCCGTTCACCACGAAGATCGCGTGCCGCTCCGTCTCCGCGGGCGGCCGCTGCGCGAGCGCGGTGCGGTCGCGCGCGAGCAACTCGAGGTCGAACGTGTGCCCATCGTCCGTCCGAACCTTGATGCTCACACACCCGTTCACGACCGGATCGATCTGGACGATCGTCCAGCGCGCCAGGCGTGATCCCGCCGCGAGCGGATGCAGCAGCTTGGCGACGTTCTCGCGCGTCGGCGCGTCGAGCGGTTTTTCGCTGTGCGCCGCGTTCTTTGCAGAGGACGTGGTCTCCGGGCGCGCGGAGGCGACAACCGGTGCGGCGAGCACACCGCCCCCCATCACTCCCACGAACAACCGCCGCGATACGTTCCTGCCAGGCATGCCGGAGCCTCCTACACTCGCAGGATCTCCGCTCGTCACGGCGGCGTCAATGTTTGCGCGGAGTCCCGATCCGCCGTCCCTCGGACGAGCGAGGACGGGTCCCGGCGACGCGACGCGTCAGCGACGCGTCGGGATCACGCCTTGGTGAAGGAGAACGAACCGTCGGCCGCGCGGATGTGCACGATCTGGCCGGGGCCGTAGCCGCCCGCGAGGATCGCTTCGGCGAGCGGGTTTTGCAGCTCTTTCAGGATGGCGCGCTTGAGCGGGCGCGCGCCGAGCGAGGGCTCGTAGCCGAGGTCGACGAGCAGGTCCTTCGCCGCGTCGTCGAGCTGCACCTTAATCTCTCGATCCGCGAGGAGCCGCTCCAGCCGCCGGAGCTGGATGTCGACGACGCCGCGCAGGTCCTGCTTGGTGAGGGCCTTGAACACGACGATGTCATCGATACGGTTCAAGAATTCCGGCCGGAAGAAGTTCTTGAGCTCCTCGAAGAGCACGTCGCGGATCGCGTCGCGCCCGTCCTCGGTGCCGAAGAGCTTCGCGTCGGTCTCCAGGATCCGCTTCGAACCGATGTTCGAGGTCATGATCACGACCGTGTTCGAAAAATCCGCCGTCCTGCCACGACCGTCGGTCAGACGGCCGTCGTCGAGGATCTGGAGGAGCAGGTTGAACACGTCCGCGTGCGCCTTCTCGACCTCGTCGAAGAGCAGGACGCTGTAGGGCCTGCGCCGCGCGGCCTCGGTCAAGAAGCCGCCTTGCTCGCTGTCGGCGTAGCCGGGCGGCGCGCCGATGAGGCGCTGCGCCATGTGCCGCTCCATGAACTCGCTCATGTCGAGCCGCGTGAGCGCCTGCTCGTCATCGAACAAGAACTCGGCGAGGGCCTTGGCGAGCTCGGTCTTGCCGACACCGCTCGGCCCGAGGAAGAGGAACGAGCCGATGGGCTTGCCCGGATCCCGGAGGCCCACGCGGCCGCGGCGTACGGCGCGGGCGATGGCGCGCACGGCCTCGTCCTGGCCGACCACGCGGCGCGCGAGGCGCTCTTCCATCTTGAGCAGCTTCTCCGACTCGCCTTCGAGCATCTTCGCGACCGGGATGCCCGTCCACTCGGCGAGCGTGCCGGCCACGTCGTTCTCCGTGACCATGTTCGAGCCGCTCTCGGCGCCCTCGCGCTTCGCGGCCCCCTCGGCCGTCTCCAGACGGCGGCGGATCTCAGGCAAGGTCACGTGCTCGATCTCGCCGATCCGCGCGTAGTTCTTCTCGCGTTGCGCGGTCGCGAGCGCCTCGTTCGCCGCCGCGAGCTCCTTGCGGATCGACTGCACCGCCGCGACGACGCCGCGCCGCGCTGCGATGTTCGTGCGCATCTCCGTCGCGCGCGGCTCGACCTCGGCGAGCTCCTTCTCCAGCCGCTGCCGCGCCTGCACGCTCAGCCGATCCTCGTCGTCCGCGAGCGCCGCGATCTGCGCCTTCAGCGCGTCGACGCGGCGGCTCAGCGCATCGACCTCCGCAGGCACGCCGTCGACCTCGACGCGCTTGCGCGCGCTGGTCTCGTCGAGGAGATCCACCGCCGTGTCCGGCAGCGCGCGATCGGAGAGGTAACGCTTGGCGAGGCTCACGGCCGAGAGGATCGCGCTCTCGCCGATGCGCACGCGGTGGTGCGCCTCGTACTTCGTGGCGACGCCGCGCAGGATCTCGGTCGCCTGATCGATCGACGGCGGCTCCATGTTCACCACCGCGAAGCGCCGCAGGATCGAAGAGTCACGCTCGTTCAGCTTGCGGATGCCCTCGGGTGTGGTGGTCGCGAGGATGCGGATCTCGCTCCGCGCGAGCAGCGGCTTCAGGAGATCGCCGACACCCGAGCCCTGCACGCCCTGGCCGAAGAGCGCGTCGATGTCCTCGACGACGAGGATCGTCTCGGCGTCCTGCACGCTGCGGAGCTTGTCGATGAGGGCCTTGAGGCGTTGCTCGATCTCGCCGCGCAGCTTCGCGCCCGCGACGAGCGCGCCCGTGTCGAGCTCGTAGAGGCGCGCGCCCGCGAGATTGCTCGGCACGTCGCCGCGCGCGATGCGATCCGCGAGCCCGCGGATCAAGGCTGACTTGCCGACGCCCGGCTCCCCCACGACGAGCGGATGGTTCTTGAAGCGGCGCTCCAGGATCTGCAGCAGCCTTCGCGCCTCGCCGTCGCGGCCGATCACCGGATCGAAGAGGCCCTTGCGCGCGTCCGCCACGAGGTCCCGCGTGTAGCCATTCGCCTCGGCGCTCCCCGCTGTGCTCGTGACGATCACCGCGGCCGAATCCCGCGGCGCCGACGCCTTCGCGTCCCCCTCCGCGAGCGCGCCGAGGTGCGGGCGGAACGCGCCGGGGCTGATGCCGAACGACGAGAGGATCTCCCCCGCCGGCCCGCGGATCTCCTGCGCCAGCGCGTGCAGGAGGTGCTCGATGCCGACGTTGGGAGCCTTGTCCCGCGTGGCCTCGCGCTCGGCTCGGCTGAGCAGGTCGAGCAGCCGGGCGTCCACGTACGAGACGCCGCCCGTCGATTTCGGCTGACGCCGGAGGGCCGCCTCCGCGAGGTTCATCGTTTCGTTCGGGTCGGCGCCGGCGCGCCGGAAGACATCGAGGACGCCGCGATCGCGTTCGAGCAAACGCACGAGCAGGTGCAGCGGCGAGACCTCGGCGTGCTTCCGGTCGTCGGCGAGCGCTTGCGCGCCCGCGACGATCTGCCTCGCGTCGTTCGTGAAGCGTTCGAGGTGGATTGTGCCCTCGGTGTCGGCCATGGGTCCTTTTTCTCACCAGGTGAGCAGCGCGCGCAAGGGACGGCGCGTCGTGCTTCTAGGTTACGCCGTCGTCCCTCGTTCTGACATGCCCGAGCCCCTGGATGTGCTTGGCGCATCGCCAAGCAACATCGGGAGCCCCTCGCTCTTCCTTGGCGCTGCGCCAAGCACACCCGGGAGTTTTCGGACGCCTCCTTGCCGCTGCGCCAAGCGCACCCGGGAGTTGTCGGACGCCTCCTTGCCGCTGCGCCAAGCACCGTTCGACCTGTTCCGACCTCTCCTTGGCGCTTCGCCATCCCGGCGACCGGCCCTCCCGACCTCTCCTTGGCGCTTCGCCAAGCACGACCCTGGCGCAAAAGGACTGTCCGTGGCGATGCGCCGAGCACCCGCTTGGCTCTGCTCCCCCGTGCTTGGCGCTCCGCCTTTCGCCACCTGACCTCGCCCGACCCTCTCTTGGCGCTTCGCCGAGCTCTCGCGCACATCCCCGCCCTCGTCAGGTCCCGCCGTCCCCGTTGCGGTAGTCGCGCAGGAAGGTCAGCACCTCGCGCGCGCCCTCGATTAGGTCGTCGTACGTGAGGATCGTGATCCCGGCGAGGAAGCTGTTTTCGAGGGCAAGCCGGTCGCGCTCGCGCTCGTCCTTGCGCCGGCCGATGACCACGTATCCGCGGGGTCGGTTGAGGTCGACGCGGATTCCGCGCTGCGCCTCGTAGCTGTTCGGACCTGGGACCTGCTTCTCCGCCAGATCGAGGTACTCGATGATCTGCCCGACCGCGCGAGAGCACTCCTCGCTCTGGTGGAGGTGGCGGTTGTACGCCTTGAAGACCGGCTGATCGGGGCGCTTCAGCTCCCAGAGGTCCGGGAAACCGTCGTGCCGGACGAAGAGCAGATCGACCTCGGCGCCGCGACCGACCTCGTGGGGGGAACGGCATTCGCGGTACTTCGGGCCGAGGAGGATGCGCCAGTTCTTCTTGAGGAAGTCACGGTACTTGTCCTCTTTCTCGTTCTTGTCGACGAGTGCCTCGAAGGCACGAACCGCGCGACTTCCGATGTAGGCGGGGCTCGCGAGGGCGAGCGCGATCGAACGAAGCAACTGTCCCTTCAAGTCGCGCTCGCTCTTGAACAGGAAATGGCCACCCCGCGTGCGCTGCATGATCTCGCGCATGAGTTCGGGGTTGTTCTTGTGCGCGGTCGCGATCACGACTGGCCGGAACGGATCCGCGCGGATGAGCCCTTCGAGTGTGGCGAGCCCGAACCGCGTGTCCTCGTCGGTCCGGCCCGGCTGGGAGGGGATCTGGAGATCGAGAACGACCACGTCCGGGCGGAACGATTCGGCAAGCGTGAGGCCGTCCTCAACGGCGCGCGCTCGTTCGACCTCGTAGCCCGCGGTTCGCAGCCAGTCCCTGTAGTCTTCCGCGTTCTGATCGTCGTCCTCGACGAGCAGGATCCGCTTGGCGGCGTCACTCATCCGTCCTCCTTGCCCGCGACCAGCTCGATGAAGAAGCAGGTCTCCTCGTGCGCAGGATCTAGGCCGATCCGGCCCCCCATCCTTTCCACGAAGCGCTTGGCGATAGCAAGACCGAGGCCCGTGCCGCGAGGTTTGCCTGCGCCGCCCGTCTTGTTCGTGTTGAACGGTTCGAAGATCCGATCCCGGTCGCCTGGATTCACGCCGTCTCCGCTGTCGCGGATCTCCAGGCGGATCACGTCGCCCGTACGGCTCCCCGAGACCACGATCCTTCGAACAGTCGCCCGCGTGCTGCACAGGACCGCGTGAAAGGCGTTTTCGAGGAGGCAGTGCAGCGTCTCGTGGAGCGCGTCGGAGATCGCCTCGACGTGGAGCTCGCTCGGGACCTCGACGAGCGTATCGACCTCCGTGTAGCGTCGCGTGAGGGGCGCGAGCTCGTCCTCGACGAGCGGACGGAGCACGACGTTCGCCTTGGTGCCCGTGGGCCCTGCCTCCCAGATACGCGTCTTTTCGGTGAGCCGCTCGATGTAGTCGATCTCCTCTTCGAGCCGCGCGAAGGGGCGCACGAGCGCGGCTTGTTGCTCCCTGTCGAGCGCGTCGCGGATCTCGCCGAGGTGCTGTCGCATCGCGCCCACCGGACGATTGAGCCGATGCGCAAACCCGAGCTGCGCAATCCGCTCGGCCTCCTCGCGGATCCGCTGCTCCATGCCGGCGACGGCGCTGTCCGTGAGCCGTGCGGCGACGTCCGGTGCGATGACGGTCAGGAAGAGAAAGACCTCCCGAGGGAACTGGTACCGAAGGAGCACGTCGTCGTGACCAGCGCGGACCTCGCGGACGATCTTCCGGGCGAGGAAGAAGTGCATGACGAGCTGGTTGGAGAAGAGCTCGCCTTCCCGGTCCAACCAGCCATAGGATTCCCAAGGAAGCAGGAACCTTCGGGACGCTGCTTTCCCGATCGCAAACTGCTCCAGGGCGAGATCCTCGAGATCGGAGGCGCTGGCGCGGTCACGACCCCAATCCTGCGATACGGTTGACGCCACCTGGCCGACATGAGCAGCCACCACCGCGACGATCCATGCCTCGATGGGCGTCGCATCGGAGGCAGGGGTTGGCAGGGCACGGATCGTGTCCCGGAGGAGCACGAGGTTTCCGAGGACATTCGAGAGATCAGCGAAGTCCTTGCTGGCCCTGCGCGCCGCGAGGAAGCGATCGAAGGGCGGGCGTGGTTCGAGATGCCGCTCGAACCAACGCTCGATCTCGTCTGCGCGGGGCGGTAGCAACCGCAGCACGACGATGCCAGGCGCCGTGAGCAGGGTCTTGTCGCTACGATCGCTCCAATACAGCAGGCTACGCGTGGGCGGTGGGCGGTCGTAATGCCTGGCGTCCGCCACGACAACGACGCTGGGCAGGTGAAAAGACCGTTCACCCGCGTACGACATGATGGGCGGTGTCACGACATCCGGCCGCTCCTCGAACCGACGAGCGAGGCTCCATGCGGCATGGGACACCGTCGTCCTCTTCCCGGGTCCGACAACGATGAGTGTGGAGTCGACCGACTCGTCTGCCCAGCGAGCGATGAACACATCCGCGTCCACCTCCTCGCCCGATGTGAGCCGCGCTCTCCGGGGGAAGTAGAGGCCTGCCGCAGCCGCGTCCATCGTACGGACGAGCTCTCTCGCTTTGGTTGCGATACCCGTGACCTCCAGGACCCATTGCCGGACGGTGATCAGGGCCGCGGACGTCGCCGTGGCGAGGTTGGGCTCGTAGCCCTCGGGCAACTCGCCCTCCAGCACGATCCCGATCGCGCGGTCGGAACCGGTGACCTGGCAAATGGCGGTGAGTTCCGCGAGTTCACGTGCGAGGTCCTCGGGGACCTTCGGCAAGACCCGGAAGTAGGTGCGTACGCGGGGAAACCCCGTGGAAGAAGCAAACCATTCGACCGTGCCAGGCGCATCGCCGACGCGCCGCTCGACCTCGAAGCCCGCGGCACGGTAGACCTGCGCCACGGCCTCCTGCGGATCTCCGTCCGTTTCTAGCTGGAACATCGGCGGCTTCATGGCATCTCCCAGCAGTCCCGCGCTCAGACGTACTGGGGGCCTCCTCCGCCGACAAGCGTCTCTTCGATGGGTGAAGCGACAGCACCGAGGCCGCGGCCTACCTGCGCCGCTCCATGCACCCGCCTCCTGCGGCTCCCTACCCGCCTTCGTTCACTTCCCCAAGCGAAGCCGGAAACGTCCTTGCCCCCGCCCCCTCGCTTCCCCCAGCAACGCAGCCAACCTCCTCCCCTCGCTCCGTCCCTCCACCAACCGCCCGAGCACGCATCCACCCCTTGCGCTCGTCGCTGGCAGAACCGAAATGTCCAGCATCATGCCGGCCGACGTCGCCATCTACACGACCCCCTGGTGCCCCTACTGCCACCGCGCGAAAGCCCTGCTTTCCAAGAAGAACGTGCGCTTCGCGGAAATCGACGTCGACACACGGCCCGACCTGCGCCGCTGGCTCTCGGACGCCACGGGTCAGCGCACCGTGCCGCAGGTGTTCATCAACAACCGCCCCGTGGGCGGATTTACGGACGTCGCCACGCTCGATCAAAACGGAAAGCTCGACGCGCTGCTCGGCGAGGCCCCCCCGCCGGACCTGCCGCCGCTGCCGCGCTAACGCGCCGTTTCGTCGAGATCGTGCACGCCCCGGGGGAGCGGTGATAAGCTCGGTCCGATCGGCCGAAGGTTTTCTCTCGTTCGCTCGTCCATGGGGGGACGAGGTCGACCCGGCCTCGATGACCCGCATGCCCGCTGCCGACGCTCCGCTGCCCGACGCCCCGACGAGCGACGGCTCGCTCGTCGGTCGTGACGTGGGCAAATACAAGATCCTCCGCCTCGTCGCGCGGGGCGGCATGGGCGCGGTGTACGAGGCGCTCAACACGAGCATCGGCAAGCGCGTCGCGATGAAGTTCGTCGACCCCGAGCTCGCCCGGAACGCCGACGCCGTGGCGCGTTTCCAGCGCGAGGCCGCGGCCGCGAGCGCGGTCGAGAGCGCGCACATCGTCACGATCTTCGACTCGGGCGTCACCGACGATGGACAACCCTTCATCGTGATGGAGCTGCTCCGCGGCGAGGACCTCGGCCATCGGATCAAGCGCCTCGGACGGCTCGACCTCGATGCCGCGCTCGGCGTCATGGCGCAGCTCCTCCGCGGCCTCTGCCGCGCCCACGAGGCGGGCATCGTTCATCGCGATCTCAAACCCGACAACGTCTTCTTGGCCGAGCGCGACGACGAGACCGACTTCGTCAAGATCCTCGACTTCGGCATCTCCAAGGTGCGACGCACGGGCGGTGTGCCCGAGAAGACGATCACGCGGCAAGGCACGGTGCTCGGCACGCCGTTCTACATGTCGCCCGAGCAATCGCAGGCGCTCCCCGACGTCGACGAGCGCACGGACCTCTGGTCCACGGGCGCGATCCTCTACGAGTGCCTCACGGGGAGGCCGCCGCACGAGGGGCAGTCGTACGAGCAGGTCATCGTGAACATCTGCACGAAGGCCGCGCCCGACGTGCGCACGTGGAACCCCGAGGTGCCCGAAGCCGTGGCGCGTTTCCTCGGGAAGGCGCTCAAGCGCAACCGCGACAAACGTTTCGCGAACGCCCGCGAGATGCTCGAAGCGCTCGGCGCCGCGTCCGGCGGCGTGCTCCCGGCGCGCGCGCTTCGCGTCGGCGACACGAGCTCGCGTTCGTCGCCGGACCTCGCGCGGAGCACACCGCGCGTCGCGCAGACGAACGAGGCCTCGACGCGGCCCGCAGAGGAGGTCGGCACGGGCGGACCGTCACGCGTGGGCTGGTCGACGAGCAGCGGCGCGAGCGGCGGGAAGGAGCGATCTCGCGCGCTCTGGATCGCCTTGGGCGCAGGTGCCGCGGCGCTTTTGATCGGCGCGGGGGTCGTCTACAGCCGCAGCACGCCGGTGTCGCCCGCGTCGCCCGTGGTCACCACGAACGCGACGAGCGAGACGCACGTCGAGACGACGCCCGCACCCACGCAGGAGACGCCCCCCGAGCCCGCGCAGACGAGCGAGACAACCCCCGCAGGTGCGTCGACGCCTGGGCCCGTCGCGACGAACACGCCCGAGACCGAGCCTACGCAGACGCCTCGAACGACGCCGACCTCGACGAAAAAGACCACGAAGACCGCGAACGCCAAGCAACCGGCGACCACGCCTCCGCTGACGAGCGCCAAGCCGACGGCGACGAGCGCCAAGCCGACGGCGACGACGAAGGTTCAGGGCGTCGCCCCGCAGCTCAAGCTGAAGGTGGAATGAGTTCGCTCCTCGGTCGATCCCGGCCCCGCGCGGCCCTCGCCTTCACGATCGCGCTCGCCACGATCGCGCCCGATGCCGTCGCGGCCGGCGAGCCCAAGGCCGAAGGCGCGCCGCTCTCCGACGCGTACAAGCAGCACATGGCGAACGGCGTGAAGCTCTACGGCGACGGCAACTTCGCCGCCGCCATCGTGGAGTTCGAGGCCGCCTACGCCGAACGCCCGCGCGCGAGCCCGCTCGTCAACATCGCGCTCGCGCACAAGAGCCTCTTCGAATACCCGAAGGCCATCGCCGCCCTCGAGCTCGCGCTCCGCAAGCACGCGGACACGATGGAGCCCGAGGACAAGGCCGCCGCCGAGAGCGCGATCGCCGAGATGCGCGCGCTCATCGGGTACGTGAAGGTCGAGCTCTCGCCGTCGCACGCCGTGCTCCTCGTGGACGACGAACCGCAGCCCCCCGGCACCGCGGACAAACCCCTGCCGCTCGGCCCGGGTCGGCACCGCATCGGCGCGCGCGCCGAGGGGTACGAGGACGCCGAGGAGGCGATCACGATCACGAGCAAGGACCAGGACAAGGTCGTCAAGCTCGCGCTCGTGCCGAACAAGGGGTGGGTCGTCGTGAAGACGGACGACCCCGAGATGGCCATCGCGATCGATCAAGTGCCGCTCGCGCTCGGGCAGTGGGCCGGCCTCGTCGAGCCGGGGACACACCTCGTGCAGATGTATCGCCAGGGCGGCCCCGAGTACGCGTTCCAGGTGCTCGTCGTGGCCGGCAAAGCGCAGGAGGTTCGTCCCGACGTCGGCGGCGTGCCCATCGCCGTGCCGCGCTCGCTCCCGACCCCGCCTCCGCCGCCGCCCAAGATCGCGAAGCCGCCGGAGCCGCCTCTCCGCGGGGCGTACGCGAACGCGACGGGCGGCGTCTTCCTGATGCTCGGCGAGGAGGGCGCGGGCGGCATGGTCGGCGCGCGGCTCGGCTACCGGATCTCCACGCCGATCGGGCTCGAGTTCATCTTCGACTACGCGAACAACCAAATCGCCACGAAGAGCGGCGACAGCACGGTCCGCCTGAACTCGGCGCGCTTCGGCGGCGGCGTGCGGCTCATGAGCCCCGGACGCAAGGCGCGGTTCGTCGCCACGATCGGCGGCGGCCTCGCGTACAACTGGCTCGGCAGCGGCGAGAGCCCCGGCGGCGTCGCCTTCATCAACCTCGACACGGGCTTCGAGCTCGACTGGAGCGGCGTCCTGGTCGGTCTCGCCGCACAGCAGACGCTCCTGCTCGGCGGGACCGACACGGCCGACGTCGAGCTCGCCGACCCGCGCGTGACCCTGGGCCTCGGCGCGCGCGTGGGCCTCGGCGGTTGGTGACGGTGTTCTTCCGGAGCGGTATCCTCCGCGTCCGCCTCGGGAGGACGCATGTCGAACGAAGCCATCGAAAGCTTGCTGAAGGAGACGCGCCGGTTCGATCCGCCGGCCGAGTTCGCCGCGCGCGCGCGCATCACCTCGCGTGAGGCCTACGACGCGCTCTACCGCGAGAGCCTCGACGATCCGGACACGTTCTGGCGTCGCGAGGCGAAGGATCTCGTCTTCCGCACGCCGTGGACGCAGACGGTCGAATGGAACCTCCCGCACGCGAAGTGGTTCCAGGGCGCGACGCTCAACATCTCGGAGAGCTGTCTCGATCGACACATGTCGACGCCGACGCGGAACAAGGCAGCGATCATCTGGGAAGGCGAGTACGGCGAGACGCGCACGCTCACCTACGCGCAGCTCTACCGCGAGACCGTGCTCTTCGCCGACGCGCTCGCGAAGCTCGGCGTGGAGAAGGGCGACCGCGTGGCGATCTACATGGGCATGGTGCCCGAGGTCGCGGTGGCGATGCTCGCGTGTGCGCGGCTCGGCGCGGTGCACACCGTGATCTTCGGCGGCTTCGCGGCGGACGCGATCCGCGACCGCGTGCAGGACTGCCAGGCGAAGGTCGTGATCACGCAGGACGGCGGCTACCGGCGCGGCCACGTGCTCGAGCTGAAGTCGACGGTCGACAAGGCGCTCGCGCAGCCAGAGGCGGCGAGCGTGCAGAAGACCGTCGTGCTGCGCCACCTCGGCGCCGAGAAGTGTCCCGTGACCATGGTCGAGGGGCGTGACGTGTGGTGGCACGACATCGTCGATCCGAACGGGCATGCGCGCCGCGAGGCCACGATCGTCGACGCCGAGCACCCGCTGTTCATCCTCTACACCTCGGGATCGACGGGCAAACCGAAGGGCGTGCTGCACACGACCGCGGGATATCTCGTCGGCACGCACGTCACGACGAAGTACGTCTTCGACCTGCGCGACGACGACGTCTACTGGTGCACGGCCGACGTCGGCTGGGTGACCGGGCACAGCTACATCGTCTACGGCCCGCTCTCGAACGGCGCGACATGTCTTCTCTACGAAGGCGCGCCGAACTTCCCCGACTGGGGCCGCTTCTGGCGCCTCATCGAGCGGCACGGCGTGACCATCCTCTACACCGCGCCCACCGCGATCCGCGCCTTCATGCGCCAGGGCGACGACTGGCCGAAGAAGAGCGATCTTTCGAGCCTGCGCCTGCTCGGCTCGGTCGGCGAGCCGATCAACCCCGAGGCGTGGATCTGGTACCACAAGAACGTCGGCGGCGAGCGTTGCCCCATCGTCGACACGTGGTGGCAAACGGAGACGGGCTCGATCCTCATGACGACGCTGCCCGGCGCAGCCTCGGCGAAGCCCGGATCGACGGGCCTTCCGATGTTCGGCGTGGTGCCGGACGTCGTGACCAAGGAAGGCACGAGCGTCGGCGCGAACGCGGGCGGCATGCTCGTCCTCCGGCAGCCGTGGCCCTCGATGCTGCGCACCGTGTGGGGCGACGACGAGCGCTTCCGCAAGCAGTACTTCAGCGACGTCGAGGGCTGCTACTTCACCGGCGACGGCGCGCGACGTGACGACGACGGCTACTACTGGGTGATCGGCCGCATCGACGACGTCCTGAACGTCGCGGGTCATCGCATCGGCACCGCAGAGATCGAAAGCACGCTCGTCTCGCATCCGGCCGTGGCCGAGGCGGCCGCGGTCGGCCGGCCGGACGACCTCAAGGGCCAGGCGCTCGTGGTCTTCGTCTCGCTCCGCCCCGGCTTTTCAGCGAGCCCGGAGCTCGCGACCAAACTCGCGAACCACGTCGGCCAAGAGATCGGCAAGTTCGCCCGGCCGGATCAGATCCGCTTCGCCGACGCGCTTCCGAAGACGAGGAGCGGCAAGATCATGCGGCGCCTCTTGAAGGACGTGGCCACGGGGCGCGAGACCACCGGCGACACCTCGACCCTCGAAGACCTCAGCGTTCTCGCCAAGCTCCGCTCCAACGAGGAGTAAGACGCCCCCCTTCGCCGCGTCGTTTGACGCTCGGGGCTGCGCTCCGCGAGCGGAGCTACGCCCCGCTCCGCACCCCTGCGGTTCTCTTTCCGATCCAGCGCGACCCGCGGTACCCTTTGGGGCATGCGGTCCGCGCTGACGCGTACGTTCTCCGCGATCACGGCTCTCGCCATGCTTGCCGCTGCATGCCCGGCACTCGCACAGGGCAAAGGCGGCAAGAAGCCTCCGGCCGAGCCTGCGGCGCCCGAGGATCCGAACCTCGTCGAAGCGAAGAAGCACATGGAGGCGGGCGCCGCCTTCTACAACGATCCCTCCGGGCACAAGTGCGAGGAGGCGTATCGCGAGTTCAAGAAGGCCTTCGACCTGTCGGGCTCGATGAACGCAGTCAAGGGCATGGGCCTCTGCGCGATGGAGCTCGAGCGCGACGGCGAGGCGATCTCCCTGCTCGAAAAATTCCTCGAAGCGAAGGGCGATCAGCTCGACCCCGCGGACAAGCAGCAGATGGAGACAGACCTCAAGGCGCTGCGCTCGGTCGTCGCGTGGGTGACGTTGAAGTCGGACAGGCCGGGCGTGACCATCACGGACGTGCGCACGCCTGCGCGCGGCTTTCCGATCACGAACCGCTACACGATCGGCCTCACGGGCACGCGCATCGGCATCCACCCCGGTACGCACGAGTTCAAGGCGAGCGTCGACGGCGCGCCGGATCAGGTGTGGAAGGTCGAGATCACGAACGGCGGCAAGTACGATCGCGAGTTCGAGTTCGACAAGGGCAAACCCGTGACGGCCGAGGGTTTTACCGAGAAGGATCTCCTCGGAGGCGAGGACAAACCCGCCGAGCAGCCCTCGCGCCCCGTACCCATCACGGTGTTCGTCGTGGGTGGCGCGGCGATCGCCGCAGGCGTGGCCGGCGCGATCGTCGGCGGCGCGCTCGCGACGGGCGCGAAGGCCGACTTCGACGCATCGAACGGAAAAGCGAACAGCAAAGAGGAGCTCCAGGTCCTCGAGGACATGCGCTCGAAGGTCGTGACGCTCAACACGGTCGCGGACGTGTGCTTCGGCCTGGCCGCGGCGGGCGCCGTGGCGGCGACGGTCCTCTTCGTCCTGCGGCCCGAGAAGAAGCCGGCCGAGCCGCCGAAGGAGTCGTTCGCCTTCGCTCCATGGGCGATACCGCAAGGCGGCGGCATGATGGCCGTCGGGACGTTCTAGTCCGAAGGGACGAGGCGCGCGTTTGGAGATCGAAACCGGCACCATCATCGCGAATCGCTACCGCGTGATCCGCCCGCTCGGGCGCGGCGGGATGGGCGAGGTGTTCGCCGCGGAGAACACACGCACCGGGCGCCAGGTGGCGATCAAGGTGCTGCACGCCGACGCGAAGACGAAGCACTCGGCCGTCGAGCGCTTCCGACGCGAGGCGCGCGCGGCGGGCTCGATCAACAGCGATTACGTCACGCAGGTCCTCGACGTCGAGGAAGACGCGAACTTCGGCATCGTGCTCGTCTTCGAACTGCTCGAAGGCGAGAGCCTCATCGATCGGCTGAAGCGCACCGGGCCGATTCCCTTCGACGAGCTCTACGTCATCCTCGAACAGGTCTGGATGGGCCTCGCGGACGCGCACCGCGTGAAGATCATCCACCGCGACCTCAAGCCCTCGAACGTCTACTTGGAGCGCCGCCCCGACGGTTCGACGAGGGTGAAGATCCTCGACTTCGGCATCTCGAAGCTGCCGAAGGAGATGGAGGGCGAGACGCTGACGGAGATGGGGCAGAGCCTCGGGACGTTCTCGTTCATGCCGCCCGAGCAGATCGGCAAGGCGAAGATGGTCGACGAGCGCGCGGACATCTACGCGTGCACGACGATGATCTACCAGTCGCTGACAGGGCAGCTCCCCTACCTCGCGAAGAACGTGCTCGTGATGGTGGAGATGAAGGCCAAGGCGCCGCCGCGCAGGATCGGCGACGCGATGGATGGCCCCATCGATCCGCGGCTCGAAGCGTTCGTCGCGCGCGGGCTCGCGCGAGACCCGGACCAGAGGTTCCAGACCGCGACGGAGGCGCTCGCCGCGTGGCGCGAGCTGAGCCCACGTTCGTCGGGGTCGTACATGCAGCCGAATGCGCTCGGGACCGCACACACGATGCCCGCGCCCTCTCACACGCCGTCGTCGCTGAGCGGCGGGCCACGCGGGACGATGCCGTACGACGTGACGCGCCACGAGCCGCACATCCGTCGCCCCGAACCTCCGCCCATCGAGGCAGAGAACACGACCGACGACGCGGCCGCGACGCTCGCGATGCCCATCGCGCGGCTCATGCCGAACCCGAGCGGAGGAGGCCCGCAGTGGCCGCCGCTGCCGCAGCCCTCGGGCTCGAGCGCGGCGCGGCCGAGCCCGTCGCAATATGGTCCGAGCTCCAACAGTTACATGGGCGCGGCAAACTCGGGGACGTACGGCGCGGTGCAGCCACCCGTGTCCGCGTCGCCGAGCGTGCCACCGGGCTACGGCTCGGCGATGCAAACGCCGATGCCGAACGCGCCGTACCCGGAGGCCTCGCAGTCCTACGCGCAGCGATCGATGAGCGCGCCGGTGCAGCAGGCCCCGTGGCAGCAGCAGACGGGGCTGCAGCCGGTCGCGACCGACCTCGCCTCGCAGCCCGCGCCGCGCCGCGTCTGGCCCTTCCTGCTCGGCGGCGTGCTGTTCGCGCTGATCGGCTTCAGCATCGTCGCGGCGATCATGCTCTCCACGGGCAAGTGATCCCCGCGCGTGCCGCGCGCACGAGCGCCTTCACGCGCCGTGGATGCGGCGCGTGTGACGTCGTCTGCGTGTGACGTGGATCAGAGCGTCCAGCGGACGAGGACGCACGTGACGTTGTCCGGTCCGCCGTTCTCGTTGGCGCGCTCGATGAGCTTCGCCGTCGCGGTCTTGATGTCGCCGTGGCGCGAGAGGATGTCGGCGATCTCGGGATCACTCACGGGGCCGGAGAGGCCGTCGGAGCAGAGCAGGTACGTGTCGTTGACGGCGGGCACCTCGAAGCGCGTGTCGACCTTGACGGTCTCCTTCATCCCGAGCGCGCGAACGATGACGTTCTTGTGCGGGAAGTTCGCGATCTCCTCGGGCGTGAGGCGCTTCATCTTGATGTAGTCGTTGAGCAGCGAGTGGTCCTCGGTGAGGCACTCGAGCTTGCCGTCGCGATGCCGGTAGACGCGGCTGTCACCGACGTGCGCGATGTACACGCCGTCGTTCGCCGTGAAGATGCCGACGAACGTCGTCCCCATGCCGCGCTTCTTCGACTCGCGCTGCGCGGTCTCGTAGATGCGCAGGTTCGCGAGCTTGATGCCCGTGATGAGGCGGTTTTCCTCGTAGCCCTTCGTGCGGTCCATCTTGTAGGGCCACGTGCGCTCGGGATCCTCCTGCGTCTGCGCGAAGAACTCTTGCATTGCATCGACGGCCATCTTCGAGGCGACCTCGCCCGATGCATGACCACCCATGCCGTCGGCCACGATGAAGAGGCCGTACTCCGCCATGATCGCGAAGTTGTCTTCGTTGTGATTACGCTTGCGGCCGACGTTCGTCTCGCCGGCTACCTCGATGCGGAGCTGTTGAGCCACGGTTCACCGAATGTGAGGGACGGAGCGGCTCGCCTTTTCTCGTTCCAGTGAGGGGAGCCGAGAGCCGCGCTGGTCATGGTCGGGATCGTTCGGCGGGGTGTCAACGAGATCCCGCGAGAGGGGTCGTCGCGGGCGTCGTTTCCAGGTTGATCAGATGGGATCGACCTTACCTCCTGCGGTCGAGCGCGTCCGCTTTGGGACGAGCTTGCGTGGGGGGCGCTGCATCGCCGAGCGTCGGGAGCTCGGCCGGGTGCGCCGGCGGCGCCTTCGGTGCGGCGCGCGGATCGGGCGCCTGACGGAGCACGACCGTCACCTGACGATACTTGCCCTGGCCAAACACCGTGAACGGCACTTTCTCGCCGACCGCGTGCGTCCGGATGACCTCCGCGAGTTGCTCGGGGCTCGTCACGGGCACGCCGTCGACGGCGACGATCATGTCGCTCACGGACGCGTCGCCGCCCTTGAGCTTGGCCTCGGCCGCGGGGCTGTCCGGATGGATGCTCTGCACACGGACGCCCTTGGCGAACATGCCGACCTCGGACGAACCCTGGATGCCGAGCCAGGCCGCAGGCTGGACCGCGGTCGGCGGGACGCTGCGGAGGAAGCTGCGGATGGCGTTGATCGGGATGCCGAACGCGACGGGCGTGCAGGGGCGACCTTCGTTCGGGGAGCAGCCGCGGCCGAGGAGGGCGACGACGCGGCCGTCCTCGTCGATGACCGGCGCGCCGAGATCGAGCGGCGAGATGCGCGAGCCAAGCTCGAAGGCGTTCGCGAGCGTGGCGTCGTCGGCGCCGAGGAGGTTTTTCCGGCCACGGATCACCATCTGCGCGACCGAGGGTTTGCCCTTGGGCCCCATCGCGAAGCCGCGGATGGTCGCGTCGGTGCGGAGCGGGTCCCGCGTGGAAGCGACGAGCCCTTCGGTCCAGCGCCCCGACTGCGGGATGAGCAGCGCGAGGTCCCACGTGCGATCATGGTGGCCGAGCTTGACGCGGACGACGGCGCCGTCGGCGAAGCGCGCTTCGAGATCGTTGCCCGAGCCGAGCGGCGAGAGCGCCGCGAGGATACGACCGTCACCCGCGAGCGTGACGCCAAGCGAGATGGGCTGGCCGGCGCGCTCGATCGCCACGACGCCACGAAGCGCCTTCTCCTCAACGGAGGGTTCCTTCTTCGCGTTCGGATCCGCGGGCGTGTTGGGTTCTGCGGCGGGCGTGGACGCAGGCGGGATGGCGGCGGGCAGTTGCGGGGGCGGCGCGACGCGGCGCGGCGGCGCGTTCGGCTGAGGCCGAGCGACCGGCGGGGCTTCGACATCGGCCGGGGCGACCGCGGGCGCCGCCTGGGCGAAGACCGCCGTCGGGGCCATGAGCGCGAGGGCGGCGAGGCAACCCGCGATCGACCAGCGTTGACGATTCTTCACGCCGGAGGTGTGACCGAACGCGGGGGACTTGGCGGGCGAGGCGGGGAAATTCGTCATGGGAGGCGCTCCTCGAAGCTCGTCGGCGAGATCGGCGCTCGCGCGATGATGTAGCGTGGACGGGGGCGCTGCAAAGGTCGCGCCGTGGGCGGCCCGGCCGCCGGCAGGGGCCGGCGATCTCGATCGATCCTACCACGGCGCGGGGCGGGGCGCTCCGGGTCCACGCGACGTCGTTGGACGGGGGTCCGCGGGATTCGCTTCGGTCGCGGTCACAAAAGAGGAGCTCCGAGCAACATGGCAGGCGAAGAGGCAACCATGGCCCCGGGTCTGGCACGTGCAGAAATGAAGGAAGGCCGATCGCACGCCGAGGAGGCGCGCGACATCGAGGAGCTCCTCGCGGCGGGCAACCATCGCGAGGCGCTCGCGCGGTGCGCCCGGGTCTACGCAACGCCGATCGGTCGGCTTTGCATGGCCTTCACGGGCTCGCAAGCGGACAGCGAGGAGCTCGTGCAAGAGACCTTGCTGGCCGCGTACGACGCGTTCCCGACGTACCGAGCGGAAGGAAGCGTGCGGGCGTTCCTGTTCGGGATCGCGCGTCGGATCTGCGGTCGGTTCTCCGAGACGCAGGCGCGGCAGAAGGCGCGGCTCCGGCTGGTGCACGACACGTCGTCGGGACGCGCGGACGCGGGCGAGCTCGCGCTGGAGAAGGAGAGGGCGACGCGCGCGCGCGACGCGCTCTCGAAGCTCAAGCCGAGTGAGCGGGAGGCCTTGGTGCTTCGGTACGACGCGGGGCTCAGCTTCCGAGAGGTGGCCCAGGCGTGCGGGATCGACGAGGCGGCGGCGCGCAAACGCGTGAGCCGCGCGCTCGGGAAGATGCGGGCGGAGATCGGCGAGGAGTGAAGCGATGAGCACGAGCGAGACGAACGTGGGTGGGCTCTGCCGCGAGGTCGAGGAGCGAATCGCCGAGGTGCTGGACGGCTCGGCGCCGAAGGAGCTCTTCGATCACATCGCCGACTGCGACACGTGCCGGGACCTGCGCTACGACGCGGAGCGCACAGCGGAGTTCGTGGGGCACGCGGGTGGCGATTTCCGGGCCGACGCAGGCTTCGCGGACAAGGTGCTCGCGCGGCTCGACGTGGAGAACTTGAAGCCGCCGGCCGGCGTGGCGCCGAAGAGCGTGATCGCCGAGGATCGGGTCGCCGAGCCGAGGATCACGGACATCGCGACGGCGAAGACCGAGGTCGCGAGCGCGACGACGGAGAGCGAGCCCCCGCGGACGCGGACGAACACGTTGGTGTCCAAAGGTTCGGAGCGCGGACTCGATGAGTCGCAGCCTTCGCCGACGGTGAACGACGAGGTGAAGGCGGCCGAGCCCACGCAGGCGATCACGGAGCGGGATACGCCGCGCTCACGCGCGCCCGAGGCGAAGAGCGCGACGACAGGAGCAGCGCGCACGGCACCTCCGCAGACGACGAAGGGCAACGAGGGGGGCAAGGTCATCTCGCTCTTTCGCCGCCCGAAGTTCGTCGCGGGGCTGCTCGGCGCGATGGCCGCGGCGGCCGCCGCCGGGTTCTACCTGAAGGGACAGAAGCAGGGGCCGGAGGAGCCGAAGCTCGAAGCCGCGTGGTCGGGCAAGATCGACTCGATCGCGCGCGCGTCCGCCGACAAGGAAGGCGGGCTCGAAGCGTGCGACGCGAGCGGCGCCTGCAAGCCGGTGAAGCCGGGATGGGCGTTCAAGAACGACACGACGCTGCGCACGGACGCGCGCACGCGGGCGTACGTCTCGCTCGCGGACGGCTCGCAGCTCGCGATCGATCGAGGCTCGTCGATCTCGCTCGAAGGCGGCAAGGTGCGTCAGGCGAAGCTCGTGGAAGGGACGATCGTCGCCGACGTGGCGAGCCTGAAGGGCGCGCCTTCCGCGAAGATCGGCGTCGGCGACGGCGAGGTCGAAGTGCTCGGGACGAAGCTCGTCATGACGGCCGGCAAGGGCCGCGCGAGCGTCGAGGTCGCGCGCGGGGTGGTGCGCGTGCGGTCGGCGTCGGGCAAGGCGGTGGACGTGCGCGCAGGCGAGGAGGCGACCATGGAAAAAGGTCGCGAGCCGCTCGTGGCGAGCTCGTCGAGCGTCGCGGACTCGCTCGAGTGGAGCGATCGATCGCCGGAGGAGCTCGACGCGCCTGTGCTGCGCGGGCTCGGGGAGCTTCGCGCGCGCAAGCCCGGCCAAACCAAGGAGAAGGACCACGCGGTGCGGCTCGCGAAGCACTCGGTGAAGGTGCGCATCGTGGACGTCGTGGCGCGGACCGAGGTCGACGAGACGTTCACGAACGACACGGACGAGGAGCTCGAAGGCATCTTCCGCTTCCCGCTGCCGCCGGGCGCGCAGATCGAAAAACTCGCGCTGGAGGTGGACGGCAAGATGATGGAGGGCGCGTTCGTCGACCGCGACAAGGGCGCGGCGATCTGGCGCGGCGTCATCCAGAACGCGGCGCCGAAGACGCCCAAGCCGCGCGAGGAGATCATCTGGGTGCCGGGGCCGTGGCGGGATCCGGCGCTGCTCGAGTGGCAACGCGGCGGACGCTTCGAGCTCAAAATTTTCCCGATCCCGAAGCGTGGGTCGCGTCGCGTGGTGCTCACGTACACGCAGACCGTGGACCAGGCCGCGGGCGTCCGGCGCTTCACCTACCCGCTCGCGCACGATCCGAGCGGGACGACGAAGATCGACGCGTTCGACCTCGACCTGCAGGTGCTCGGGCACGACAAGGAGTTCGGCGTGCAGACACGCGGCTACGAGCTCTCTCCCTCGGGCGGCGATGCAGCAGCCGAGCGGCGCACGCTGAGCGCGACGGGGTTCGTCCCGGCGGGTGATCTGACGGTCGAGTACGCGCTCCCCGATCGGGATCGCGAGGCGACGGCGTGGGCGTACCGCATGGAGCCCACGAGCGCGTCGCTGCTGGAGGAGCCGAAGGACGGGCCTGCGGCGACGAAGGCGAAGACGACCGAGGAGAAGGACGCGGCCGCGGCGGCGCGCGCCATCGCGTTCGATTCGTCGCCGTACGTGGCGATCGCGCTCCGGCCGAAGCTGCCGCGATGGCAGGAGGCGAAGGAGCGCGTGCACGCGATCGTCGTGGACGCGAGCCGGTCGATGGTGGGCGAGCGTTTTTCGCGGGCAACGCGGCTCGCCTCGACGATGGTGCGCGAGATGGATCGGCGCGACTCGTTCGTGCTGCTCGCGTGCGACACCGTGTGCCGGCCGATGACGCAGGACGGGCGCAGCGGTTTGCCCACGCCGAGCGCGCCGGGTGCGGCGGCGGCGGGCGAGGTGGAGCGCTTCCTCGGGAGCGTCGAGCCGGACGGCGGCAGCGACATGGCAGCAGCCGTGAGCGCGGCGCGCAGCGCGGCGGGCTCGCTCGGCGGCAAGGAGCTCCGGATCCTCTACCTCGGCGATGGTACGCCGACCGTGGGCCCGACGCGGCCTTCGCACATCGAGGCCGCGGTGCGCAGTTCGCTGCCGGGCAGCGATGGATCGGTCGTGTCCGTGGCGATGGGCGCCGACGCGGATCTGACCTCGCTCGCGGCGCTCGCGCGCGGCGGCGGCGGCGTCGTGGTGCCGTACGTGCCCGGGCAGAAGGTCTCGTCCGCGGCGCTCGAGGTGCTCTCCGCGGCGTACGGCGTGACGCTGCGGGATCCGGAGATCGAGCTGCCTTCCGGGCTCACGCAGGTCACGCCCGGGCGGCTCGATCCGATCCGCGCCGGCGGCGAGACGTTCGTCGTGGCGCGCATGTCGAGCGGCGACGCGATCGAAGGGGCGATCCGGCTGCGCGGACGCGTCGCGAGCGAGCGGTTCGAGCAGACGTACCCGATCAAGATCCTCGCGACGTCGAGCGCGGGCAACGCGTTCGTGCCGCGGCTTTACGCCGCCGCGAAGATCGCGGAGCTCGAGAACACGGGCGGCGCGGCGAGCAAGCTCGCGTCGATCGAGCTGTCGAAGCGCTTCGCAGTCGCGAGCCGCTTCACCTCGCTGCTCGTGCTGGAGAGCGAGGCGATGATGAACGCGTTCGGCCTCGAACGAACGCGCGTCGCGCCGACGTTCACGGGCGAGGAACTCGCGAAGAGCTCGAACGCCGACGCCGAGGGCGAGGAGAAGGCCGCCGACGAGGCGAAGCAGGAGGCAGAGACGGAGGCCTCGGCAGACCTCGACACGCGTGGCCCTGCGAAGGGCAAACGAGCCGAGTCGGCTCCCGCGGCGGAGGCCCCGTTCGACGCGTTTGGCGACGACAGCGCCGCCCCGGTCGGCGCTGCGCCGAGCATGCCCTCGCCCCCGCCGGCGCCGACCGCAACAATGGCGGCGCCAGCGCCGAAGCCCGCGTCCAAGACCGGGGGAGGCGGATGGAGAGGCCGCAGCGCCGACGAGGATATCGGCAGCACCAGCAGCGGATGGAGTGGCACGCGACGGCCCTCGCAGCGCCTGGTCCCGATGCGCAAGATCTTTGAACGCAAAGGATCGTTCGAGGCGCTGAACACGCTCGCCTCGCAAAACGCCACGAAGCTGCTCGCCGCCGAGAACGCCTTCGCGAGCACGCCCGACAGCCGCGACAAGACCGTGGAGCTCTTCGCGCTCTACGCGACGGCGGGGCGCCTCGGCGAGGCGCAGGAGCTCACGGCGAAGTGGAGCGGGCGCGACGCGCTCGATCCGGATGCGCTCACGGCGCGCGCGGATCTCGCGGCGCGGCAGGGCGACAGGGAGCGCGCGATCCGGATCCTCGGCGGCCTCGCGGACGTTCGTCCGGGCGATCGCGCCACGCAGACGCGGCTCGCCGAGATGCACGAGGCCTCGGGCAACCGCGCCCTCGCCTGCGAGCACCGCATCGCGCTCGCGGACATGGCGCCCGGCGAGGCGAAGCTCGTCGCGGACGCGGTGCGCTGCGCGAACACGCTCGGCATGACGGAGCTCGCGAGCCTGCTCAAGCTCGACGCGAGCGAGTCGGTGCGGAGCTCGATTGACAAGCTGCTCGCGCAGCCCGAGACGCCGGCCGCGTCCTTGCTGCGCGGTGACATCCAGGTCACGGCCGAGTGGACGGGCGGCGTGGACCTCGACATCGGGCTCATCGACGCGCAGGGCCGCCGCACCTCGTGGCTCGGCTCGGCCGGCAAGGCGCTCGTCAACGCGCGGGACGTGACGAGCACGCGGACCGAGGCGCTCGGGCTCGTGAACACGCCCTCGGGCAGCTACGTGGTCGAGATCGCCCGCGCGTCGGGCGCGGACCAGAACATCCCGGTGCGGGGCGAGCTCGTGCTCAAGCTCGCGGGCGAGACGCGGAAAGTGCCCTTCGTGCTGACGGGTCCGCGCGCGGAAGTCGGGACGATGCGGGTGTTCTTCACCTCCCGCCTGGTCCCGGTCACGGACAGGCCCTTCAATCCCTGGGGTCCGTGAAACGGAAAGCCCCCGGAGCGCGCATCGTCCGGGGGGCTTCCCATGGACTTCGGGCCGGAAGTGGGGCATTCCCTCCCCCACCATGAGCGCAGCGCACGACGCCCACGGAGCTCACGCCGCGGGCCACCACGCCTCCCACGATCACGATCACTTCGACAACGATCCCGTGCAGGAGCTGCCGGCCGACGAGCCGCGCACGCCCACGTGGATCCCGATCGTGGGGCTCTTGTTGTTCTTCTTCGCGGGCACCGCGTGGCTGCTCTCGGGCAGCGGCGACGAGGCCCAGCCGAAGGCCGATACGGCGCCCGCCCAGGCCGCGCCGCAAGCCGCGCCGCAGCCGCAAGCCCAGCAGCCTCAAGTGCAGCCCGCGCGCTTGCCGCCGGTGGTGCCGCAAGCGCGGCCGGCGCCGGCGCCGCTCGGCTCGGGCGCCCTGCGACAGCTGACGCCCGATCAGGCGAAGCAGATCCAGCAGCAAATCGAGGCGCTCCGCGCGAAGCAGCAGCAGGGCGGCGCGCCGCAGCCGCAGCCGCAGCCGGCGCAACCGGTGCCGCGATGAGCGAGCTCGTGCAGGCCTCGGACGTGCGTCGCGTCGTGGTCCTCGGCGCGGGCACGATGGGCCAGGGCATCGCGCAGGTGATGGCGCAAGCCGGGTACGTGACGCATCTCTACGATGTCGATGGGGCGCGGATCGGGCGCGCGATCGAGTCGATCAAGCAGGCGACGGATCGGCTCGTGCAGAAGGGCAAGATGCTGAACGAGGCGCGCAGCGAGCTCATCGGCGCGCTCGTGCCCACGTCCGATCTCGCCCAGGCGTGTAACGACGTGGACCTCGTGGTCGAGTCCGCGCCCGAGCAGATGGAGCTCAAGGTCGGGCTGCTCCGCGAGGTGAAGGCGCTCGCGCCGGAGCGCGCGATCCTCGGGACGAACACGTCGAGCTTGTCGATCACCGAGATCGGCACGCGCACGGCCGCCGCGGCGCGCACGATCGGCCTGCACTTCTTCAACCCGCCGCCCGTGATGGAGCTCTTGGAGGTCGTGCGCGGGCTCGGCACGGACGAGGGCGTCGTGGCGACGAGCCTCGCGATCGCCAAGCGCATCGGCAAGACGCCGATCGTCGTGAACGACATGCCTGGCTTCGCCACGAGCCGCCTCGGCGTGGTGATCGGCGCGGAGGCGATGCGCATGCTGGAGAGCGGCGTGGCCTCAGCGGAGGACATCGATCGGGCGATGGAGCTCGGCTACCGGCACCCGATGGGCCCGCTCAAGCTGACCGACCTCGTGGGCCTCGACGTGCGGCTCATGATCCTCGAGCACCTGCACCGCGAGATCGGCGAGCAGTTCCGGCCGCCCGCGATCCTGCGGCAGATGGTGCGCGCGGGCAGGCTCGGCAAGAAGAGCGGCGAAGGGTTTTACCGCTGGACCGAGTCGGGCCCGGTGCCCATCGTGCACAAGCGCTGAGACGACCCGACAAACACGAAGGCCCGCTGGTTTCACGCCAGCGGGCCTTTTCGTTTGGGCTCAACGGTTCTTTACTTGTTGAGCTTGTCCTTCTTGGCGTTCTCTTCCGCCTCTTTTTCACGCTCGGCCTGGCGCTTCTGGATGCGCTCCTTCACGGCGGCGTAGTCCTTCTCGTCCTTCACGCGGCGGTCGATGACCTTCTGCCGCTCCTCGGGCGTGCCCGGATACCCCTTCGCGTCGGCCTGGTCCTTGAGGAACTGGGCGTACTTCGCCCACGCCTCCTTGCTCACGTCGAGCTTGCGCTGCCGCTCGCGTAGGTCGGCCAGGACGAAGAACACCTTGGACTTGAGATCCGCAGGGCCGTCCTTGTTCAGCGCGACGTTCCACACGGCCTCGGCCTCCTCGGGTTTGCCCGCGGCGAGCTGCGCCTCGCCGAGCCGGTAGAAGCCGAGCATCTTCGATGAGTCGATCTTGATCGCGTCCTGGAACGCCGTCACCGCGCTCGGGAAATCGCGCGCGACGAACGCGTCCTCGCCCTTCTTGATCGCCTCCATGTACGGGCTCAAGCCCTTCTTGTTCTCGGGATCCTTGAGCGGTCCCGCAGGCGCCGCGGGGGCCGTGGGAGCCGCCGCGCCCGCAGCAGGCTTGGCCGCGTCGGGCTTCGGAGGGGCCGCACCCTGGCCGAGCGCCGTTCCGGCGAGCGCGAACGAAGAGATCACGAGGGAGGCAACGATCAAACGGCTTGCCATGGCCCGAGCAGCCTACCTCAGCCCCGGACGGCATGGAACTTCTGCCGAAAAGAAACCCTACCGGCCGTCCGCCGCCGCGTCGCCCGGACCCGCGTCCCCAAAACTCCCGGAATCCCCCGGCGAACCAGCGTCCGACGTCGTCTCCTTGGCCTGCGCAGGCGCAGCCGGCGCGCCGAGCGGGGCGAGCTTGCCTTCAGCGTCGGGTGGCCACGCGAAGCGCTGCACGTCGCCCGTGGCGCGGTCGACGAGCGCGACGAACGCCGTCCGCGGGCTGTCGGCCATGCGCACCTTGAGGCGCGTCGAGACGTTCGTGAAATCCGGGCCCCGCAGCGGGTCGCGGCGCCGATTCTTCGGATCGCGATCGAGCATCGGTACGTCGAAGCGGATCCGATCGAGCAGCTCCTTGCCGACCCAGAACTCGACCGCGAACCGGCCCATCATGCGCAGTGTGGGCGTCGGCGTGTCCACGAGAACCGAAGAGACGCGCGGGAGCGAGGCCTTGCCGCCGTGGATCGAGATGTCGAAGACCCACTGCTTCTTCGACGCGTTGCCCGGCGGATCCGGGGCAAAACCGCCCTTGGGAGGCGCGGGCGCGGCGGGCGCCTTCGCGCGGGAAGGCTCGGCGAGCGAGAGCGCAGCGGCAGCGCCGAGGGCAGCGCCGAGACCGAGCGCGAAGAAGAGGCGGCGGTGCTTCACGTGTCCTTGGACCTGACATCGTCGCCAAAGATTTCAATCGTCCCGCGATCACCGTCGACGCGGACGCGATCGCCGGTGCGAATCGCCACGGTCGCGCCCGGGACGTTGACGACGGCAGGGACGCCGTACTCACGCGCGACGATCGCCGCATGCGAGAGCGGGCCGCCGAGCTCGGTGACGACCGCGGCGGCGACGAGGAAGAGCGGCGAAAGGCCGACGTCCGTCGTGCGCGTGATGAGGACCTCGCCGACGCTGACGGCGTCGAGGCCGCCGGTGCCGGGCGAGAGGACACGCGCGCGGCCCTCGACGACGCCACTCGAAGCAGGCAGGCCGACGAGGCGACGGCCAAACGCCGGCGGGAGTTGTACGGGCGGCGGGCGGCCGATGAAGGTGGGCGGAGGATCGGGGCGCTGCGCGTCGCGCAGGTGCTCGGCGTGGCGCAGGCGCGCGACGTGGCCGATCTCGGCGCGGCCGCTGCGGAGCGCGAGGATGAGCTCGTCGTAGGTGCAGAAAAAGACGGCGCCCGTGGGCAAGGAGGGGTCGATGCGACGGAGGCGTCGATCGACGTCGAGCGCGATGGTGCGGAGCATGCCGAGCACACGCGTAACCCACATGCGCATGCGCTCGCGGAGGCGGGTGAAGCGCTGCGCGCGCGTGACGAGGGCGCGGACGGCGTAGAGCGTGGCCGGGCCGATGCGCGTTTCGAGCTGGGCCATCTCGCGATCGGCGAGGGCACGGGCACGGGCGAGGGCGCGGTCGGGGTCGCTGTCAGGCGCGCGGAGTGCGGCGACGAGCATGGCGAGGACCGCGGCGGGATCCTCGCGCCAGCGCGGCGTCTCGAGCTCGGCTTCGCGGACGGCGCGATCGCCGAAGGTGTCGAGGAAAGCTTCGAGCTCGCGACGCGTGGGTCCGTCGGGAAGATCGTTCAGCGCGCGGACCTTGCCCGCGAGGAGGCGTTCGCGGGCCTCGGGTTCTTCGCGCGCGCGCACGGCGATGCGGGCGAGGGCGACGCCGGGGCCCGCGCTTTCGAGCTCGCGGACGCCGCCGACGAGGGCGTGCGCGAGGGACGCGCCGGTCGAGAGGGACCGGGGCATGAGCGGGTCCATCGCGAGCGCGTCGTCGTCATCGTCCCGCGCGGAGGAGCGGCGCGCGGCGACGCGGTCGAGGAGGCGCGCGAGCGCGAGGTGGCTCGCGAGGGAGGCCGACGCGCACGAGAGCATCAACGTGCCGGTGCGATCGAGCAGCGCGCTCGCGGTGCGCAGCGTGGTGGCGAGCGCGTCGTCGGGCAGGAGGCCAAGGTCCATCTCGGCGAGGGAGCGGCGCGCGCGCTCGGCTTCGATCTCGTAACTCGCGACGTCGCGCTCGAGCCGCGCCTGGCTCGCGAGCACACGCGGGACCACGAGCGGCAGGCGCGCGAGAAAGCCTCGCTTCGAGACATCCTCGGTTTGTCGTTCGAGGAGCGCGATCGCGGCCTCGCCCGCGCCGCCCGAGGCTTGCAGGAGCGCGCGAGGCGAGAGGAGTGGGACCTGCGCGGCGATCTGCATGAACACCGTGAGGTTCAGGTAGAAACGCCCGTGCACGTTGGTGACGAGGTGCGCGCCGCGCGGGATGCGGCAACCGAGCGCGGCGAACGCCTCGCGGAACCCCTTCTCGCTGAAGCTCCGCGCGATCGACCACGTGAGCGGCGTGGCCGCGCCGGGCAAGGCCTCGCCGACGTTCGCGCGCGACCAGACCGTCTGCGCATCGCCGCCCTCGGGAAAACCCCCGCCGCCGATCGGGCGCACCTGCAAGAGGAGCACCTGATCCTTGCCCTCGGGCGTCCGCTCGACGGCGAACTCCACGTCGAAGGGCCCTGTGCCGCCTTGTTCGAGCCGGCTCGCGAGCTCGCCGAGCTGCCCGATCGCCTCGGCCGAGAGCGCGGCCTTCCTCGCGTGATCCTCGGGGATCGAGACCTCCTCGATGCCACGCGGGCCCACGACGAGCGCGCGCCGCTTCTCGGCGACGATCGTCGCGACCACGCCGCCCGCCTTCGAGAAGCGCACAGCGTCCGTCGGCATCGCGCCCTCCACGACGGGCGCGCCGAGCCCCAGCGTGACGTTGACGAGCCGCTCGTTTTCGCCCCAGTGCTCCCCTGCGAGCCCCGGCGGCGGCGCGGTGAAGAGCACGCCCGCGGCCTCGGCGCGCGCCATCACCTGCACGAGCACGGCCATGGCCACGTCACGCACGCCGTGATGCGCGAGGTACTCGATCGCGCGCGGCAAAAACGCGCTCGCCCACACCTGCTTGATCGCCGCGGCGAGCCCCTCGGGCCCACGCACGCCGAGCACCGTGGTCGCGAGCCCGGCGAAACTCGTATCTTCGCCGTCCTCGCACGTCGCGCTCGATCGCACGGCGAGCCCCCACGGCGCGCTTTCGCCAACGTCCGCCCAGAGTGCCTCGAGCGCGGCTTGCAGCGGCGCGGCGAGCTGGGAAGCCTGGATGCGATCGCGGGCGCGCGCGGCGCGATCGATCCCCGTGCGGCTGCCGGCGAGCTTGATCAGCGTGGGCAGGTCGTGGCCGCGCGGGAGCGTGGACTCGGCGAGCGCGTCGAAGTGATCGGCGGGCAGGACCCAGCCGCGCGGGACGGGCAGGCCCTCGCGAACGAGGCGCCCGAGGCTCGTGGCCTTGCCGCCGAAGCGCCGGGCATCGCCGCGCCTGCGGCTCCAGGCGAGCGCGAGCGGACGGAGGGTGTTCTCGTAGCCGCTCGGCGTGTCCGTGCCGCCGGGCGTTCTACCTGCTCGCGCCGAAGGGTCGACCACGCCGACGCCTTACCATGCTTTGTGCGCGGCGGCGCTCAGGGGGCGGGCCATCCGCGCAGGACACGCTCGTGCCAGAGGAGCATCTCGGCCCCGCCGGGCCCGCGATTCCAGGCGTAGTCGTGGGGCCCCGGCGTCACGACGAGCTGGTGCGGGACCTTGACGTCCGCGAGCGCCGCGGAGAGCGCACGCACGGCTGGCAGGAACGGATCTTGGTCGCTCGACACGAGCCGAAGCGCGAACGGCTGCCGATCCATCGCGGCGCGGGCGAGCTTGGCAAAGACCGGAGCCTCGTCCGGCTTCAACGCGGGCTGAAGCGCGCCGACCGCGCCAAAAATCTCCGGAAACGCGAACCCCACGAAGAGCGCGAGCCGCCCGCCCATGCTCACGCCGTCGATGCCCGTCGCCGCGCGATCCGAGGACGCTTTTGCTTCGGTGCGCACGCGCGGCAGGAGCACATCCGTCACGAACCGGCCGAAGGGCGCGGCGCCTTTCTCGGATCGATCCGCGACGACGGGCGTGTACGGACAAGCGACGACGAGCCCCTCGTACGGGTGTTTCGCGAGCGAGTCGTTCATCTGCGCGAGCCGTTCGGATCGGAAAAACCCTTCGAGATCGACACCCGTGAGCGGCGGCGCGGAGAGCCTTCGATCGATCCGATCGAGGCCGTAATCGTCCCGCCACGCAAACGCGCCGACCTCGAGCCCGCGCCCTGATTCCCCACGACCATGCAGCGCGACGAGGACGGGAAGCGGTCGCGCGGACGGCGGCGCGAGCACGAGCGCGCGCTGCTCGTCGGCGGGGAACGAGAGGTCTTTCCAGCGAAGCCCGTCCGCCGCAGGCGGCGGCGTCTGCTTGCGACAGGCGCCGAGCGAGAACGCGGCGAGGCCAAGGAGGGCGCGGCGGCGGGTGAAGGAGCTCGGGGGGGTGCCAGGGTCGGCAGTCATGGTGGCATCGTGAGCGCTCGCGTCGGTCCTGGGCATGCGAACACCCTCCCACGACCCTTCGAGCGGGTCCCTACCCTCCTCAAACACCCTCCCACCACCCCTTCGAGCGGGTCCTACCCTCCTCGAACACCCTCCCACCACCCCTTCGAGCGGGTCCTACCCTCCTCGAACACCCTCCCACGCCCCCTTCGAGCAGGTCCCTACCCTCCTCGAACACCCTCCCACCACCCCTTCGAGCAGGTCCCTACCCTCCTCGAACACCCTCCCACGTCCCCTTCGAGCGGGTCCCATCCCCCTCCAACACCTTTCCCAAGCCTCTCCCCGGCTGCCTCGACCCTCCTCGAACACCCTCCCACGCCCCCTTCGAGATGGTCCCATCCCCCTCCAACACCCTCCCACCACCCCTTCGAGCTGGATCGACAAGCTCCGCCGGACCCAGACAACGCACACGCGCGCAGGTCGACCCATCAGCAAGCACCGCCGAGCCCCACCCCGCGGCAGGTCGCAGGACCTGTACGGTCGCGTCGATCCCCAGGCTCTAGAGCCCGAGCCAGTCGCCGGGATCGAGCGCGCTCGCGCCGCGCCGGATCTCGAAATACACGGTATCGCCCTGCCCCGCGCTCGGCGCCGTCCCGACGCGCGCGCCCGCGGCCACGGGATCCCCGGCGCGGAGCTCGGTGCCGCCGAGGCTCGCGTACACGCTGTAGTAACGATCGCCGTGGTCGACGATCACGGTGAGCGCGTAGCTGTCGTACCGATCCGCGAACACCACGCGACCCGCGGCGACGCTGCGCACGGCCGCGCCGGGCTGCGTGAAGAGATCGACGCCGCTCACGCCGTGCTTCGAGGAGCGCCGCACCTCGGCGCGACCCGCGACCGGGAAGAGCAGGCGCCCCTTTTGCGCCTCGAACCCGAGGCGCGCGTCCGCGTCCCGAGGCCCGCTGTCGGCGCCATAAATCGCCACGTAGTCCGGGCGTGACGACGATTCGAAGGCCCGCGCGAACGCCGCTCTGCGCTCGTCTTCGGCTTCGAGCGCGCGCTTGGCCCGCATCATGGCCTCGCGCTGCAGGTCGAGCGGCGCGCGCTCGGCGCGGAGCCGGAGGATGCGGCCTTCGAGCTCGGTCCGGCGTTCGAGCAGCGCCTTCTCGTCGGCGATGTCGCGTTCGAGGGCACGGCGAACCCGCTCGACCCGCGCCGCATGATCGACGAGCGCGTCGAAGCCTTCCCCCACCGGCAAGAGGCCCGCGTGCACATGGCGGTAGTAGGCCCGACCGCGCGCCAGCATGCGCTTGCGCACGGTCTCGATGCGCGGGTCGATCCCCGCGAGCTCGGTCTCGACGGCGCGTTGCTCGTCGTCGATGTGCTTGAGCAGCCGCTCGAAATCGCTGACGGACGAGAGCGCGCTCGGCGCCTGGGTGGGCAGCGACTCCACGGGCGTGCCGCCCTGCGCCGCGCCCGAGACGAGCGCGAGCAGCACGAGCGGCAGGAACGACGAGCGGCGCTTCATGTCAGATCGCCGCCATCCGGCGCAGGCTCACGAGCGCCGTCGTCGCGCCGAGCGCGCCGCCGAGGAGCACGAGCCCGAGCGACACGGTCCAGGGCAAGAACGCAGGCGAGAGCCCGAGCAGGTTCGCGAGCTCGTGATCGAAGCGCCCGCGCACCAGGAAAAACAGCCCACCGAGCAGCGCGATCGCCGCCGCCGCGCCCGCCGCGCCCTGCATCGCGCCCTCGATCACGAAGGGACGGCGCACGAACTCGTTCGTCGCGCCGACGAGCTTCAAGACCTCGACCTCGGTCCGCCGGCGGCTGAGCAAGAGGCGCATGGTCGAGCTGATGACGCTGAAGACCGCGCACATCACGACCACCGCGAGCGCCGCGCTCGCCGACACGCCGCCGCCGAGAAGCGACGAGAGGCGCTCGGTCCAGCGCTGGTACGTCTCGACCGACTCCACCGCCGGCAGCGCCCGCAGCTTGAGCGCGATCGACTGGAGATCGGTCTCGCCGATGTCGTCCGTGAAGCCGAGCTCGAGCGAGGCCGGAAACGCGCTCGGCGGCAACGAGGCGAGCGCCGCGTCGGACTCGTCGACCACGATCTCGCGCCGCGCCTCCACGCTCGTCACGTGCCGCACGCGCTTGATCCCGGGCGTACGTTCGAGCGCGCGGACGAGCTCGTTCACGTCGGGATCGGCCACGCCGTCGCGCAGGTACACCGTCGCGCGCCCGGCCCGCGACCACCGATCTCGCACCGCCGAGAGGTTCGTCACCACGAGCAGCGAGGCCGCCAGGCATACGAACGCGACCGCGAGGGAGAAGATCGACTGCACGTGCACGCGCATGTCCCCTCGCCCGGGTCTCCAGGCCTTCATGGGCACTCGCACGCCGTACCGTTCGCTCGCCATGCGGTCACTCCCTCCCTACGCCACGAGGTTCATCGGGGCTTCTGCGCCGGCCGCGTCGAGCCCGTTCGGCGCGTCCGTCGCCTTGCCGGCGTCGAGCACCACCACGCGCCGCGGGCGCACATCGAGCAGCGTCCGATCGTGCGTCGCGAAGAGCACCGTGGCCCCGGTCTCGTGGATGTCCTCGAAGAGGCCGAGGATGTCGATCGCGAGCTGCGGGTCGAGGTTGCCCGTCGGCTCGTCCGCGAGGATGAGCGCCGGCTCGCCCACGATCGCCCGCGCGATCGCGACCCTTTGCTGCTCGCCGCCCGAGAGGCGCTTGGCCTGCTCGTCGCCGCGCCCCGCGAGCCCCACGCGTTCGAGCGCCTCGCCCACGCGGCTCCTCACGAGCCGCGGCGGCAGGCCCACGACTTCGAGGGCCACGGCGACGTTGTCGAACACGGTCCAGCTCGGCACGAGCTTGAAGTCCTGGAACACGTACCCGATGTTGCGGCGCAAGGCCGGGATCGACTCGTCCCGCAGGCGTCCCACGTCGCGGCCGAGGAAGAGGATCCGCCCGTCATCGACGCGCTCGGTGCGATGCACGAGGCGCAGGAGCGTGCTCTTGCCCGAGCCCGAGGGCCCCGTGATGAACACGAACTCTCCCCGCTCGATCGTGAGCGACATCCCCCGCAGGACGGGCTGGTCGGACCGGTAGGCCTTGTGCACGTCCTCGAACACCAGGATCGGCCGCCTCGCTGCAGCCGGGTCGAACCGATGTCCGGTCCGCAGGGCCGGGTGAAACGAAGGGCGCGGGGATGACGCCATGGGCGCGATTGCTACCAGGGCCCTACGGAGCGGGAAAATTTTTGGGGTAAGGGAGAGAGGACATGCCGCTCCGCATCGCGTTTTTTGGCCTGCCGCTCGCCGCGCTCCTGCTCGCGAAGGACGGGCACTCGATCGAGCTCTGCGCCCTCTGCCGCAAGGACGCGCTCGGCTCACACCGCGCGCGGCGCGTCTTCGGCGAGCGCGTCCTCGTCCGGCCCAAAGTGACCGATCGCGCGCTCGCTGACCGGGTCGAGCGCCTCGCGCCCGACCTCGTCGTGAGCTGGTTCTGGACCACACGCCTGCCCATGCGCCTCGTCGAGGCCGCCCGGCTCGGCGGCATCGGCGTCCACCCCTCGCTCCTGCCTCGCCATCGCGGCCCGGATCCGACGACGTGGGCGATCTTGAGCGGCGACGCGGTGACCGGCGTGTCCGTGCATCGCATCGCCGAGGCGTACGACACGGGCGCGATCCTCGATCAGGAAGAGCTCGCGATCGATCCACGCTGGACCGGCTGGGATCTCGCGCGCGCCCTCGATCGTCCCTCGCTCCGCGCGCTGCGTCGCACGTGCCAAAGGATCTCTCGGGGCGAGACGATCGCCGAGATCCCGCAAGACGAAACACGCGTCACGCACGCGCCTGCCCTCGGCGAGGACGAGCACGCGATCCGCTGGTCTTGGCCCACCGACCGCGTCCTCCGGCACATCCGCGCCCTCGCGCCCACGCCCGGGGCCTTCACCGAGATCGCGGGCGTGCTCGTCACCGTGCTCGAGGCCCGCAAAGCGCCTCGTTTTCCCGACGCGCTCGAGCCTGGAGAGGGGTACGCCGAGGGGGGCCACGCCGTGATTCGTACCGGGGATGGCGCGGTGATCCTGGTCCGGGGTGAGATCGACGGCGCGCCCGTGGAGGCGGAAGCCCTCGCCCGGCTCTTTCTTGCGCCGGAGCCTTTGCTAGGCTGACGCCGCGCTCCGCGACAGGCGCGCTTTCTTGGAGGAGGACCGTGGAACCCGCTCAGCTCGCAAAGACCGCGCGCGCATCCCTCGCCGAAGCGCTCGGTGCCCTGCAGAGTGCCGACGACGCGCCCGACGAGCTCCTCGAGGCCGCCGAGCCCATCGCGAAGACGATGGGCATCCTGCACAAGATCGAGCGCAGCAACGGCGCCATGCTCGACGGCCGCGACGTCGCCCTCAAGAACGTGCGCAAGGTCCTCGCGGACGTGCAGGCGCTCGACGTGGATCACCCGGCCGTCGACACGGTGCTCGAAGCCGTCGCCGCGTCGCTCGCGAAGGTGAACGCGCTCGCGAAGTACAAGGGAACCGGTGCGCCCGCGCCCGCCGCGCAGCCTGCGCCCCAACCCGTCGCGGAAGCTCCCAAGCCCGCTCCCGCGCAACCTCTGCAAGCCGCGGAAGCTCCCAAGCCCGCTCCCGCGCAACCTCTGCAAGCCGCGGAAGCTCCCAAGCCCGCTCCCGCGCAACCTCTGCAAGCCGCGGAAGCTCCCAAGCCCGCTCCCGCGCAACCTCTGCAAGCCGCGGAAGCTCCCAAGCCCGCTCCCGCGCAACCTCCGCAAGCCGCGGAAGCTCCCAAGCCCGTTCCCGCACAATCTCTGCAAGCCGCGGAAGCGCCCAAGCCCGTTCCCGCACAACCTGTCGCGGTCGAGCCTGCACCGCAGCCGGTCGAGATCATCAAGCCCGCGCCGGTCCTCCAGATCGTCACCGAGCCCGCGCCGCAGCCCGTCGCGGAGATCAAGCCCGCGCCGATCCTCACACCGCAGCCCGTCGTCGAGGTGAAGGCCACGCCCGCGCCGCAGCCCGTCGCGCCCGCCCCGCAGCCCACGCCTGCGCCCGCGCCCGTGAAGGCCAAGGAGCCCGCGCCCACGCCCGCGCCTGCGAAGGCGCAGCCCACGCCCGCGCCCGCCAAGGCCACGCCTGCCCCCGCGTCCGTGAAGGCCAAGGAGCCCGCGCCTCCGCCCGGCACGCGCACCGTCGACGTCGAGCTCGGCACGCACAGCTCTTCGAACTTCTACAAGGGCCTCTCCGGCAACGACGTCATCGAGCACGGCGGCATCTTCGTCTCGACCTACCGCATCCCGAAGCTCGGCGCCGAGGTGCAGCTCCGGGTCCTGCTCCCCGGCGACTACGAGTTCTACGCGCGCGCCATCGTGCAGTGGACGCGCGAGTCGAGCGGCTCCTCCGAGCCCGGTTTCGGCGCTCGATTCACCCAGATCGGCAACGAGGGCAGGCAGCTCGTCTACCGCTACGCGCGGAACCGCGAGCCCATGTTCTACGACGACCTGTGAAAGCTTTTTTCGCGCGCCGCGCGGCCCTCGTAGGCGCCGCGCTCTCCTTGGCCCTCGCCGTGCCGCGCACCGCAGAGGCCGTCGGAGACCCGGATCTCGACTGGCAAACCATCGAGACAGCGCACTTCCGCGTGCATCACCCGACCACGCTCACGCCGCTCGCCGAGCGCGTGGCGCGCCTCTCGGAGGCGATCCACGAGCGCCTCACCGTCGCGCTCGGCAACCGCCCGCGCAGCATCACCGAGGTCGTGATCACCGACGACGTCGACTCGGCGAACGGCTCGGCCACGGCGCTGCCCTTCAACACGGTCCGCCTCTATGCGACCGCGCCCGAGGACCTCTCGCCGCTCGGCGACTACGACGACTGGCTGCTCGACCTCATCACGCACGAGCACACGCACATCCTGCACCTCGACAACATCTCGGGGCTGCCGGCGATCGCCAACGCGATCCTCGGCAAGAGCTACGCGCCGAACCAGGTGCAGCCGCGGTGGATCATCGAGGGCCTCGCGACGGTGTACGAGTCGCGCGAGTCGAGCGCGGGCCGCATGCGCTCGGCGCTCTTCGACATGTTCCTGCGCGCCGACGTGCTCGACGACAACATCGCCCGGCTCGATCAGATGTCGTCGACCTCGATGCGCTGGCCACAGGGCAACATCTGGTACCTCTACGGCTCGCGATTCCTCGGCTGGATCACCGACGTCTACGGCGGGCACACGATGACGGCCGTGGCCGCGGACTACGGCCAAAACGTCATCCCCTGGGGCATCAACCGCTCGATGCGCCGCGCCACCGGCCGGACGTACGAGGAGCTTTTCGAAGGCTTCAAGGATCACCTTCGCCTCAAGTACGCCGCGCAGGTGCGCGCCATCGAGGCCAAAGGCCTGCGCGAAGGCGTGCGCCTCACGCACCACGGCCGAAACGTCCTCTACCCGCGGTTCGTCCCGCGAAACGCCCGCGCCACGGACGCCGACGAGCTCGTCTACTACCGCGACGACTACAACGTCCGCGAGGGCATCTACCGCGCGCGGTTCAAACCCCGCCACGACGCGTTCGAAGAGGACGCGAAGCTCGTCGCGCGCACCCGCGGCACGTCGCCCTCGGCGTTCTCGCCCGCCGGGGATCACTTCCACCAGAGCAACGGCCCCTTCAAGATCGTCTACCGCCGCGACGACCTCTACCGCGTCGAGAACGGCAAGACGGCCCCCCGCGGCGACGAAGCCGCGCGCCATCGCCTCACCACGGGCCTGCGCGCCGGCGCGCCCGACATCAGCCCCGACGGTCGTCGCATCACGTTCACCGTCAACACGAAGGGCACGACCTTCCTCCAGATCGCCGACCTCGACCCCGAGGGCCATATCCAGAACCGCCGCGACCTCGTCCCGAGCGCGCGCTTCGAACAGGCCTACACGCCGCGCTTCTCGCCCGACGGCCGCTCCATCGCCTACAGCGCATGGACCACGGGCGGCTACCGCGACATCCGCGTCGTCGACGTCGCCACCGGCTCCTTCGAGAACATCACGCACGACCGCGCCATCGAGGCGAACCCCACCTGGTCGAGCGACGGCAAGACCCTCTACTTCTCCTCGGATCGCAGCGGCGTCCCGAACATCTACGCCTACGACGTCGCGAGCCGCGCGCTCAAGCAAGTCACGAACGTGCGCGTCGGCGCGCTCCAGCCCGCGGTGAGCCCCGACGACAAGACGCTCGTCTACGTCGGCTACACCTCGAAGGGCTACGACCTCTACGCGATGCCGCTCGACCCGGCGCGCTTCCTCGACGCGCCGCCTGCGCCGACCGATCGCCCCGATCCGCCGCCCGAACCCGAGCGTGTCCTCATGCGCAAGGTCCCGTACCGGGCGCTCTCCACGCTCGCGCCGCGCAACTACGGCGTCGCTTTTGGCCCCGGCAACTACAGCCAGAACGCGCTCACGCTCTCCACGTTCGGCGCCGACGTCGCGGGCTTTCACGAGTTCCAGGCGGAGATGATCGCCGACTTCGCCGCGCCCGCGCCGCGCGTGAACCTCGACTACTCCTACCGCAGGCTCCCCGTCGATCTCGGCATCCGCTTCTATTACGCCGTCTCCCCGCGCTACCAGGGCTACCGCAGCAACGGCCGCGACGTCCCCTACGACGAGCGCGGCATCGGCCTCTCGTCGAGCATGGTCTACCGCATGCCGGGCGAGTTCACCGATCAGAGCGTGAGCTTCTCCTACTCGTTCACCGGCTTCCGCGGCGACCTCCCCGGACAAACCCAGCCCGACCCCTACGCCACGCGCACGCGCCTCCCCGTCGGCGGCACGATCGGCACCGTCCGCGCCGCGTACTCCTTCTCCAACGTCGAAGGCTCGCTCGACTCCGCCGGCTCGATCCGCGGCTACTCCATGCGCCTCGCCGTCGAGTACGCGGGCCCCGTGACGGGCAGCGACTTCACCCTGCAGACCGCCGAAACCTCCATCGCGGGCTACATCCCCATGCCCTGGCGTGGCCTCCACACGCTCGCCTTGCGCGTCGCGGGTGGCATCGCCGCGGGCAGCTACCCGCGCGACGGCTTCTTCTTCGTCGGCGGCTACGACCTCGACAACGTCAGCCTCGTCGACACCGTCACGACGGGCATCTACGACGGCTCCTTCGTCCTTCGCGGGTATGCGCCTGGCAGCGCGTCGGGCCGCGCGTACGTCCTTTCGAACGCCGAGTACCGCTTCCCGATCGTCAAACCCGACTGGGGTTTGTCCACGCTCCCCTTCTTCATCCGCCGCCTCGACGGCAACGTCTTCGTCGACTACGGCGGCGCGTTCGACAAGCTCACGCGCGACGACGTCTCGTTCCTCTCGAACGGCGCGCTCATCGACGCGCCCAAGCTCCACACCTCGGTCGGCGCCGAGCTCTGGCTCGGCCTCTCGCTCGGCTACTACCTCAACACGCAGCTCCGCCTCGGCTACGCCTATGGCTTCAGCGGGAAGGCGATCCCCGGCGGCCAGGCGTACTTCGTCGCTTCGAGCGCGTTCTGACGAGAAAGGCCAAGAACTTGCCCCGATCCTCGTGCAAGGCGTCTCTTCGGCACGTGCGCCGCCCCCTCGCCCTCCTTCTCCTCGCGCTCGCCCCGCTCGGCTGCGTCATGCCCAATACGCCGACGGACAAACTCATGGACGCCGCGTACGACCACAACACGGCGCTGCGTTTCGGCCGCATGGACCTCGCGCGCGAGCACGTCGCGGTGAAGGCGCGCGACGCATGGGCGAAGCGTCATGCGTCCTGGGGCGACCGCGTGCGCGTCCTGGATCTCGAGCTTGCGGACGTCCGCATGAAGACCCGCGACGAAGCCGAGGTGCGCGTGCGTGTCGAGTGGCAACGCCCCGACGAAGCCGAGCTCCGCACCACCGAGCTCGTCCAGAAGTGGCGCAACGCGAGCGGCTGGCACGTCGACACAGAGGAGTGCGCCTCGGGCGACACGGCGCTCCTCGATCGTCCCGCGGACACGGACACGCCCAAGGGCGAACCCGGCAGCGCAAGGGACGGTTTGTAAAACCTTTGAGGCCCTCGCCTCATCCACCCCTCTCCCGCGAGGGAGAGGGGCAGGGGGTGAAGGAGTCGTTCAGCTAGCAGCCGCAGGCGCCGCAGCGGCCTTGCGCGACTTCTTCGGCGCTGCGGTCTCCTGCGTGGTCTGCTCGACCTTCGGGGCCTTGGCGCGTGCCTTCTTCTTCGCCTGTGCCTTGCGGCGCCTCATCTTGATTGAGCTGCGGCGATCACGGTAACCCATCGCGTGTGACTCCTCGGGGGATGCGTCTTGGGGCCTTTGCGCAGCTACGGCTGCGGAAGCCCCGTCGTTCGGTCTGAAAAACGGGCGGCAAATCTGCCCAAGAAGGGACCCGCCCGCAAGGATTTGGGTAGCGATCGAGGTGGGCTCGTCAGCTCCCGCCGACCGCTCCGTCGAGGGCGACCTCACGGCCGCGGACCTCGAGGCGATACCGGGAGTTCACCGTCTCGATGTAGAAAACTTCCCGCCCCGCGAGCCGGAGGACCCGCTTGACCGGCGTCGTCACGTATTCGTGCATCCCGTCGGAAAACTCGATCACGACGACGGAGCCTTTCCGCGGAGCACGTACCAGTCGACCGACGACGGCGCGGGAGCCACGGCCGAGCTTGCGGAGCACAACTTGCACAGCAGCCATCCTAGCATGCACTCGCGAGACGGGCACAAGCTGCACAAAGGCGGCGCCTGATTTCCGCGCGTCCGTCCAGCGCGCGTCTTTGCAAATCCGCCAACGACGCGACGCATGCTTCGCCTCGGGAGGGTTTTCATCGAGCGACGAGGCTCCCACAAACCTCCGAAATTCCCCGAGATCCTGGCCATTCCGATGCGCGTCATGCGCGGGGCTCGGGGACACGTCTCCCCATGCCTGCCGTTTCCCCTTGCCTCTTTCCGCCGTCCGCGGTCTGTCTCCGCCCGTGCGCGGGGTACCTGCTCGTCCGACCGGGTCCGTCGAAGTCATCACGGGCTCGATGTTCAGTGGAAAAACCGAGGAACTTATCCGGCGCATCAAGCGCGCCATCCTCGCTCGCCAGCGCGTGCAGGCGTTCAAGCCTCGCATCGACGATCGGTACGACGCACACCGCATCGTCAGCCACGAGGCCGTGAGCGTCGAGGCCGTCGCCGTCGGCACGAGCGCGAGCATCGAGGAGCGCGTCCTCGACGAGACCGACGTCGTCGCCATCGACGAGGCGCAGTTCTTCGATCGAGGCATCATCGAGGTCTGCGACAAACTCGCCAATCGTGGCTTGCGTGTCATCGCGGCCGGCCTCGACCAGGACTACCTCGGCCGCCCCTTCCCCCCGATGCCCGAGCTCATGGCCATCGCCGAGGAGGTCACGAAGGTGCACGCCGTCTGCGCCGTCTGCGGCGGCCCTGCGAGCCGCTCGCAGCGGCTCATCCCCAAGGCCACCACGGTGCTCGTCGGCGGCGCCGAGAGCTATGAGGCGCGCTGCCGCGGCTGCTTCGAGGCACGCGACGTGCCCCGCACCGAGTTTTAGTCGCGCCGCGCCACGGACCCGGAATCGAACGGGCTCCGCACGCCGGGCGCGTTTTTGTCCGCGAAGTACACGCGCAGCATGTCGGAGGCCACGTGTGTCGCCTTCACGCGCCATTTCGCGCCGTTCGCCACGAGCACCGACAGCGCGACCTCGGGTTTGTCGCTCGGCGCGAAGCCCACCCACCACGTGTAGAACGGGCCCTCGGCCGTCGGCTTCGTCAGCGTGCCGGTCTTCCCCGCGATGCGAATGTCCGGCAGGTAGGCCCTGCCCGCTCGGTCGTGGAACGACTTGTAGCTCGTCCCCGAGTCGACGGTCTCTTCCATCATCGACGTGATCGCCCGGGCCGTCTGCTCGCTCATCACGCGCTTGAGGGGCATGCGGACCGTGGGACCCTTGTAGATCTCGCCGTCCTCGTCCTTCACGTTCGACACGATCGACAGGCGCACCATCTCGCCGCCGTTCGCGATCGTCGTCGCCAGGTTCGCGCCCTGGAACGGCGAGAGCGTCGTGTTCCAGAAGCCCGCGGCCGTGCGGGCGAAGCCGAGGTCGTCTTCGGGCAGCGTGATCGTGCTCTGCGCGAGCTTCACGTCGAACGGGATGTCCTGCCCCCAGCCGAGCTTCTGCGCCGTCCCTTCGAGCTCGTTGCGATCGAGGTTCTTGGCCGCGAGCCGCGCGAACACCGTGTTCAAGCTGCGGCCCATCGCCTGCGCGAGCGTGGCGCACCACTTGTCGCGCTTCTTGTTGTCGATCATGTCCTTCGCGGTGATCGCGTGCTCGCCGCCCGAGTAACACTGCTTCGTGTTCGGCCCGAGCCCGGCGTGCTCCACGAGCGCCGTCGCAGTCACGATCTTGAACACGCTCGCCGAAGGCGCCGTCGCCTCCGCCGCGACGTCGTGCATCGCGCCTTGATCCACGTAGCTCGCCCACGCGAGCACCCGACCCGTCTTGATGTCGGTCATCACGACGGCGCCCTCGGGCACGTGCCCGCTGCGCAAGAGCGCCACCGCAGCGCGCTGGTACTTCGGCACCACCGTGAGCTCGGCCCTGCGATTGCCGTGGGCCGGGGCGATCGCGATGTTTCCGCGATCGTCGATCCGCGTCAGGTCGATGTCCGTCAGGGGGGGTGGCGTCACCTCCCGCGTGACGACGGGCCCTCCGTTCGTTTCGATTTTGCTTTTTGCGAGGAGGCCCGCGAGCTCCACGTCATGCTTGCGCAGCATGGGGAGCGTGACGGCGACGAGGCCCACGGCGGCACCGATGGCGATCCACTGACGCATTGGCTCCTCGGGCCTTAACGCGCGGCGTGGGGCTGGGCCAAAATTGTTGTACGACCGGTCCGCCTCAGAAGTTCACGGCCGCGCGCGCGCCGAGCTCGTGCATCCACGCCGCGGATCGCGCGGGATTCTCCGCATCCCCCAGCAAATTCCCCGGCACGAGCGCGAGGTTCTCCCCCGCGCCGCTCCCCGGCGTGTGGTAGGCGAGCCAGTTCACCGACACCCGGACGAACCGCGTGTGCCAGTACGTCGCGCCGAGGCCGAGCTGCACAACGGAGATCTTCGACGTCCGCCCGGGCGCGCCCGGCGTCGCCGCATCGTAGTCGCCCCCGCGCGCAGCGCCGTCGTATCGCGCCTGTACACCCGCCACGATCGCCATCACCTCGAGGCCGCGCCGATCGTCGTAGCTCTTTTTGGGCGTCGCGCCGGACAGATCGAGCCTGGGTGGCCGGGAAAAACCCGGTTCGCCGTTCACGAACGCATCCCCGATCGGCCACGCCGAGGCATGCACATACCAGCCCACGCCCTCGACATTCCCGAGCCGCGCGGTGTGTTCGAACGCGAGCCCGTCGATCGCCTCGCGCGTCCCGTTGTCGACCCAGTACGCCTCGGCGCGCAGCTCGTACCGATCGATCGGCACGCGGAGCTCGCCGCCGATGCGGTTTTGCGCGCCCGACGGCAGCACCCGCATGAGCCTGCCGCGCGTGTCGAGGTACCGCGGATCCCACAATGCGAACCCCTGCGCCGTCGTGATCGCCGGATAGTCGTACGCGACGAACGCCGGGTCGCGCGCGCCCCGTTGCATGCTCACGCCGATGTGCGCGCGAGAGAAGGATTTCGACAAACCCGAAGGCGCGTCCTCCTTCGCGACCGGCGTGCCCCGGGCGAACGGGCGCACCACGATGCGGCCGATGAAATCGGGGTAGCTGTCGACCTGCGGTCGATTCGGTCCGTCACCAACGAAGAGGCCGAGCTCGTAGCTCAGGGTTTGCGCCTCGTTGATGTCGCCCCAGATCGTCATGCCGATTTCCTTGCCGTTCGGCTGGACGAACGCTCGAATCGGCAGCACGCGCTCCATCCACGGGTGCTGATCGTTGCCCGTGCGGTTCTCCAGGGAAAACGGCGCCTGGTGTTGCCCGAGCATCACGTGAAACTGACGGAGGAGCGTGTAGTCGATGTACACGTTCGCGAGCTGCGCCGCCGGCCCGACGGACTGCGGCGGCGCGAAGCGCGTCCACGCCTGGAGCGGCGCTTGTCCGGGCGGCAACGTGGGTGGCTGCACGTCGCCCATCGGGTTCGTTATGGGCTGCCCGCCAAAATCCACCCCGACCAGGGCAAACCATCGACGGAAGAGGTCAGCGGCGAGCTCGATACGAGCACGGCGGGCAAAAAAACGAGGCGCGAGCAGCGCGCCGCCCTCCTCGGCGGGCAGGTCGGCTGCGCCCCCACCGAGGAAGGAATGGAAATCGAGGTGCAGGCGGCCCCGGACATACACGCGGATGTCGTCCGAGGGATCTCGAAGAAAAATTCCGCCTTGAAAACCGGCCAGCGCCATCCGCGGCTCCGTGCGTGTCGGCACGTCGACCTCGATCGGAAACGGCTGCACGGGCGCGGGCGGCGGCGTGATCGCAGGTGGTGTTTTGCCGGCGGGCGGCGGCGGCGGAGGGCCGGGCGGTGGAATCAACGCGTTCGGCCGCACGAGGGGCCGCGGCACGATCCCCGTGGGCTTGGGCGCCGCCGGATCAACCTGGGTTTTTCCTTCCCCTGCTGGCTTGGGGCCAGGACCCGGCGGCGCCGGCGGGACTTGCGCGAGCGCCGGCGGGACAGAAAAAACACACGCGAGCGCGCCGGAGAGCACCGCCTTGGCTATGCTCCCGCGGAGGCCTCCCTCGAGGCGCTTCGTGTCCCGGCTTTTCCTATGCAGCATTCGCGAATGTTTCCGGCTTCGCGCCCGACAGGCGGGCACGACGCTCGCATGCGACGCGCGGACGGTCAAGCCACGCGCGGTCGGGGTCGCACGGAGGAAGCGACGGTTCCAACCATGAGCAGCAGCACGCCCATTCGGATCACGGCAGACGTCGAGGTGCTCGACAACGCCACGCTCGTCTCGCTCGCCGGTCCTGCGAGTGAACACTTGAAGTCCGTGGCGAGGACCCTCGGCATCGACGCGAGCCTGCGGGGCAACATCATTCGCCTCGCCGGCGACGCTGACGCAGTCGCGCTCGCCGAGCGATTCCTCGCCGAGGCGGCCCAGCTCCTGCGCGGCGGCGCCGTGCTCGACGCGCAAGATTATGTGCGCGCCGTGCAAGCCCTCCACGACGACCCCGCGCTCACGCTGCGCGAGCTCTTCGAAGACGTCGTGCTCGTGACTGCGCGGCGCAGGCCCGTCACCGCCAAGACGATCGCGCAAAAGCGATACATTCAGGCGATCCGTACGCACGACATGACGTTCGGCATAGGACCGGCCGGTACGGGCAAGACGTACCTCGCCATGGCCATGGCGGTACACGCGCTCCTCGAACGGCGGGTGAAACGCATCATCCTCACGCGGCCCGCCGTCGAAGCGGGCGAGCGGCTCGGGTTTCTGCCGGGCGACCTCGCCGAGAAAGTAAACCCGTACCTCCGTCCGCTCTATGATGCTTTGCACGACATGATGGATGCCGACAAAGCCTCCGGACTCGTCTCGCGCGGGCAGATCGAGGTCGCGCCGCTCGCGTTCATGCGTGGCCGCACGCTGAACGATTCCTTCGTCATCCTCGACGAAGCGCAGAACGCGACGAGTGATCAGATGCGCATGTTCCTGACCCGCCTCGGCTACTCGTCACGCGCGGTCGTCACGGGCGACGTCACGCAGGTCGATCTGCCGCACGGCGCCCGCAGCGGCCTCGCCGAAGCGCGGGAGCTGCTCGCGGGGATCGACGGCATCGCGATATGTCACTTCACCGAGGTCGACGTGGTCCGCCATCCGCTCGTGCAACGCATCATCGTCGCCTACGAGAAACGTGATCAGGAGGTCGCGGCCCGGCGCGCAGAAAAAGAACGCGAGCGGGATCGACGCGACGGACCGGCCGCGGCGCAATCGACCCCGGCGAACCCCGATGCCGCGGACGAACCTCGCGAAAAAGGGGCGGCCTCGTGAGCCTTTTCCTCGACGGGGCAAACGACGCTGCCCGGAGCTCGACGCGATACGGCCGCGACGCGCTGACCACGATGAACCTCATCGAAGCGCGCCTCATGTCGGACGCGCGCCTCTCCGATCGCACCGTCGTCCGGCCGCATCCTTTGCTCGTCACGGTGCGGAGCGACAGGCTCTTCGCGGTGCTCGCGCCCGGCTCGCTCTGGGACCGCGGCCGCGAAGTGCTCCGCCCCTTCGCGCACAAGCTCGCTTCGGGCGAGGCCATGCTCGTCCTCGTCGGCAGCCCCGCCATCAGCGACGTCGCGGGCGCTTTGAACCGCGGCCTCGGCGCGCTCGTCAGCCCCGATCCGAGCGCCGACGAACTCTACGTCGCCATCCACAACGTCTGCGAGCTACTCGAGTCGAAGGCCCGCGCCGAGGCGCGCGGCAAATGGCTGAACCGCTATCGTTACGAGCTCGGCGAGCTCATCGAGATTGCCAAGGCCATCACCACCGAGCGCGAGCTCGACAAACTGCTCTCGCTCATCCTGGAGAAGAGCCGCTTCATCACGGGCGCCGACGCCGGCAGCATCTACGTCGTCGAAGGCGACGACCCGGATCCGCTGCGCCGCACCCTGCGCTTCAAGCTCTCGCAAAACGACTCCGTCCCCTTCGACGCGCGCGAGTTCACGCTGCCCGTGAGCCCCCGATCGATGTCGGGGTACGTCGCGCTCCACAAACGCCCGATCAACATCGCGGACGTCTACGACCTGCCCGCGGTATCGCCGTACGGCTTCGATCGATCGTTCGACGCGAAGATCGGCTATCGCACGAAGTCGATGTTGTGCATGCCGCTGCTCTCGCGCAAAGGCGAGGTCATCGGCGTCATCCAGCTCATCAACAAGAAGCGGGCGGCCGACCGCAAGCTGCTTTCCGAGGAGGACGTCGAAGACCAGGTCGTCCCCTTCGACGCGCGCAGCGAAGAGCTCGTCGGCACGCTCGGATCGCAGGCCGGCATCGCGCTGGAAAACGCGGTCCTTTATACCGAGATCCACCACATGCTCGAAGGTTTCGTGCGCGCCAGCGTCGAGGCCATCGAGCAGCGAGATCCCACGACGAGTGGTCACTCGCGCCGCGTCGCGCTCCTCACGGTGGGGCTCGCGCGCGCGCTCGAGCGCGACAAGGCCGGCCCCTATCGCGGCGTCACGTGGACGAAGGACGATCTGCGCGAGCTCGAGTACGCCTCGCTGCTGCACGATTTCGGCAAGATCGGCGTCCGCGAGCAGGTCCTCGTGAAGGCGAAGAAGCTCTATCCCCACGAGCTCGCCATCATCCGCCATCGCATCGAGATCGCATCGCGCTCGTACGAGGTGGAGATCCTCGAACGCAAGCTCCGGCTCGTGCAACGCGGCGCGCGCGCCGACGAGCTCGCCGCGCTCGATCAGGAGTTATCGGCGCGCAAGGCCGAGCTCGAGGCCGCGTATACGGCCATCGTCGCCGCGAACGAGCCCTCGGTCCTCAAAGGCGGCGATTTCGCGCGCATCGAGGCCATCGCGCGCGAGACGTTCACCGACTTCTCGGGCGACGTCGTGCCGCTCCTGCGCGCCGAAGAAGTCGCGTGTTTGTCGGTGGCGCGTGGGTCCCTCACGCCCGCGGAGATCGAAGAAATCCGCAACCACGTGGTCCACACCTACCAGTTCCTTTCACAGATCCCCTGGGGCAAACAGTTCCGCCGCGTCGCCGTCATCGCCGGCTCGCATCACGAGCGCCTCAACGGCACGGGGTATCCACACCGGCTGCGCGCCGAGGAAATCCCGCTGCAATCCAAGATGATGAGCGTCAGCGACATCTTCGACGCGCTCACCGCGAGCGACCGGCCCTACAAGAAGGCCGTGCCCGTCGACCGCGCGCTCGACATCCTCGGCTTCGAGGTCAAAGACCAGCACGTCGACGCCGACCTCGTGCGCGTCTTCATCGAAGCGAAGGTGTGGACCGTGCTCGAACAGCCCGGCGCGCCGCACTCGGCCCTCGCGGCGTCTTCGCGATAACGCGCGCCGCTAGTCCTTCTTCTTCAGCTCGATTTCGGCCTCGCGCACGACCGACGCATCCCCGCTCGCCACGCGGATGCGCCCGACGATCTTGTCATCTTTGCGCTTGCCCTGGACGATGCCGAACATCGCTTCTTTCGCAACCGCGTCGTCCGGGAAGAACGTCGCGCGCACCTCGTCGCCTTCGACTTTGCCGCTCAGCGCCGCGGCGCCGAGCGCGCCCGAGGTTTTTCCTTTCAGCTCCCCGTCCGGGCCGATGGTGATGGAGAGCGTCCCCGGACCCATCGCCATCTTGCCGTCGTCCTTCGTGCGGACTTTGTCCTTCACTTTGGGCGGCATCTCCACCTCGCCCTTCTTTGCGTCGTAGCGGCCTTCCCACGTCCCCACGAGCCCAGGCGGCTCGGCGGGCGCAGCGGCCGAAGCGCTCGGGCTCGGCGCGGCGGCGCTCGGCGCGACGTCAGCGGTTTTTCCGGACGGAACGGCCGGCGCGGCGGCGATGGATGGGGCGGGCGGCGCTCCCCCCTCGTTCCCGCTTTTTTCACAAGCGACGAGGGAAAGGCAGGCGATCAAGGAGAGGGCCGTGGAAACGCAGTGTCGCATCGGGGATTCGGCGCCCGCGGAGTGGCGCGGGCGCCGAGGTGCTTCGCGCGTCTCCTGCCGCGTGTCAATCTCCGCGGCGCGACGAGAGGATGCGCAGGAGGGCGATGAAGATGTTCAGGAAGTCCAAATAGAGCTGGATCGCGGCGCCCACCGCGTCGTCTTCCCCGGCCTGGAGCAAGCGCGACGTATCGTAGAGGACGTATGCGCCGAAGAGCAGCACGGACACGCTCGCGATGGCGAGGCCGAAGGCCGCGCTACCCAGGAAGATGTTCAGCAGGCCCGCGCCGATGACCACAAAGAGGCCCATCGTGAGCGCGCCGCCGAGGAACGAAAAATCCTTCTTCGTGGTGAGCGCGTACGCCGTGAGTCCACCGAAACCACCCACGGAGAGCAAGAACGCGTCGCGAATAGGCGACGAGGAGAGCGTCTTGCCGATCCCCGCGGCGAGCGTCGCGTAGAAGAGCGACGGCGCGAGGACCACGCCGACCACGGTCGCCATACCAAAAAGCGCGACCACGTTGATGCCCTTCACGTGGCGCACCATCGAAGCGCCGAAGACGGCGCCAAGCATGACGAGCATGCCGATGATGTAGTGCTGCCCGAAGAACGCGACGAGCGGCGGAACGGCCACGCGCGAACCGCCGACGCTGACGAACGCCTGCGAAGCGGAAAGACCTCCGCGGAGGGCCAAAAGCGCGCCGATGGCGGAAAACACGACGCTCGCCGTGAAGAGGCCGTAGACGCGTTTCAGGAAAGCTACGCGGCTCGCGCCACGGGTGAGGCCCTGCGCGCCCCACGGTTGCTCCCTGTAGTCCCACGAGTTCATGCTGTTCACTCCCTGGATGATGTGCGGGTGAAGGACCGGCCTCGGCGAAACGTAGTCATCCGCCGCGATGTCGCAATGTTTCGTCCCGATGGCTGCTTCCCGCGAAGGCCGTCCGCCGCCATTTCCAGCGAGGGGATCGACGTCACGGGTAGATCCGCGTACGTTGCGGACATGGATTTCTTGAAGTCGAACGGGACCAGGTTTGCATTTCTCTTCTTTGTCGGCGCGGCCACCACCGCGCTGTCGGCCGTCGGCTGCGGCGACGACGGCAAGGGCGGCAGCGGAGGCACGGGCGGCACCGGCGGTGACGGGGGCGCGGGCGCGGCCGGCGGAATGGGCGGTATGGGCGGCATGGGCGGCGACGGCGGCATGGGCGGCGCGGGCGGCAACGGCGGCGGCATGCAGGTATGCGCGCCCGGCACGGCTGAGCCCTTGCCCAAGCTAAAGCTCACCGAGCTCGTGACGGGCCTCGACCGCCCCACCTACGTGACGGGCGCGCCGGGCGATACCAGCCGCCTCTTCTTGCTGGAGAAGCCGGGCCGCATCCGCATCGTGAACGGCGGCAATCTCGTGCAGGAGCCCTTCCTCGACATCAGCGCGATCGTCGAGGGGCAGGCCAATGAGCGCGGCTTGCTCGGCCTCGCGTTCCATCCGGACTACGCCCAGAATGGCCGATTCTTCGTCTACTACACGCAGAAGGCGAACCCGAACGGCGCGATCGCCATCGCCGAGTACGCGCGCGGCGCCTCGCCCGACGTGGCGGTCCAGGGTTCGGGCAAGGTGATTCTCACCATCCCGCACCCGGGCTACAGCAACCACAACGGCGGCATGCTCGCGTTCGGGCCCGACGGTTACCTCTACGTGGGCACGGGCGACGGCGGTGGCGGCGGCGATCCGGACGACAACGGGCAGGACATCAACGCCAAGCTCGGCAAGATCCTCCGCATCGATGTCGATAAGTACCCGACGGCGCCGCCGGGAAACCTCCCGGACGGCGACAAAGACATCTGGGACTGGGGCATGCGCAACCCCTGGCGCTTCAGCTTCGATCGATGCACCGGCGATCTCTACATCGCCGACGTCGGCCAGAACGTGGTCGAAGAAATCAACGTCGAGCCGGTGGGTGAAGGCAACAAGAACTATGGCTGGAACACCATGGAAGGCACGTACTGCTACGACCCGGCAGCCAACTGCGACAAGACGGGCCTCACCTTGCCGGTCACGGAGTACCTCCATGCAAGCCCCTTCGGCGACTGCTCGGTGACGGGCGGATACGTCTACCGCGGGGCGAAGATGCCGGGGCTCGTCGGGACGTACCTCTACGCCGACTATTGCTCGAAGCGCTTCTACACGCTCGCGTGGTCGAAGGGCAACGTCATCGCCGAAGGGGAGATCACGGCCGATCTCGAAAGCACGGCGCTGAGCGCGGGCATCACTTCGTTCGGCGAGGACACTGCCGGCGAGCTCTACGTCATCGTGGACAACAGCCAGGGCGGGACACCCGGCAAGCTGTACCGCATCGATCCGGAGTGACATCGACGCGCCCTCCCTCGGGGGGCGCTCCCGCGTCGATACGCGCGCCTCTTCATCTCTCTACATCTCGTCGACATCTCCTCTTCATCTCGATCGTCGCACCATCGCGACTTCGGCGGAGCCGGGCTCCTCGAAAAGAGGACAACGTTGCTCGCGCGCCGGCTTGCTTCGTGAGGGCCGTCGCCGCACGGCCGGAAGGCTGCCTCGGCGCGCCTCCTCTCCTTATATTATAGAGCCGAGAACGAGCCGCGGCGGAGGCCCGAAGTCCCGGGCGCCTGCTCCTCGTCGGTTTCGTGGCGCAACCTGCCGCGGCTTTGCAGCGAACCTCTTGGCATCACAGGCGCCAGGCGCGCCGCTATCGCCGCTCGGGCCTCGGGCGTGGGCACGCGCGCGAGCCGGACCCAAATCGTCACGGACGCGTCGCAAGGCATGCCTCGTCGAACGACGAAGGGATCGAGGTCGACCTCGTGGCTATCCCGGTGCCACCGCCGGGCATGGGCTGCGTAGTGCAGGTGCAGCAATGAGGGGACGTCGGGGCCGGTCTTTAGGGAGAGCCCCTCCCCCAATCCGGGAAGACACGGCAGCACGCACGGCAAAGCCCGGGTCGCAAAGCCAGGATCGACTGGCAGCCCGCGCGCCAAACGAGAGGGCCTGACTGGACAATGCAAGCATCGCGCGGGATTTCGAGCGGTCGGTCGGTCCGGTAAACGTCCGGCGCTACCGGGCGGCGGTGGAGGCAAAACCTGGGAAGCTCGCGCGCGCCGAACCAAAAAATGAACGAAAGGACCTTCCTGCCACTTTATTCGCTTGACCCGCACGTCTCTAAAGGCATAGTCGTAACCATCCGCCGAGCGGGATTCGGCGAGGGAGAAGACATGGCAACCGACGCTTTCGAGCAGCAGATTGTGGAACTTGTGCGGAAGATGCCCGACTCGGCGATTCTCGCACTGGTCAAGGATAAACTCGGCCAGGCTGTTGCCTCCGCTCCGGCGGCGGCTCCGCTCGTGGCTGCGGCTGCGACCCGGGGTCGCGGTCGTCCGGCGCGCGTGCCGCAGGCGCTCGCGGTTGTGCCGGAAGCCCCCGCTCCCGCGAAGCGTGGCCGCGCGGCGGCTCCGGCGGCGCCCGCGAAGCGCAAGCCCGGCCGTCCGAAGAAGACGGCGGCCCTCTCCGCGGAGCGGCAAGAGGTCCTCAATTCGGTGGAGCGCATCGTGAAGGCGTCGAACGGCGTGAGCGCGAGCGACGTGGCCCGCCAGGCCGGCATTCCGCAGACGCGGGCGGCGGCGGCGCTCAAGGAGCTGAAGCTCGCGAAGCGCATCTTCCAGGGTGGTGATCGTCGTTTCGCCCGTTATGCGGCCGACCTCAAGACGGCGGAGCAGGCGAGCCTGAACGCGCGCAAGACGGCGAGCGGCCCCTCGACGGCCGGCGCCCCCGCGAAGAAGGCGGCCCCTGCGGCGAAGGTCACGCGTAAGCGTGGCGCGGCGTCCCCCGCGGCGGCCCCCGCGGCGAAGTGAGTCGCGACTGATCAACAACCTGCCAGCAGGGCGCGAAGCAACTTTATCGACGTCCTGCTAGCAACGTGGCGGCCCGACGCGGAGGCGGTGGAGATTGACTCCCCGCCGTCGATTCGGGCCGCGCGGTCGTTTCGAAGGGTCGATCGGTCGTCCGGACGAAGTCAAAACGACGTCGCCGACATCACGCGCTCTCCGGCTCTGCTCGACCGGAGCGGCTGCCCACGATCGATCGTTATGGCGAACCCGCGGTGACGCCCGAATGACGCGTCGCCCCCCGGAGGCCGCGACGTCCAAAACGTTTTTCGCGCTGGATCGCGCCGCCCGTTCGATTGGTGGTCGGCGGCCAAACCCAGCGCGGCGGGCAAACGTGTGTCGGGCAAAACGCGATCGCTCGCGCAGATGGTATGTCCTTCCGGACCGAGCCCGCTTCCATGCCGCCGCTTGCTCGGACGAACCCGGCCAGCGAGCCCGTGGGATGCGCGCCATGCCGCACTGCGCGGACACGCGCTCGTCGTTATGCACGTCGCCAAAAACGACGCGGGCGTCACGCTTTCGACGCCTTTTTACAGACCCATAACGGTCGAACCTTTCAATTTTGAACGATACACGCCTGCGCGCGTTTCATCTTCAAACGGCGTCGCGTGAGGGACGAGGGGATGCAGGCGCGGGAATCGTGCGACGAACGTTTTTACGGCGGGTTCCACGTCGCGCCGTCGTCGTCGGATACGAGCACGTAGAAGCCGCGCCTCGAAGTACCCGTTACATCGGCGGATACGATGAGCAACGTGCGCTTCCCGAACGAAACGAGCGCGCCGAAGTCGACACGCCCGCGCGCGCCGGTCCCTTCGCCGATGATGCGCGCGCGCTCGTAAAACTTCCCGCCGTCCGTCGACTGCGCGTAGTAGAGGCCCCAGCGCTCACCGGCCTGCGCGCTCATCACAGCGGCCGCGCCCGTCGACGTCGGCACCGCGACGATCTCCCGCTCGTGTTTCTCGATCCACGGCTTAAATACGGGGCGCGGTGGGGTCGTGCACTTGCCTTCCAGATCACACAACAAGAGCGTTATGCTCTGCTTGTCGGCATCCGGCGCCTCGACGACGAACTTCGTGTCGCTACACCCGATAGCCGCGCCGGCGAGCGCCTCGACCGGACGCGGGACCAGCGTGAGCCGATCGGGCGTCACCACGAGGTAGTAGTTCTTGTTCGGATTCTGCTTCGTCGGCGGTTGCGTGATCGCCTGGTACGACATCGAACCGACGTCGCACGCCGAGGACGCGGAGAGCTCGCTCACGAGCGTCGTCGTCGTTTTCACCGCAGCCACGTACTCGGGCTCCCCGATGGGCTCTCCGGGCGCTGGCCACTTGCGTGAGAGCAGCTCCCGTCCCTTCACGGAGAAGAGCCGCGGAGGCCTTCCGACGGGCCCCGTGGCGAAGGTCTCGAGCTTGGGCAACACGACCTCGGCCGGCGCGTCGGTGCCGGGCGGCGTGACATACCGCGCGACGAACTTCTTGGCGGTGGGCTCGACGACGATCGACGCCGTCTCCTTGTCGAGCAGCGCGAGCCGCGGCTTGGGGAGCGGCTGCTTCGGGTCGGGCTTTCGCGCGAGCGGCGGCTGGTCGACCATCGTCGCCGTGCCGAACGAGGGCGCGTCGAGCCCCGCGAAGAAGAACTGGAAGGGCGGCGGCGGGGGCGCCTTCTTGCCGAAGGCCGGGGGCGCCTCCGCGGTCGTCTCCTTCGGGCCGAGGGCGAGCGCGAACATGCCGTCGGTCCCGAAGGCGTAACTCGACCAGGTCTCGCGGTCCGTGCGGAAGGCCTTCCACGTCTTGCCCGCGTCCACGGTCATGAGCGCGATCGCCACGCTGCCAGGGACGCCGCCGGCCAGGATGGCCCGCTTGTCGTCGAGCACGAGCACGTGATCGAAATTCATCGACGGCGGCGCGAGGCTGGCGTCGAGGCCCTTGGCGGTGCCGAGGCCGGTGGAGAGCTGATCGAGCGAGGCAGCCCCACGCGGAGGCGCCGGCGGCGCGATCGGGGCCTCTTCTTTTTTCTTGGAGCAGCTCGGGAGGAGCGACAGCGCGAGCGTGAGCGCGTAGGCCGTCGGGGACCAGGGGCCCATCGTCGTTCGAAACATCTCACTCGACTCGATCGGGATCCATGCAGCAGCGGAAGCCCGTGGAGTAATCGTGGTAGCGGAAGTCGTGCGCGGTGGTCTGGTACGAGCAGCCCTCGCCGTTCAACGACGTGTCCATGTAAAAGCCGCCGCGGAACGTGCCGTCGCGATCCTCGATCCACTCGTGCAGGTTGCCGACCATGTCGAAGACGCCGTACTCGTTCGTGCACTCGGCGCGCATGCCGGTCTCGAAGAGCGAGTCCGGGAGCTGGTTGATGAGCGGCTGGTTCATCCCCTCGGTCCAGCGACGTTCGTCGGGGATGCCAAGGCGCAAGGCCACCTCGACGACAGGGTGCACGCCGCGGATGTCGTCGTTGCAGACGCGGCTCTTGCGCTCGTCGCCGTAGGGGAAGCGGGTGCGGTTCGGGCCGCGGCAGGCACGCTCCCACTCGTCGGCCGCGCAGAGCCGCTTGCCCGAGGCCTGGCAGGCGCGCAGCGCTTGCTCGCCGCTGATGTAGCCTTGCGGGATCACGCCCGGCCGGGACACCGCGCGCACCACCGCTTCATGCCCGTCCACGGGGTAGAACGGCGACCACGCGCGCACCTCGCCGCTCGGGCGACGCTCGACGAGCGAAGCCTCCCAGCGATCGACGCAGACGCGGCCGTCGACGAGCGCCATCTCCATCGGGCAGCGCGCGGTGTTCGCGAGGATGTCGCTGTCGACGTCCTCGGCGAAGGAGCGCCACGCGGCCGCGGCGAGGCGCGTCTCGACCGTGACGACACGCGCCTCGGTGGAACGGACCGCGATGGGCCGCTCGGCAGGCGCGACGGGCGCGGGCGGGTGGGCGGAGACCAACGACGCGACGCGGGAGTTCGCGCTCGGCTCCTTCACGGCGTGGAGCTGCGAGAGCCCGCCCGGGGCAGCACACCCCACGGCCGCGGAGGCGAGGACGGCCATCACGACGAGGCTGGAAAGGTGCCGTGCGGCGCGAGGCGCGCGGAGGCTGGATCGCAAGGGCTGCCCGGAAGGGCTGGGCGATCCCCAGTCTGCGTCGTCCGCCTTTACTGCCACGCGCTTCGAAGATGCCTGCGGACGCGGCGGGACGCAATGGAGAAAATGCCAACGCCCGCGGGCGGGATCGTCTTCCCGCGCTTTCGGCGCTTGACAACGGGCTGGAAGCTTTTTGGAAAGTCGGTCTTTGGAGGTCCAATGGTTGGACCACGGACGGGTTTGTCCGCGAGGGCGCGCTCGGGAGGAGGCGCCCTCGCGGCGACGGGCTCAGGAGATCACTCGTGGATGCCGGTGCCGAGATCGGCCGCGTTCCATCGGAAGTTGTCGAGCAGGACGAGCGAGTCGAGGATGGTGTCGGTCACGTCGAAGATCATGAGCTCGAGCGTGATCTTCTCGCCGGGCACGACGGAGGCGCTGTTGAAGAGCCAATCCGTCCCGCCGCCCACGTTGCTGATCTGCAGGCCGGTGCCCGCGAGCTCGCCCGCGCCCGAGGGGCACGTGTTGCAGCCCTTGGCGACGCACACCTGGAAGAGGCCGTTGTTGACGCTGACGGGGTTGTTTCCCCCGTCCTTCGCGATGTTCTTGTCGAGCGGCAAGCCCATGGCGCCCGACTGGAGCAGCGCGATGAAGAAGTCGTTGTACGACGAGCACTGCCAGCTCTGGTACTCCGAGGAGAAGAACCGGAACTGGTACTCGAACGACTTCGCGTTCGTGGGCACGCGGATGTCGAGCCTCACGTTGACCGAGTCGTTCGCGCCCGAGCCCGCCGCGCAACTGCCGCTGCAGCCCTGCGACGACGGCAGCTTGCCGGCGTTCGCCAGGAGGAACGCGGCCGGCGGGCTGCCGCTGATGCCGTGGCTCGTGCTCGTGCCCGCGTATCCCGCGTCGTCCTGGTCCCGCATGACGCCGCTGGAGAGGCCGGCCATCGTGAGGCCCTTCCGCGGCGTCACGACCGTGCCGTACCCCGTCAGGATGGCGCTCGACTTGTCCGACAAGACCAGCTGCTGCGCCGCGGTCGGCGTGGAGCCATCGGCGAAGACGAGCTTCGTGCCGAGCACGCCCCACTTCTTGAACTGCCCCGCCGGCGGGTTCTCCGGCACGAACTGGCAGAGCTCCATGGCCTTCGCCACGTCCTCGGCCGTGACCGCAGCGAACTTCGCCGTCGAGCTGCAGGGCGGCGCCTCGGTGTCGGGCGTCGTCGGGTCGCAGTCGTTGTCCACGCCATCGCCGGCGAACTCGAAGGCGCCGGGGTTGACGGCCCTCGGGTTCGGGCAGCCGGGGCTCAGGAAGTCGCAGCAGTCGCCGCCGCCGCACGAGCTGTAGCCGTCGCCGTCGTAGTCACCGGTGGAGTCGTCGGCCTCGCCGTTGCAGTCGTCGTCGATGAGGTTCGCGCAGATCTCGTACTTCGGGAGCACCTGGCCGACGCAAGAGCCCCAGCCCGTGCCGTCTTCCTTGCACGTCTGCGTGCCGGCCTTGCACGGCCCGACGCCGAGCGTGCCCTGCAAGCCCTGGTAGCACGACTGCGTCTGGCCAGGCACGCAAGCGCACGGGCCGTCCTGCAGCACGTTCCACTCGCAGCCGTCGTTCGGGTCCTGGTTGCAGTCGGAGAAGCCGGGCTTGCATGCGCTGAGCCCGCAGATGCCGTTGTCGCAGACCGCGACGCCGTTCGGCGGGCCGCCCATGGTCGGTGGGGTCGTCGAGGCATCGATGGTCCACGCGAGCGAGCAGGCGTTGTTGCAGAAGCCGCAGTTGGCCTCGTCCGTCGCGAAGTCGTAGCAGCTCGAACCGCAGCAGCTAAAGCCGGCCTGGCAAGGCTGGGTCGCGGAGCAGCCGGGGATGCAGGTCTTCGAGATGCAGATCGAGCCCGGGAAGCAGTCGGTGTCGACGATGCAGCCCTCGCTGCACAGGTTCTTCATCGGGTCGCAGACCTGCGAGCCGAGGCAATCCCCTTTGTGCGTGCAGCCGACCTGGCACTTCATCGACGTCGGGTTGCAGCGCTGCCCGAGGCCGCAGTCATCGACCAAGGGGTCGCCGCTCGGAATGCACTCGACGCACGTGCCCGTGGCCGGGTCGCAGATCGTGCCGTTGGGATCGTTCGCGCAATCGCCGTCGACCACGCAACCCGTGGGCCCAGCGCCCGTCCCGCCGTCGCCGCCCATCCCGCCGTCGCCGCCCGTACCGCCCATGCCACCGGTGCCGGCTGCACCACCCGTGCCGCCGCTTCCGCCGTCGCTCACGTTCGACGCGCCCGCCGAACCGCCTGCTCCTCCGCCAACCTTCGCGCTGCAACCAGCCGCAGCCGCGTATGCGACGAGCGCAGGGACAAGCAGGGTCGATAGCGAAAGGCGCATGTCGTTCCGCCTCGTACGCTTCATCATTTCGAATACCTCACCGTAAAACCACGAACGGGCCGAGCCCGCACCATCCGAAGCACGAGGCCACGCGCCGCATCCCCCGCAGATCGCGGCGCGTAGCAGATCACTTGTGGACGCCGAACCCGGTGGGCTCGAGGCCCCACCGGAAGTAGTCGAGGAGCACCGTCGAATCGACGTTCGAGTCGCCGGCGTCGGCGATGATGAACTCGATCTCCATGATCTCGCCGGGCAGGACGGGTGCCTCGTTCACGAGCCACACCGTGCCGCCGCCATCCTTGTAATCGCTGTTCCAGCCGCCCATGCCCGTGCCGATGAGCTCGAGCGTGCCCGACGAGCACGCATCCGGCGGCGCGATGGGCGAAGGGAAGCAGACGTCGTAGAACGCGTTGTTGACCGTGATCGTCTTGCCGGTCGAATCCTTCGCGATGTTGCGATCGGCGGGGGGCGGATCCTGGCCCGGACCGGGCGTCCAGTTGCTCTTCAGGAGCGCGAGGAAGAAGTCGTTGAACTGGCCGCAGCTATATTCGGGGTACTCCGCGGTGTAGCTCTTCAGCCGATACGAGAACGACTTCGCGTTCGTCGGCACGCGGATGCGCATCTTGAAGTTGACCGAGTCGAACGCCTTCGTGCAGTCCTCGCCCATGCACGCCGGGCACTCCGCGGGCGAGGGGACCTTGCCGCCGTTCGCCGCGAGGTAGGCGGCCGGGATCGGGCAGACGGTGTTCGCCTTGTAGTTACCCTTCTGGACGTCGGCGTTCGGCCCGTTTTGCGGATGGATGAAGCCCGGGTCGCCCTCGTCGCGCGCCGTGCCCGTCGAGAGCGCGGCCATCGACGCGCCCCTCTTCGGCAGCACGTTGGGGCCGTAGTTCGCGAGTACGCCGACCTGCACGTCCTTCGGCACGACCGCGTTCGTCCCGTCGGCGAGCAGGAGGTGGCTCGAGATCACGCCCCACTTCCTCTGCGGGAGCGGCGGATTCTCCGTCGTGAACTGGCAGAGATCCATCGCCTTCACGAGCTCGAGCGTGCTCGTCGGCGTTTGCAGCGGCGGATCCGTGCAGTCGGCCGCAGCGACGTCGTCCTTCGTCGAAGGATCGCAGTCGTCATCGAAGCCGTTGCCGGGGTACTCGAACGCGCCGGGGTTCACGCTCGCCGGCTTGTCGCACTTGACGTCAGAGTCGCAGCAATCGCCGTTGCCGACCGTCCAGCCATCGCCGTCCTTGTCCTCGGCCATCGGATCGCCGCCCTGGCCGCCGGCACCACCAGCACCACCGGCACCGCCGACGCCACCCACGCCGCCAGCGCCGCCAGCGCCGCCGATCCCACCGGCACCGCCGACGCCACCTTCGCCGCCGGTTCCCCCGACGCCGCCGACGCCGCCGGTTCCCCCAACGCCACCGACGCCACCGGTGCCGCCCGTGCCGCCGCCTGTGCCGCCGATCCCGCCGGTGCCGCCGCCTGTGCCGCCGATCCCGCCGGTCGCACCTGCGCCGCCCGTGCCGCCGGTCGCGCCGGTACCACCCGCGCCACCCGGTGTGTCGTCCGCGCATGACGCGAGGCCGAGGGCGCCCGCGAGCAGGAGCAGCGAGCTGGAAAAGAGAAGGGTACGAGCCATCAGCAAAACCTCCGGGAGCAACGCGCCGGCGCGGCGCCGCCCGAAACCAGCGGTGGTGCGGCCACGTGGAGCACCCGCCGCTCATGTCGGATCCGGAACACGCGCCTGCCGGGAGTGCCGCTCCGAATCAAGCGGGCCGAAGCGACTTCCGGAGTATCGTCTCAGATTTCCGCGTGCGGCTCAACTCGGACGAGGTCCAACGCGAGCTGCAGCCGCCCAAACGAACGGCTGCCATCGTGGGAGAACTCGCGATCCGGGGGAATGACGCAGGGACGGAGGGGGGCGAGGCGCGAGCGCCGAAGGGGCGGCGCGCCCGGGACGATGGTCCGCGCCGGGCGCGCGATGCGGGCGGATCAGTAGCTCGTGACGAGCGCGAAGCAGCCGTCGTACGCCTTGTTGCAGTCGGGCTCGGCGCTGTCCGTGATGCAGTTCGCGAGCTCCTGGAGCGCCGCGCTATTGAAGGGGTTCGTTTCGAGCTGGCAGCCCTGGGTGTCGAAGATCTCGCCGTTGATGCAGAGATCCGTGGCGATCGTCTGGCAGGCGAGGGCCGCGTCGGCCGACGGACAGGCTGCGGAGTACATCTTCCCGACGCAGTCGGCGACCTGCTGGTCGTCGCAGGCGTTCGCGGGCTCGACGCCGATGCCCGAGAGGCAGTCTTCGAGGACGCCCGCCGCGCCCCGCGTGTAGATCTCGAAGCCACGCTTGCAGGTGCCGTAGCCGGGGGGGTCGTACGAGATGGGGTTGCCGTTCGCGTCGACGCCCTGGCAGGACGCCGCGGGGCCTTTCGGCTTGGGCGTGATGTTCATGGCGTCGCAGGCTGCGACGTCGCTGGTGGCGTCGTCCGGGCCGACGCAGGAGCCGCCGCTGCCGCCGTCGCCGCCGCTGCCGCCGCCGCCGCCCACGCCCGCGCCGGCCTCGCCGCCCTGGCCGCCGACGCCGCCGCTGCCGCCGTTGCCGCCGACCCCCGCGCCGCCGTCGCCGCCGCTGCCGCCGGTGGGGGTGTTGTCCGAGACGATGACGCAGCCGCTGGTGAAGGCCGCGACCGCGAGGGAAGTAAGAACAAAGGCAAACGTAGCGCGAGACTGCATGTTCCGAGTCCTCCGAAGGTGGGAGGCGCCGAGGGCCCGGGGACCCTCCGGCGCGGACGATTTCAAGAAGTGAGAGCGTAGTACGAGCGGCCCGACGGATCCTTCAAAACCGACCCGTGCTCCGTACGTCCGTTCAGCGATCGCGGCAGATCCGTTCAGCCGGATCCCTCACGGACGGTGGAGCGCGCAGATTTTCTGCGGATCTGGCTTGCAAGCGTCGTGGGGCTTTGCTAGACACCGCGCTCCGTTTTCCTGGGGGCGATCGCCTATGGCGTTCGTCTCTCCCGAAGCCGTAACGGCGCTTCGGTCGCAGCTCGCCTCCTCGGCCGCCGTGGGACACCCCCCGGTGACGCGAAGAGGGTCTCTCGTCGCAAGACGTCGGGCTGATGATCCGGAACGTACGACGGCAGGGCTCGGTCCGACAGGCGCAAGCTCGTCGACCGGGTTGGCCAACGACCGGGCGCCCTGGGCCGAACCGGCCCCCTGTCTGCGAGGTTTCTCGGATGCTAAGCAAGGCCAGTGCGATGTTTTCGCGGATTTCTCCGCGAAAGGCGCGCATGATTGCGGACCTGGTCCGCGGACGCGATGCAGCGGATGCGATCCAGCTGCTCCAGTTCCGGAGAAGTCGGGCGCGCCGGTGATCAAGAAGGTCATCGAGAGCGCGGTGGCGAACGCCCGCCAGGGTGGCGCCGACGTCGACGCTTTGTTCATCAGCAAGGCCACGGTCGACAAGGGCCCGAACAAGTTCAATCGCCGCTGGCGCCCCCGTGCGATGGGGCGCGCGACGAAAGTCGTGAAGGGCGTCTCTCACATCGTGATCGAGCTCAGCGAGCGCAAGTAAAGGAACACGGCTTCCATGGGACAGAAGACCCATCCGTACGGCTTCCGCGTCGGCGTCATCAAGACGTGGAGTAGCAAATGGTACGAGGACGGTAACGCGTACCAGAAGTGGCTCCACGAGGACATCCGCATCAAGCGGGCGATCAAGCAGTACCTCTACAACGCGAACATCGCGAGCGTGGAGATCGAGCGCGCCGCGAACCGGGCCAAGGTCATCGTCTACACGGCGCGTCCGGGGATGGTGATCGGCAAGGGCGGCAAGGGCATCGAGACGCTGAAGGGCGGCAACGTCGGCACCGCGACCAAGGGTGAGACGGTGTTCCCGGGCGTCGCCTCCTTCACGGACAACGAGGTCTTCATCGACGTCCAGGAGGTCCGGAAGGCGGAGACGAATGCGCAGCTCGTCGCGGAGAACATCGCGACGCAGCTCGAGCGCCGCATCGCGTTCCGCCGCGCCATGAAGAAGGCCGTGGCGACGGCGATGAAGTTCGGCGCGAAGGGCATCCGCGTTCGGTGCGCGGGCCGGCTCGGCGGCAGCGAGATGAGCCGTGTCGAGACGTACCGCGAGGGTCGGGTTCCGCTCCACACGCTGCGCGCCGACATCGAGTTCGGCCTCGCCGAGGCGAGGACGAAGGTCGGCATCATCGGCGTGAAGGTGTGGATCTTCAAGGGTGAAGTTCTCCAGCGCAAATCGCGCCGGATTCAGTAGGACAGACCGATGCTGTCTCCCAAGCGAACGAAGTTCCGCAAGATGCAGAAGGGCCGCATTCGCGGGGTTGCGACCACGGGAAGCGACGTGTCCTTCGGTGATTTCGGTCTGCAGGCGCTCGAGCCCGCGCGCATCACGTCTCGCCAGATCGAGGCTGCGCGTATGGCGATTCAGCGGCACTGCAAACGCGCGGGCAAGCTCTGGATCCGCATCTTCCCGGACCGACCGGTGACGAAGAAGCCGCTCGAGGTCCGCATGGGTGGCGGAAAGGGTGCGCCGGAGGAGTGGGCCGCGGCGGTGCGGCCGGGCCGCGTCATGTACGAGATCTCGGGCGTGCCCGAGGAGATGGCGCGTGAGGCGTTTCGCCTCGCCGGGCACAAGCTCCCGATGGCGTGCAAGTTCATCGCTCGCGGGATCGTGTGAGGTATTCGAGATGAAGGCGAAGGATCTGCGCGAACGCACGACGGAGCACCTGCAGGAGCTCGAGAAGAATCTCGGCCGTGAGGTGTTCGACGCCAAGTTCAAGAACTTCACGAACCGGCTGAACGACACGTCGGCGATCCGCAAGGCGCGCCGCGATTTCGCCCGGGTCAAGACGATCCTCCAGCAGCGTGCCAGCGAGTCGGCAGCGGCGGAAGGGAACAAGTAGAGCCATGGCAACGAACGAGGCGAACGCGACCGCCGCCGGGCAGGCTCAAGCCGAGACGACCGCGAAGCCGCACGGCTTCCGCCGCAAGCTCGTCGGGCGCGTGAAGAGCAACAAGTGCGACAAGACCGTCGTGGTCGAGGTTGTGCGCAACTCGCCGGATCCGGTCTACAAGAAGTACGTCCGGGCTCGCGAGCGCTACAAGGCGCACGACGAGAAGAACGAGTACAAGGTCGGTGACCGCGTGGAGATCCAGGAGCACCGCCCGATCTCGCGCGAGAAGCGCTGGATCGTGACGAAGCTCATTTCCCGCCCGGTGGAGGAGTAGGCCATGATCCAGGTCACGACGCATCTCGAGGTGGCTGACAACTCCGGCGCTCGTGTCGTCAAGTGCATCAAGGTTCTCGGTGGCTCGCGTCGCAAGTACGCGGGGCTCGGCGATGTGATCGTCGTGTCCATCAAAGAAGCCATGCCGGGCACCAAGGTGAAGAAGGGCGATACGGCGCGGGCGGTCGTGGTGCGCACGGCGCGTGAGTATCAGCGTTCGGACGGCAGCTACATCAAGTTCGACACCAACAGCGCGGTGCTCATCAACAAGGAGAAGGAGCCGATCGGGACCCGTATCTTCGGGCCGGTGGCTCGCGAGCTCCGCGCAAAGAAGTTCATGAAGATCATCTCGCTCGCGCCGGAGGTGCTCTGATGCGACGGCTCCGAGTCGGTGACCTCGTGCAGGTCATCAGCGGCAAGGACAAGGGCAAGCAGGGTCGCGTGACGAAGGTCCTCGCGGACGACGACAAGGTCGTCGTCGAGGGGATCAACGTGGTGACGCGTCACCAGCGCCCGACGCCGCGCAACCAGCAAGGCGGCAAGATCACGAAGGAGGCGCCGCTTTATGCCTCCAAAGTGATGCCGGTGGATCCGACGACGGGCAAGCCCACGCGGGTGAAGTCTACGGTCGTCGATGGCAAGAAGCAGCGCACCGCGAAGAGCGGCGCCGTGATCGCGGCAGGCTGAGCCATGGCGGACAAGAAGGAAGAAAAGGGCAAGGGCAAGGGCGAAAAGCCCAAGGACGCCAACTTCTCACGGAGCTTGGGATCCCGTTCAGGCATTGAGGAACGTTCGATGGCCCGTGCAAAAGAATTCGCCAAGCTGAACCGGCCGCCCAAGTTCGCCGTGCGGCACCGGAACCGTTGCAAGGTGTGCGGCCGTTCGCGGGCTTACTACCGCGATTTCGAGCTCTGCCGCATCTGTCTTCGTACGTTCGCGCTCCGAGGCGAGCTGCCGGGCGTGATCAAGGCGAGCTGGTGATGCCATGATGACCGATCCTGTCGCCGACATGCTGACCCGGATCCGGAACGCCGCCCTCGCGCGGCACGATCGGACCGAGGTTCCTGCAAGCAAAATGAAGCAGGCCGTTGCCGAGATCCTCAAGTCCGAGGGGTACATCGCGGACGTGCGGCCGAGCGATGGCAACCCTGCGAAGCTCACGATCGTGCTGAAGTACGGGCGTGATCGCTCGAGCGCGCTCGACGGAATCCGTCGGGTAAGCCGTCCGGGGCGACGCGTGTACGTCAAGCACGACCGCATCCCCCGCGTGCTCTCCGGGCTCGGGATCTCGATCCTGAGCACCTCGCACGGCCTGATGAGCGACCGCGACGCCCGCAAAAACAAGCTCGGAGGCGAGCTCATCTGCGAGGTGTGGTGATGCAGACGGCTACGACGCAAAATGGCGAGGCCTCCAAGACCTCGCGCGTCGGCAAGCGACCGGTGGACGTCCCCAAGGGCGTCACCGTGTCGATGCAGGGGCGCAAGGTCGAGATCAAGGGCGCCAAGGGCCAGCTCGCTCGCGAGCTGCCTTCGACGGTCGACGTGAAGGTCGAGGGCGCGAAGCTGCACGTAACCTCGACGGCCCCCGGGCGTGATGGCTCGCGGCTGCAGGGGCTCGTGCGGGCGCTGCTCGCCAGCATGGTGAAGGGCGCGGCCGACGGCTACGAGCGTGTGCTCGAGCTGAAGGGCACCGGTTACCGTGTCGACCTGAAGGGCACGACGCTCACGTTCGCGCTCGGGTATTCGCACCCGGTCGTGTTCAACGTGCCGAAGGGCCTCACGGCGACGATCCCGGCGGATTCGAAGGGCACGGTCCTCGTTCTGACGGGCGCCGACAAGGAGCTCATCGGGCAGACGGCTGCGACGATCCGCGGCTTCCGCCCGCCGGAGCCCTACGGTGGCAAAGGCGTTCGTTATCGTGGCGAGCGCGTTCGCGAGAAGGCCGGCAAGGCTGGCGGTAAGGGCGGCAAGAAGTAACCGAGCGGGGCGACCTCGTGTCGCCCCTACAGGTACGGGGTTACGACCATGGCTATGAAGATCGTCGGACGGGAGCGCCGCAAGCTCCGTATTCGCAAGAAGGTGAACGGCTCGCCCGCTCGCCCGCGCCTCACCGTCTTCCGCAGCGCGAAGCACATCTACGCGCAGGTGATCGACGACACGACGGGTCAGACCGTCGCGCACGCGTCGACGCTGTCGAAGGACCTGAAGGGCACGCTCGACAACGACAACAAGGTCGACGCGGCCAAGAAGGTCGGGGCGCTCATCGCCAAGATCTGCAAGTCGAAGAAGATCGACCGTGTCGTGTTCGATCGGAACGGCTACCTCTATCACGGGCGCGTGAGCGCCCTCGCTCAAGCCGCGCGGGAGGCGGGGCTCGAGTTCTAGCCCCGAAGGCGCCGGGCCCGCGAGGGCCTCGGGCAAAACGTCTCGGGCGATAGCGAAGACTTCACGGACGACGAAGAAGGCACGGTATGGCGTTCGATCAGGTCGACGAAGAAAAGCTCAAGGAGCGGGTGATCCACATCAACCGCGTCGCCAAGGTCGTGAAGGGCGGGCGGCGCTTCAGCTTCTCGGCGCTCGTTGTTGTGGGCGACGAGTCGGGACATGTGGGCGTCGGCCTGGGCAAGGCCAACGAGGTTCCGGAGGCGATCCGGAAGGGCAACGACCAGGCCCGCAAGAACATCTTCCGCATCCCGCTCGACGGGGCGACGATCCCGCACGACGCGTTCGGGCATGTCGGCGCGGGCAAGGTGCTGTTGAAGCCGGCGAGCCCTGGAACGGGCGTCATCGCGGGCGGCGCGGTGCGCGCGGTCGTCGAGTCCGCGGGCATCCACGACGTTCTCTCGAAGTCGCTCGGCACGAGCAACCCGCACAACGTCGTTCACGCGACGGTGGCGGCGCTCAAGGCGCTGAAGAGCGTGGAGCAGGTCGCGGGCCGGCGCTCGATGCAGGCGGACGACGTGGGTTGGCAGCGCAAGGGTGGCAGCGCGACGGGCGGCGCGACGAACCGTCGTCGCGCGAGCCAGATGCCCCCGGCACGCAACCCGCGTGAGGGGGGTGAAGGAGGTACGCCGTGAAGAGCCATCTCCGCGTGCGGCAGACGGGCAGCTTGACGAACCAAACGGAGCACACGCGCAAGGTTTTGCGGGGCCTCGGCCTCCGCAAGCCGGGCAATGAGGTGCTCGTGGAAAACACGCCCTCGTTCCGTGGCATGGTCAAGAAGGTGCTCCACCTCGTTTCGGTCGAGGAAGTCGACGGCAACGGCGCGCAGGCGTCGAAGTAAGAAGGCGTAGCAGCATGGACATCCTCTCGAAGCTTCAGGCCCCGGAAGGCGCCAACAAGAAGGAGACCCGCGTCGGCCGCGGCGTGGGCTCCGGCCTCGGCAAGACCGCTGGCCGTGGCCAGAAGGGCCAGAAAGCCCGGTCGACGGGCAACATCGGCAAGAAGCACTTCCAGGGCGGCCAGACCCCGATTCAGCGTCGCCTCCCGAAGCGTGGCTTCCGGAACCCGCTCGCGGCGATCGTCGCGAACGTGAACGTCGGCGACCTCGAGATCTTCGAGGCCGGCGCGGACGTGAACCAGGAAGCGCTGGAGGGCAAGCGCCTACTCCAGGGTCGTTACGACCTCATCAAGGTGCTCGGCGACGGCGAGCTCACGAAGAAGCTCACCGTGACGGCGCACCGGTTCTCGAAGAGCGCCATTGCCAAGATCGAGGCGGCGGGCGGCAAGGCGATCGTGCTTGCGCCCGGCAAGGCTTCGGCGCAAGCCTAACGTCCTTTCGGCTCGAGCCCCCCCAAGGCAGCACACCGACGTACCATGGCCACACTCGCGGGAATTGCGAACTTCCACAAGGTCCCGGAGCTCCGGCGCAGGGTGATCTTCACCCTCGTGATGCTGGCCGTGTACCGCATCGGGGTCTTCGTCACGGTCCCCGGCGTCGACCGCGCCGCCATGTCGAAGTACATGGCGAAGCAGTCAGGCGGGCTGCTGAATTTCTTCAACATGTTCTCCGGTGGCGCGCTGGAGAACTTCTCCCTCTTTGCGCTCGGGATCATGCCGTACATCTCGGCATCGATCATCATCCAGTTGATGGGCATGGTCTACAAGCCCATCGACGAGCTGCGCAAAGAGGGAGAGCAGGGGCGCCGCAAGATCGACCAGTACACGCGCTACGGCACGGTCGCGCTGTCGCTCTTCCAGGCGTACGGCAGCGCCAAGCTCGTCGAGGGCTGGTCGGCCTCGGACTCGGGCGCGGGCATCGTCACGCACCCGGGTCTCGGCTTTCAGCTCATGACGATGATCACGCTGACCACGGGAACGGCGTTCCTCATGTGGATCGGCGAGCAGATCACGGAGCGCGGGATCGGCAACGGCATCTCGCTTCTGATCTTCGCGGGCATCGTGACGGGCGTGCCGGGCTGGGTGGGGAGTTATCTCGCGACGAACGCGGGCAACATCCAGCCGCTCACGATCTCGGCGGTGGGTGCGTTCGTCGTGGCGGCGATCGCGGTGATCGCGTTCTTCGAGAACGGGCGCCGGCAGATCCCGATCGTGTACTCGCGTCGGCAGGTGGGGCGGCGCGTGTACGGCGCGCAGAACGCGCACCTGCCGCTCAAGGTGAACACGGCGGGCACGATCCCGCCGATCTTCGCCTCCTCGCTGCTCATGTTCCCCGCGACGCTGGCGAACATGAACGTGCCGGGCGCGGACAAGCTTCAATCGATCATCAGCGGCGGCGGCTGGGTGTTCAACACCGGCTACGCGCTCTTGATCGTGTTCTTCTGCTACTTCTACACGAGCGTCACGTTTCAACCGGTCGACGTGGCGGAGAACCTCAAGAAGCAGCAGGCGAACATCCCCGGGATCCGCCCTGGCAAGCAGACGGCGGACTACATCCAAGGCGTGATGAACCGCATCACGTTTGGCGGGGCGATGTACGTCGCTGCTGTGTGTGTCTTGCCGTCGGTGGTCGGTGACCTCCTACGCGTGCAGATCACGTTTGGCGGGACGTCCTTGATGATTGTTGTGGGTGTTGCGCTGGATACGGTCAACCAGATCGAGGCGCAGCTCATCACGCGCAGCTACGAAGGGCTCACCGGCCCTGGGGCGAGCCGCATTCGTGCGCGGCGCCTCCCCGAGGGATGAGAAGGGGGATCTTCGGATGATCGCGATCTTGGTTGGTCCGCCCGGTTCGGGCAAAGGCACGCAGGCGAAGGTGCTCTGCGGCAAGTTTGGGATCCCGCAGATCTCGACGGGGGACATGCTTCGCGCGGCCAAGGCGGCCGGCACGCTCGATCCTCGTTACCGCGCGATCATGGACGCCGGTGGCCTCGTTCCGGATGAGGCGATGATCGAGCTCATCGACAAGCGCATCGACGACGCGGACTGCAAGAAGGGTTTCTTGCTGGACGGTTTTCCACGGACGGTGCCCCAGGCCGAGGCGCTCGAGCGTCTGCTTGCGGGTCGGAGCCTCACGATCGATGCTGTTTTGCAGCTGGATGTGGCGCGATCTCTCCTGGAGGAGCGCTTGATCCACCGTCGGACCGACAAAAGGTCTGGACAGATCTACCATCTCGTTTATAATCCGCCGCCCCCGGATGCCGAGCTAGAGCATCGGGCGGACGATCGGCAGGAGGCCGTCGGAAAGCGTCTCGATGCGTACGAGGCGATGACGGCGGCGCTCTTGCCCTACTACGAAGCAAAAGGTCTCCTCCGGCGTGTCGACGGTGTCGGCAAACCTGAGGAGGTCACGGCAAGGGTGCTCGGGGCCCTTGGCCGAGCGCAGTCGGAAGAGTCATGAGGCGATCGAACCAAAGCTCGAAACCCGCGAAAGAACCGAAGGGCGACAAGCTCGAGTTCGATGGTGTCGTTCAGGAGGCTCTTCCGAACGCGATGTTTCGAGTGAAGGCCGACAATGGTCTCGGGGTGCTCGCGACCATCAGCGGCCGGATGCGTCAGTACTACATCAAGATTTTGCCCGGCGATCGCGTTACGGTTGAGGTTTCGCCCTATGACCCGACGCGTGGCCGGATCACGTATCGTCACAAGTAGACCAAGAAGCCCAAGTAGCGGAGCGAGGACAGGGAACGGAGCCGCGACATGAAGGTGCGACCGAGCGTCAAGAAAATCTGCGACAAGTGCAAGGTGGTGCGCCGTCGCGGCGTCGTGCGCGTGATCTGCGAGAACCCTCGCCACAAGCAGCGTCAGGGCTGAGCTGGAGCAACCATGGCACGTATTGCTGGCGTCGATCTCCCGCGTCGTAAGCATCTCGCGTATGCGCTTCCGTACCTCTATGGTATCGGCCGTGCGCTCGCGAAGCAGATCTGCGCGAAAGCCAAGATCCCCGAGAACAAGAGGGTGGAGGAGCTGAGCGACGCAGAGGTCAGGACGATCCGCGAGATCCTCGACGCCGAGTACAAGGTGGAGGGCGATCTCCGTCGTGAGGTTCAGCTCAACATCAAGCGGCTGATGGATCTCGGCTGCTACCGCGGTCTTCGGCATCGCCGCGGTCTGCCGGTGAACGGCCAGCGCACGCACACGAATGCGCGTACCCGCAAGGGTCCGCGTAAGGGCATGCTGCAGCGCCGCCCGGCGACGAAGGCGTGACGGGACGTTAGGAAGAGGACGCTATGGCGAGTCCGAAGACAGCGGCCACCAAGGCCAAGCAGAAGAAGAAGGTCAAGAAGAACATCGCGGCTGGGATTGCGCACATCCAGTCGACGTTCAACAACACGGTCGTGACGATCACGGACATCAACGGCAATGCCGTTGCGTGGTCGTCGGCCGGTGCGCGCGGGTTCAAGGGGTCGCGCAAGTCGACGCCCTTCGCTGCGCAGCTCGCTGCCGAAGAGGCGGCGCGGCGGGCGCAGGAGCACGGAATGCGGTCGGTGGCCGTATTCGTGAAGGGCCCTGGCGCCGGGCGCGAGAGCGCGCTCCGGGCGCTTCAGACGGCCGGCTTCAAGGTGACGTTGATCCGCGACGTCACGCCCATTCCGCACAATGGTTGCCGGCCGCCCAAGCGGCGCCGGGTCTGAGGCAGCGCGCGCGGGAGTCCGCTCGAGGTTACGAACATGGCTCGCTACGTTGGTCCTGTCTGCAAGCTCTGCCGCCGCGAAGGCATGAAGCTCTACCTCAAGGGAGAGCGCTGCTACTCGGAGAAGTGTGCCTACACGCGGCGCCCCTACCCGCCCGGCCAGCATGGTCAGGGTCGTATCAAGCTCAGCGAGTACGCCGTCCGGCTCCGCGAGAAGCAAAAGGTGCGTCGCATCTATGGCGTTCTCGAGAGCCAGTTCCACGGTTACTTCCAGGAGGCGAGCCGCCGCAAGGGCCGCACGGGTGAAGAGATGCTGGCGCTCCTTGAGCGTCGCCTCGACAACGTCGTGCACCGGCTCGGCTACGCTGCTTCGCGCTCCGAGGCGCGCCAGCTCGTGCGCCACGGTCACGTGAAGGTGAACGGCAAGCGCCTCGACATCCCGAGCTTCGTGGTTCGGGTGGGCGATCGCGTGGACCTCACCGAAGGCGCGAAGAAGTTCAAGTTCGTGGCGGCCGCTGTGGCCGGCGCGGACAAGCGCCCGATCGCCTCGTGGCTCGATGCCGACCGTGGGTCGTTCTCGGGCGCGGTCAAGTCGACCCCGGTGCGCGAGGACCTCAACGAGCCGGAGATCCGCGAGCAGCTCGTCGTCGAGTACTACTCGCGCTGATTTCCGTTCGCAGGTCGGTGGTTTTGCGGTGAACGTTTCGGAAAGCTGATCGGGGGCGTGCGATGGAGCGCGGCCCCGATCGCTTTTTGATTGCAGGAAAAAAGCGCCAACCGGCGCGACGCGGGCAGGAGACGGCTTCCGCGCACCGAGTGCGGTGACGGCAGCGAGATCTCCGCGCGAACCCCTCGAAGAAAGAGGACGCTGATGACGATGCAAACCAGCGGAAGCATGACGATGATCGCGCGAAACTGGCGCGATTTGATCCGGCCGAAGGGCATCTCGATCGACACCGAGTCGTCGAACAACTTCTACGCGAAGTTCACCTGCGAGCCTCTCGAGCGCGGCTTCGGGATCACGATCGGCAACTCGCTCCGCCGCGTGCTCCTCTCGTCGCTGCAGGGCGCGGCGATCACCGCCGTCCGCATCGAGGGGGCGCTGCACGAGTTCACCACGGTGCCCGACGTCGTCGAGGACGTCAGCGACATCATCCTCAACCTCAAGGAGGTCGTCTTCAAGGCGGCCGCCGCGCGCACCTACACGGTCCGCGTCGACAAAGAGGGCCCGGGGCCGGTGTACGCGCGCGACATCCAGCTCGTCGACGGGCTCAGCGTCCTGAACCCCGACCACCTCATCGCGGTGCTCGACAAGAAGGGCCCGCTCGCGATGGAGCTGACGGTGAACGTCGGCCGCGGCTACGTGCCCGCGGAGCGGAACAAGACGCCGACGATGGCGATCGGGACGATCCCCATCGACGCGCTGTTCTCGCCCATCCGCAAGGTCAACTACACGATCCAGAACGCGCGCGTCGGTCAGGTGACCGATTACGACAAGCTGACGCTCGAGGTCTGGACGAACGGTTCGGTGCTGCCCCAGGACGCGGTCGCGTTCGCTGCGAAGATCCTGAAGGAGCAGCTCTCGATCTGGGTCAACTTCGAGGAGTCGGAGGAGACGAGCTACCAGACGGTGCCGGGCGACGAGGAGCCGCTGAACGAGAACCTCTTCCGCTCGGTCGAGGAGCTCGAGCTCAGCGTGCGCAGCGCCAACTGCCTCCAGAACGCGAACATCACCCTGATCGGCGAGCTCGTGCAGCGGACCGAGCAGGACATGCTCAAGACCAAGAACTTCGGTCGGAAGTCCCTGAAGGAGATCAAAGAGATCCTCGCGAACATGGGGCTTTCGCTCGGTATGAAGATCGACAACTGGCCGCAGCTGCTCGAGCGCTGGAAGGCGCAGCAGGCGCAAGCCTAGAGGGTGCGATATGCGTCATAAGAAGGCGGGGAGGCAGTTTGGTCGGGACACGTCGAGCCGGCGCGCGATGCTGCGCAACTTGACGGCGAACCTGATCACCCACGAGCGCATCGAGACGACGGACGCGAAGGCCAAGGAGCTCCGTCGCGTCGCGGAGCGGCTCATCAGCAAGGCCATGCGCCTCGGCAAGGTCGCCTATACCGCGCAGAGCGAGCTGTCGGCGGCCGACAAGGCACGCCGGCTTCACGCCGAGCGCCTCGTCGCGGCCTACGTACCGCGCTTTGGCGTGAAGGCTGACGGCACCAAGGTCGACGTCGTCGAGAAGGTGATGCTCGACCTCTCGAAGCGCTTCGAGGGCCGGCCCGGTGGTTACACGCGCATCATCAAGCTCGGCAATCGCCGCGGCGACAATGCGCCGATGGTCTACATCGAGTTCATCGATGCGGTGCCGGTGACCGACAAGCAGGCTCCCGAGGAGCCGGCTGCGGCGGTGACCGCCGAGCCTACGTCGGCCGCGTCGGCTTCGTCCGAGTCCGCCTCGACGGCGAGCTCTGGCGAGACCGCGTCGAACGAGTAAAGCGCTCCCACGAAAGACCCGTGGACGACGGATCGGGGAACCGATCGCCGCCGTTCACGGGTTTGGAAGGGAAACACGAACACGGACACCGAAAGGTGCCCGTGTTTTCGTTTGTCTGGAGCGCGCGTGCTCCGCGGCCGACTCAATCCGCGCCGGCGACGGGCGCAGGCGCATCCGCCGCGGGCGGGCCAGGGGGTCCAGACGGTCCAGGCGGCTTGCCTCCCGCTGGCGGCCCCTCTGCGTCGCGACCGGCGTCGGGCTTGCGCCGCGCCAGGAAGATCATCGCGATCAGCGCGAAGAGCCCCACGCCGCCCGCCGCCACGTAGCGATGAAGCGAGCTCTTTTGCGGCTCGATGCGCTCCTGCTCCAGCGACGCGAGCGCCCGCTTTGCGCGCTCGTTGCTCGGATCGAGCTCGATCGCCTTCGTCAGGGGGAACTTGTCCGGCGTGCCTCGCGCGATCAGCGTCACGCCTTCGAGGTACGCGATCTCCGCCTCGACCTTGCGCGCGCCCTCGCCCTTCGGGTCGAGCCGGAGCGCCTTGCGGAGCATCTCCAGCGCCGCCGCCGGTTCCTTCTCTTCGAGCGTCTTCGCGTGCGCCACGTACGCCGGCGCCATCTCCTTGCGACGCTCGAACACGGGCGAACGCGCGAGCACCTTGTCGAACGCGCTCGTCGCCTCGACCCAGCGGCTCGCGGCCGCGTGCGCGGCGCCCTCGTCCATCAGCTTGTAGACCTCGGCGAGCCGCGCGCGGTCGTACATGCCGAAGAGCTCGCGCGCGATGCGGTCCCAGGTGAACTCGCGTGGGGCCTTGTTGCCCGTCTGGTTCAAGTAGGCGTCGCGGAGCTGCCAGATGCCCGGCTCACCGATCGCCGAGATCGCCTCGCGCGCCGCCTCTCGGAGCTGGATCCGGTCGCTGTTGCTGAACGACAGGATCACGCGGACGGCGTCGACGTCGCGCGTGCGACCGTAGGCGCGCAGGATGTCGGCGAGGACCTGCGGATCGGTCACGCCGACGGCCTCGCCGGGGATGGCGCGGCCGAGCAGATCGAGCTGCTTGCTCGCGAAACGCTGGACGATCTTGGCGTCGTGCTGACGGCCCTCGATGAGCGCGGGGACGGCACGGTCGCGCAGCTTTGCGATTTGCCGCTGCAGATCGACGCGCAAGAACTCGCCGAAGTACGAGTACATCTGCAGGAGCTCGCGCGTCGCGGGCGTCGTGCCTGCTGCCGTCAACATGCGCTCCATCGCGAGCAGACGGACGAGATCCCGCCAGGTGTCGCTTTTCGGCTTGGGCGAGGCAAGGACAAACTCGAGCCAGTCGCCCTCGTCCTCCGCGTCCTTGTCGTCCTTGCTTTTCTTGGGCGCCTTCGCGTCCTTGCTGGCTTTCGCGTCCTTGCCGGCCTTGTCGTCCTTGCTGGCCTTCTCGTCTTTGCCGGCTTTGTCCTTCTCCTTGCCCGCCTTCTCCGCCTTCTCCTTGTCGCGCAGCGACTTGCGGCCGGCTTTGCGTGCGTCGTCGAGCAGGCCTTGCGCCTCCTTGCGGTCGAGCCCGGCGCGGAGCTCCTGCACGCGCGCGCGCACCGCGGGCACGACCGAGGGCGTGACCTCCGCAACGGCCACACGTGCCGTCTCCTTCGCCCGCGCGTCGCCCGTCGTGAGACGCTCGAGCACGCGGTCGAGCTCCTGCAGCGCGGCGGCGTCGGGCTCTTGCAGCACGAGCGGCTGGAGCTTGGGCAGCTCTGGCAGGGACGCGGGCGCGGCCGGCGCGGCGGCGGCCGAAGACGACGGTTGCGTGATCTCGCCCGCGGCATGCACGTGCAGCGGCACGAGCGCGAGCGCAGAGACCAGAACGAACGACGAAGCGAGCTTCGAGACGTGATTCACGGTGCCCCCGAGAACGACGGGCGAGCGCGCGGCCCTTCCAGGGCGGATCACTCGACGATGCGGAAGTCCGAAAAATCGCCCTGAAATCCGCGCCAACGAACGTCGACGTGCTCCACGCGCGCCGCGCTCGGTCCCTTCTGGGACCAGGCGATGAGCTCTTTCAGGCCGTCTTCTTCGCCTTCGGCGAGGATTTCGACCCCTCCGTCCGCGCGGTTCTTGACCCAGCCGCAGAGGCCGAGGCGCTTGGCTTCGCGCTGCGTCGAGGCCCGGAAGTAGACGCCCTGAACGCGACCTTTCACGTGCAGATGCACTTGTTTCAGCCCCATCGGACCGCTCGATTCCTAGTCGCACGCAAGGGCCGAGGCAACCTCGTCGGCCCGCGGCGCGGACACCACGCTGGAACGATCCGCCCCTGAAGGAGCGAACCTGTGAGGCGACACGGCCGATTGACAGGGCAGCATCGCTTGATAGAGTCCCCGCCCGCCGAGCCACACGCCCGGCCGCGCCCCTTCGCTGGGGACGCCTCGTCACAGTCCGAAAACCCGCCCTTCCCAGGGGCGGGCATCCACGAGAGCCGGCCCAAGGGCCGACTCGAAGCTCGACCTTCCTACAACCCTACCGACCTCGGGGAACGCGCCGTCGACCGGCCGACGCCCCTCCGTGGAGTTTTCGATCGATGCACCTGCGTGAACTGAAGCAGAAATCGATGGCCGATCTGGTGCAGATGGCCAAGGGCCTCAACATCGAAGGAGCCGCGGGCCTGCGCAAGCAGGAGCTCATCTTCGCGCTCCTCCAGGCCTTGGCCGCGCAAGACCAGCCTGTCTACGGCGAGGGCGTGCTCGAGTGCCTGCCCGACGGTTTCGGCTTCCTGCGGGCGCCCGACTACAACTACCTGCCGGGTCCGGACGACATCTACGTCTCCCCGTCGCAGATCCGGCGCTTCAACCTGCGCACGGGCGACGCGGTGAGCGGCCCGATCCGGCCCCCGAAGGAGCGCGAGGCGTACTTCGCCCTGCTCAAGGTCGACAAGATCAACGGCGTCTCGCCCGAGGTCGCGCGCGACAAGATCCTCTTCGACAACCTCACGCCGCTCTACCCGCAGCAGAAGTTCAACATCGAGAACGGCACGAAGGGCTTCTCGACGCGCATCATCGACATGCTCTGCCCGATCGGGAAGGGCCAGCGATGTCTCATCGTCTCGCCGCCCCGCGCGGGCAAGACGGTGCTGCTCCAGAACATCGCCAACGCGATCAGCACGAACCACCCGGATACGACCCTCATCGTGCTGCTCATCGACGAGCGGCCCGAAGAGGTCACGGACATGCAGCGCAACATCAAGGGCGAGGTGATCAGCTCGACCTTCGATGAGCCGGCGACGCGTCACGTGCAGGTCGCGGAGATGGTCATCGAGAAGGCCAAGCGCCTCGTCGAGCAGAAGCACGACGTGGTCATCCTGCTCGACTCGATCACGCGCCTCGCCCGCGCCTACAACACCGTCGTCCCCCCGAGCGGCAAGATCCTCTCCGGCGGCGTCGACTCGAACGCCCTCCACAAGCCGAAGCGCTTCTTCGGCGCGGCCCGCTCCATCGAGGAGGGCGGCTCGCTCACGATCATCGCCACCGCGCTCGTCGACACGGGCTCGCGTATGGACGAGGTGATCTTCGAGGAGTTCAAGGGCACGGGCAACAGCGAGATCCACCTCGACCGCAAGCTCATGGAGAAGCGGATCTTCCCCTGCCTCGACATCAACAAGAGCGCGACACGCAAGGAAGAACTGCTCCTGCCCGAGTGGATCCTCCAGCGCGTGTGGCTGCTCCGCGGACTCCTGCACCCGCTCAACGTCATCGACTCGATGGAATTCCTGCTCGACAAGGTGAGCCGCACCGAGACGAACCAGGAGTTCCTCGAATCCATGAATCAGTAATCCCGCGCCCGAGGGGCCTCCTCGACCGAGGCCCCTCCCCCTCCCCTCCCCCCCTTCCCTGCCCGTCCCCCGGGCAAACCGCCCGATCCATCGCGAATTTACGGGAGCGCTGTAGCGGCGGCCGGAGGCGTGTTAGCGTCGTATGGTGACCGGTAAGGCGGACCGCCTGCGAGAGCTCACGGCCCGAGTCGAGGAACTCGAGGCCAGCCTCGAACGCTCGGAGAAGACCGTCCGCGCCCTACGCGACGTGGGGCTCGCGCTCGGCTCCACGCTCGACCTCGACCAGCTCCTCGAGCTCATCCTCGGCAAGATCACGGAGCTGCTCGAAGCCGACCGGGCCACGCTCTACCTGCTCGACGAGCAACGAAAGATGCTGCTCTCGCGGGTGATCCTCGGCGGCGAGGTGCGCTCGATCGAGCTGCCCGTGGGCGAAGGCATCGCTGGGCACGTCGCCAAGCACGGCAAGATCGCCCGCGTGAAGGACGCGTACAGGGACAAACGCTTCCAGCGCACGTGGGACGATCTCACGGGCTACCGGACGCGCTCGATCCTCGCCGCGCCCATGCGCAACCACGTGGGCCGCACGATCGGCGTCGTGCAGGTCTTGAACAAGCACGGCGGCAAGGGCGAGTTCTCGCAACACGACGAGGAGCTGCTCTCGGCGCTCGCCACGCAGGCGGCCATCTCCATCGACAACTCGCGCCTGTTCCTCTCGGTCATCCAGAAGAACATGCAGCTCGTCGAGACGAAGGAGCAGCTCGAGCACCGCGTCGCCGATCTGAAGCTGCTCTTCGAGCTCGAAACGGCGATGAGCGGGGCCTCCTCGCTCGAAGAGCTGAGCCGCGCCGTCATCGCCGAGGCCTCGAAGGCGTGCGAGGCGCGCGCCGGCGGCCTGCTCGTCGACGAGGGCGAGGCCGGCGTGTTCCTGTACTTCGTCGACGCGTCGGCGCCCGGCGTGTCGGTGCGCGACGTCGACGTGAAGCGCCTGCCCGTCAAGCGCGGCGAAGGCCTGCTCGGCTGGGCCATGACGCACAACGAGTCGATCCACCTCGGCCCGAAGGATCCTCCCGTCGGTCCGGTCGCCGAGGCCGCGTTCGCGCACATGCATCCTTCGCTCGATCTGGAGATCGAGAGCGCGATCGTCGTGCCGCTCGAAGGCGAAGAGGACACCTCGCTCGGCGCGCTCGGCCTCTACAACGCGAAGAACGCGCTTGGCTTCACGCAGGACGATCGCTCGCTGCTCCGGCTCGTGTCGGCGAACGCGTCGACCGCGGTGCGCCTCTTCCGCTCGCGCACCGAGCGCGAGAAGAGCGAACGTCTCACGGCGATCGGGCGCCTGCTCTCCGGCGTCATGCATGACATGCGCACGCCGCTGACCGTGATCAGCGGCTACGTGCAGCTCATGGCGACCGCGAGCGAGCCCTCGGTGCGCGGCGAGCATGCGCGGCTCATCCTCAAGCAGTTCGACGCCATCAGCGCGATGCAGCGTGAGCTGCTCGAGTTTGCGCGCGGCGAGCGCAGCATCCTCGTTCGCAAGGTCTACCTGACGAAGTTCTTCGGCGACCTGGAGAAGCAGCTCCAGCTCGACCTCGCGGGCAACCGCGTCACGATCGTGATGGAGCTCGACGACCGCGGCACGGCGCGCTTCGACGAGACGAAGATGACGCGCGTCGTGCACAACCTCGTGCGGAACGCGGTCGAGGCGATGGAGCCGCACGGCGGCGGCAAGGTCGTGCTGCGCGCGCTGCGGCAAGGCGCGGACTTCGTGCTGAGCGTGTCGGACACGGGGCGCGGCATCCCGCCCGAGATCCGCGAGCGGCTGTTCCACTCGTTCGTGACGAGCGGAAAACGCGGCGGCACGGGCCTCGGCCTCGCCATCGTGAAGAAGATCGTCGACGAGCACGGGGGCGCCATCGAGGTCGAGTCGTCCGAGCGCGGAACGACGTTCACGATCCGGATCCCGCAAGAGACGCCGATGATGGCGACGATCGCGCCCCCGGCCCCGGCCGCGCCTCCCGCGCCGCCGCAAGCTCCGCCGGCGGCGGGCGCGCGTGCCGACGAGGCGACGGGGCTGCCGCTCGTGCATCCGCCGAACGCCACGCCGGCCTCGGCCGCGACGACGGGGCGCTCGCCGCAAGCACCGGCCGCCGAGGAGACCGACGCGAGCCGATCGACCAAGACGTCACGAGCGAGCCAGCCCGGCGACGATGCGCCGCCGAGCCGACGCAGCGGCCGCACGAGCAACCCCGGTCAGCCGGCGGGACGAACCGGATAGAGCCGCAGAAACTGCGGATCCCTTGCGCTCATCGTCCTGGGGGAAGACACTCCGGACGTGCTCCGTCTGCCCATCGTCGCCACGCACAAACGCGCGCTCGAGACGTGCGTGTACTGCCCGAAGCTCTGCCGCGCTGCGTGCCCCGTCTCGAACGCGGAGGCGAGCGAGACGGTGACGCCCTGGGGCAAGATGAGCCTCGCGTACTTCGTGGGCCGCGGCGACGTGCCGGTCGAGGCAGAGCACACCGCGCCGGCGTGGGCCTGCACGGGCTGCCACGCGTGCCGCGAGAAGTGCGACCACCGGAACGAGCCCGCGACGGTGCTCGTCGAGTCGCGCGCGGACTTTTTTGCACGCGGCGCCGCGCCCAAAGGTGCGTTCGACGTCGTGACGCGGGCGCAAGAACGCGCGGGCGAGACGGCCGCGGCGCTCGATGCGATCGAGGCCGAGGCGCCTCCGCGCGGGCCCGTCGCGGCTGGCGTGCTCGTCGGCTGCTCCTACGCGCGCAAAAACCCTGCCGTGGCGAAGGACGCGCTCGCGGTCGCGGCGAAGCTCGTCGGCGGCCCGGTGCGCGCGATTCGAAGCTGCTGCGGCCTTCCCTCGCTCCACGCGGGCGACCGGGAAGGCTTCCGTGTGGCGGCCGAGCGCCTCGCCGCCGAGGTCTCCGAGGTCCCGCGCCTCCTCGTCGTGGACCCGGGCTGCGCGCGCGCCACGCGGGTCGAGCACGCGCGCGTGGGCGTCACCCTGCCCCGCGAGCCCGAGCTGCTCCTCGACCTCGCGCACGCCGCGCAGGACCGCCTGCGCGTGCTGCCCGAGCTCGCCGAGACGACCGTGCGGTGGCATTCGCCGTGTCAGCTCGGGCGTGGGCTCGGCCGGTACGACGAGCCGCGCGCGCTGCTCGCGAAGATGAGCGGCAAGGAGCCCGCGACGTTCCAGCGCGACCGCGAGCACGGCGAGTGCAGCGGCGCAGGCGGGCTCTTGCCCGTGACCCGGCCGCGGACGAGCGAGGCCATCGCGGATGCGCGCATCGCCGAGCACAAGGCGCGCGGCGGCGGCCTCCTCGTGACGGCGTGCGCGTCGAGCCTGCGGCGCTTCCGGAGCCGCGGCGAAGAGGCCGAGGACCTCGTCAGCCTGCTCGCGCGGGCGCTCGCTCCCTGAGTCCCGCGCGCGCATGACGACCCCGAAAGCTCCTCGCCGCAGGCGGACCGTCTCGAGCAGGCTCCTCGCGAGTTACGTGCTCGTGCTCGCGGCCTTCGCGCTCACCGTGACCTGGAGCTTCCGCGCGCTCCGCGACACGTCCCAAGGCGCGGAGCTCCTGCGCAGCGGATACGCGCCGCTCCTGCTCCGCGTGGGCGAGGCGCTCGCCGCGCAGAACGTGTTCAACGCGCAGCTCAACCACATCACCGCGGCGAAAAATCCCGGCGACGTGCGCGAGTGGATCGAGACCGCGCGCCGCACGCGCCCGCTCACGTTCGCGCACGTGCGCGAAGCCGCGGAGAAAGGGCTCGTCGACGAAGACCCCTCCGTCGCGAAGTTCCAGGAGGAGATCGTCCGCGAGGCCGCGGCCATCGAAAAGCTCCTCGGCGCGGATCCCGAGCGCTTCGGGCAGCTCTTCCAGGCGCTCGCGGTGAGCGACCGTGAGGCCGCGGAGCGGGCGCGCGACGAGCTGCTCAAGCGTGAGGCCGAGGGCGCGCAGCGCCTCCGCGCGATCAAGCTGCGCGTCGAGGAGCGGATGGAGAGCCTCACGGCCGAGGCGAAGCGGCGCGAGGCCCGCTCGATCCAGCTCCTCGTCGGCCTCTTCGTGCTCACGCTCCTCGTCGGCGTCGTCATCTCGCTCTACGCGCGCCGCGTGCTCGCGCCGCTCACGGCCGTCACCGAGCGTGCCAAGGCCGTCGCGCGAGGCGACCTCACGCCACGCGAGGTCATGGCCACGAACGACGAAATCGGCGAGCTCGCGACGACGTTCGAGGGCATGGTCGCCGCCATCCAGCGCGCCCGCAGCGAGCTCGTGAACGCCGAGCGCCTCGCCGCCATCGGCAAGATGGCCGCGCACGTGACGCACGAGATACGCAATCCGCTCTCGTCGATCGGGCTGAACCTGGAGCTGCTCGAAGAGGAGGTCGCCTCGTCCGACAACAAGGAGGCCTCGCAGCTCGTCGTCGCCATCAAGGCCGAGGTGGAGCGGCTCTCGCGCATCGCCGAGCAGTACCTCAGCATCTCGCGCAGGCCTCGTCCGCGGCTCGAACGCGAGCGTGTCGAGGACCTCGCGCGCGAGCTCGTGGCCTTCGTGCGGCCCGAGCTCGACCGCGGCGGCGTGGCAAGCCGTGTCGACGCCGACGACGATCTGCCCGACGCGCGCCTCGACGAGTCGCAGTTCCGCCAGGCGCTCCTCAACCTCATGCGCAACGCGCGCGAGGCCATGGCGAAGGGCGGCGAGCTCATCGTCTCGATCCACAAGGCCGACGACGGCGGCATCGATCTCGCGGTCGACGACACGGGCTCGGGCGTGCCCGAGGAGCTACGCGCGTCGATCTTCGATCCCTTCTTCACCACGAAACAACGCGGCACGGGCCTCGGCCTCGCGGTCACGCGCGACATCGTCGAGGCGCACGGCGGGACGATCCGCTGCCTCGGCCGCGAAGGCGGCGGCACGCGGTTTCTGATTCACCTGCCTGCTGCGGGCGTGTCGACGCCGGATCAGACGGAAGCGCCGTCGTACTCGTCGGAGAACAACCGGTAGGTGTCGGCGTTCGTCACGGCCTTCGCCGGGGCATCGACCGCGACCGCGAGGCACTTGCGCGGGCCGTAGAGGACCTGGCCGCTCGCGTTTTTCTCGTCGTTCGTGGCGCACACGGCGTGCGACAGCTCGTGGACGATCACGCCGGCCCCGCTCATCTTCGTCACGTCGGTCGGGTGGGAGATGTCCTGGCAGCTCGTGAAGAACGCTCCACCGAGGAGGATGTGCGTACGGTCGCGCTCGGCCCCGCCGTTCGGCCAGCCGGGGATGAAACAGCCGTAGTTGTTCGGGTCCTCGCGCAGCTTGACGTGGATGTTGTGGTAGTTGGAGCCCGGCTGATCGTCCAGCTTGTTGCTGACGCCCGCGCCTCGGTAATACAGCTTGAGCGGGCGCGTCGTGACATCACGGAACATCGCCTCGACGTTCCTTCGTACCGCGTCGTAGCGCGTCGTTTCCATCGGGCCAAACCACTTCTCGTAGCGCGCGCGCTCCTTGGCGTCGGCCTTCGCCGCGTTGATGCCCTGGTACATGTCGCCGAGGATCCGCTTGGCCTTCGTGACGGCCGCCTCCGCGCGCCGCGCCGCGTCCGCGGGGCCGTAGTTGAACGACTCGGCGATCTGGACCGTACCGCCCGGCGGTGTGGCGGCGACGGTCTGGGCCAAACCGACGACGAGGCCTCGGAGCTGCACTTCCGTCAGCGAGTCGGCGATCTGCTTGCACGTGGCCATCTGCACGTCCGTCCTCTTCCCGAGGACGCGCTCCGCGAGCAGGTAGATGCGCTCGACGTGCCGGCGCTGCGTGCCGCCGATGTGAAGCCCTCCGATCGACAACGCCTTGCTGAGGCTCGTGCGCGCAGGTCCGGTTGCGAACTGCGTCATCAGCGCGTTCTGGATCGCATCCTTCAGCCCACGCCCCTCCGCAGGAAAGAGCACCATGATCTGCTTCATGGTCTCGTTGATGCGAACGTCGTCGTCCTTGGACATGACAAGCTCCTCTGCAGGGCTTGTCAGATTACAGGATCCTCAAGGCAACGCGCCGCCGCCCCACGGAACGAGCACCAAAAACACGAACGCGACGAGCACCAGCATGAGCACGCTGGTCACGAGGTACGTCGAGCGCGGCGAGCGCGACGTGCTCCATCCATCGCCGTAGAATTTTCCTCGCGAGCGCGTGCGCAGCTTCTTCTGCACGCCTCCGAGCAGGCTCGGCGCCACCGCGCCCGGCGGCGGACGCAGCGCGCGTCGCAAGAGCTCGCGCACCTCGACCTCGTCGAGCGGCGCTTCGTCCTCGTCCTCGTCGCGCTTCTTCGCGTCGCGCTTCTCGTTCGCCGCTGCCGCCTCGTCCTTCGCCTCGGCCTTCTCTTCGGCTTCGAGCCAGCGCTCTGCTTCGGCCGCGAGGCGCTCGGCCTCCTCGTCGCTGACGTCGCCCTCCGCGCCGAGCTGATCCTCGTCCCGATCGTCGGCCGGCGCGCCCGCCTCTGGCTTTCGCTTCGCGTCGCCGCTCATGCCTTCTTCTCGCTCCTCAGCTTGTCGCCGAGCGCCTTCTCGACCAGGCCCCGAAGCTGCGTGCGGGCGCGGAAAATGCGGCTCTTCACCGTGCCTTCCGGCAAGCCCGTCACCTCCGCGATCTCGTCGTAGGACATGTCCTCCACGTCGCGCAGGATCAAGACCTCGCGGAAGTCCGCGTCGACCTGCTCGATCGCGCGCTTCACGATGCGCTCGAGCTGCATGCCCTCCAGAATCTCGTCCGGGCGGTTGATCGCCCCGCTCACCGTGACGCCCTTGCCCGCGTCGCCGTCCACGCGATCGGCGATCTCGTGGACGTCCTCCTGCTCGCCCACGCGGCGCCGCGACAGGTACTTCGCCTTGTTCTTGCAGAGGTTCACGGCGATCCGGAAGATCCACGTGGAGAGCTTCGACTCTCCGCGGAACTGATCGATCGCCTTGAAGACCTGGACGAAGACCTCTTGCGCGAGGTCCTCGGCTTCCTCGCGTCGCCCGATCATCCGGAACACGAGCGCGAACACGCGCCGCTCGTACGCGACGACGAGCTCGTTGAAGGCCGACTCGTCACGCGCCACGAGACGCGCGACGAACCTGGCCTCCTCGGTCTCGTCGTCGCTCGTCACGCCAGGCTGCTCCCTTGGCAGCTACCGTAAACGCCCTCGTACGCGCAGCGCTAGAGTCTGTCTCGCGTACCCGTCGTCTTCCGCGGACCGGACGAGCCCGGCGGCCCGCCTGCGTGCCCCCCGCGGGCTGGTTCCGGCGCATGGATTCGAACCATGATTAGGGGATTCAAAGTCCCCCGTCCTGCCCTTAGACGACGCCGGAGTGAGGCCCCGGAAGTGACCGGAGCGCCAGAGGGGCGGGACGATAGCGCGACTCTTTGCGCTTCGCACGCGCCGCGAAGGTGGTCGTTAGCGTCTCCAGGGAGGGTCGTTCCCGTCGCTGGGAGGGTCGTTACCCTCTCCGGGGAGGGTCGCGACGGTCCCGAGAGAGGGTCGCTACCGTCGCGCGCCCCGTCGTGATCGTTTCTGACCAGGGTCGGTATGGTGGCGCGCCGAGGGCGGAGGGGGCGCCACGGGGGTCGCCTCTGTCTGCCGCACGGTCGCGGCCGTCCTCTGCCCCACCTTCGACACGAGCTCGGAGGCTCCGGCCACGAGCGCGGGAGGGTCCGTACCCGGAGCTTGCCCGGACAGGACCACCGGCGCGATGCCTCGATGCACGAGCGCAATACCCACGGCCGTCACCGCCACGACACACCCGAGCACGAAGGAGAACCCTCCTTGCCCTGCCAGAGACCGTCGGGACCCACCCTTGCGACCGAAGGGCCACGCCCGGACAGGGAGCGAGATGGGCTCCGAGCGGGTCTCGTCCCCCTCCAGAGACCGTACATGCGGTGGGTCCCCCGTCTGCGCGACGGCCCCGCTGAAGGTCAAAGGCGTCTTCGCCTCACCCCGCGCCGACGTGAGCGCGACGTCCGGCAGACGCGCGGGCGTCACGAGGAGCGGGTCGAACGAGACCGAATCGGCGAGCGCATACGCGAGCTCGGGGATCTGCGCGATTTGGGTCCAGCCCTCCATCCCGTCGCGCCAGACCGAGGTTTCGGCCTCGATCTCGCCCCTGGCGAGGGCCATCCAGAGCTCGAACGTGGTCATGGCCCGCAGGCCGGCGCCGTGCTCCACGCACCACTCGGGCATGGGCCGGCCGTTCTCGGTGCTCTCCTCGTCGAGGTCGAGCCGCGCGAGCCTGCGGCGCTTCTTGTGGTTGGCGAACCAGGACTTGGGGTTCGCGCGCTCATAGGGGATCGTCGGGTGGCTCTCGCGCGCGAACGGCGCCGGCTGCGTCTCGGCCTCGTTCGCCGCGGGGGGCGGGAGCATGGACGAGCGCGGCTGGAAGACGGACGGGATGGTGTCTTCCGGGCTCCTGCTTTCGATGGACGACGACGCACACGACGCCTGCATGAGACGCCCCTTCTCGAGCAAACGCTGGCGCCCGCAAGCCCCGCGATGTGGGGCGCGAGACGGACGCTCGGCGTGACTAGGGGGCTCCTACAGGGTTCTCGGGAAGTCGGCCAAGTTTTGCGCGGAGCGGGGCGCTCAGACCCCCTTGATGACCTCGCACCCCATGAACGGCCGCAGCACCTCGGGCACGACCACGGTGCCGTCGGCCTGCTGATACTGCTCCAGGATCGCGATCACCGTCCGGCCGACCGCGAGCGCGGAGCCGTTCTGCGTGTGCAAGAGCCGCGGCTTCGCCTTGGGCTCGGGCCGGTAGCGGATCGCCGCGCGCCGCGCCTGGTAGTCGCCGAAGTTCGAGCAGCTCGAAATCTCGCGATAGAGGCCCTGCCCGGGGAGCCATACTTCGAGGTCGTACGTCTTTTGCGAAGACCCGCCCATGTCGCCCGCGCAGAGGAGCGACACGCGGTAATGGAGCTTCAGCCGCTTGAGGACCTCCTCGGCGTGCCGCGTGAGGGTCTCGTGGTTCTCGGGCGAGGTCTCGGGCGTCGAGAAGCGCACGAGCTCGACCTTGTCGAACTGGTGCTGCCGGATGAGCCCACGCACGTCCTTGCCATGGCTGCCGGCCTCGGCGCGGAAGCAGGGCGTGTACGCGGTGTAGGCGAGCGGCAGTTTGTCCGCTTCGAGGATCTCGTCGGCGTGGAGGTTCGTCACCGGCACCTCCGCCGTCGGGATCAAATAAAGGTCGTACGCGCGCTCGGGGTCGCTCTTGTGCGTCTTGAAGAGGTCGTCGGCGAACTTGGGGAGCTGCCCCGTGCCGAAAAGCGCCGAGTCCTTCACGAGGAAGGGCGGGAGGACCTCGGTATACCCCTGCTCGCGCGTGTGCAGGTCGAGCATGAAGTTGATGAGCGCGCGTTCGAGCCGCGCCGCCGCGCCCCAGAGCACGGTGAAGCGCGAGCCCGAGAGCTTGGCGCCGCGCGCGAAGTCGAGGACGCCGAGGCCCTCGCCGATGTCCCAGTGCGACTTCGGCGTGAACGTGTACGACGGCTTGTCGCCCCAGGTCCGGACGACGACGTTGTCGTTCTCGTCCTTGCGTCGGGGACCGACGGGTCGGGCAGGTTCGGGACGAGGGCGAGCTGCTCCTGGATCTTCGCCTCGACGTCCTTCAGCGCCTGCTCCGCGTCCTTGATCTCCGTGGACAGGCGCTTCAGGGCCTCGCGTTGCTCGGTGAACTCGGCGGACTTCTTGTCCGCCTTGGCCATCTTCTCGTTGGCCTGGTTGCGCGCGGCAGCCTTGGACTCGGAGAGCGCGATGAGCTCGCGCCGTTTCTGGCCGAGCTCGGCGATGGGGGCGAGGGCGGCCGCAGCCGCGGGCGAGCGCCGCGCCAAGGCGGCGCGGACGTCGTCCATGTGATCGACGACGTGGCGGAGGTCCAGCATGGGGCCGGATTTAGCCGAGACCTCCGCCGCTGTCAGCTACTCGCTCTCTAGTTGTACGTCACTTTCGAGAAGGTCAGGCCCTCGCCCGACCGTCCAATCGCGATGGTATCGCCCGGCTTGAACTCGCCGCCGAGCAGCCGCTTGGCGAGCTCGTCCTCGATGTAGCGCTGGATGGCCCGCTTGAGCGGCCGCGCGCCGTATTGCGGATCCCAGCCATGCTCGATGAGGAACGACTTCGCCGCGGGCGCGACCGTCATCGTGATCCCGCGCCGCGCGAGGCGCTTCTCGAACTGCGCGAGCTGGATGTCGACGATCTTCTCCATCTCGCTGTGCTCGAGCCGGCGGAACACGATGATGTCGTCGAGCCGGTTCAAGAACTCCGGCCGGAAGTTCTTGCGCACCTCTTCGAGCACCACGCGCCGCACGAGCTCGGCCTTGTCCCGCGGGTCGAGCCCCTCGCGCTCCTCGATCGCCATCGCCGCGGGCGTGCCGATGTTCGAGGTCAGGATGAGGATCGTGTTCTTGAAGTCGACCGTATGCCCCTGACCATCGGTCAATCGGCCGTCGTCGAGCACCTGCAAGAGCACGTTCCACACGTCCGGGTGCGCCTTCTCGATCTCGTCGAAGAGCACCACCGTGTACGGCCTTCGCCGCACGGGCTCGGTGAGCTGACCGCCCTCTTCGTAGCCGACGTATCCGGGCGGCGCGCCGATGAGCCGCGCGACCGTGTGCCGCTCGCCGTACTCGCTCATGTCGATGCGCACCATCGCCTTCTCGTCGTCGAAGAGGAACTCGGCGAGCGCCCGCGCGAGCTCCGTTTTGCCGACGCCCGTCGGCCCGAGGAACATGAACGATCCGATCGGCCGCTTCTCCTCGCCGAGCCCCGCGCGCGAGCGCCGGATGGCGTTCGCCACCGACACGAGCGCGTGGTCCTGCCCTACGACGCGCTTGCGCAGCTCGTCTTCGAGGCGGAGGAGCTTCTGCATCTCGCTCTCGAGCATCTTCGAGACCGGAATGCCGGTCCATTTCGACACGATGGTCGCGATGTCCTCGTCGGTGACCTCCTCCTTGAGATAACTGCCCTTCTCCTGGAGCTTGGTGAGCGATTCGCGCAGCCCTTCGAGCTTCTTCTCGACCTCGGGGATCTTGCCGTAATGAATCTCGGCCGCCTTGCCGAGGTCGCCGCGGCGCTTCTCGCGCTCCTCGTCGAGGCGGAGCTGTTCGATCGTCTCCTTCGTCTTCTTGATGTCGGTGAGCAGCTCCTTCTCGCGCATCCATTGCGCCCGCATCGCGTCGCGTTTGGACTGGAGCTCGGCGATCTCGCGCTTGAGGTCTTCGAGCCGCGCCTTGCTCGCCTTGTCCGGCTCGCGCTGGAGCGCTTGCTCCTCCATGCCGAGCTTGACGAGCTGCCGCTCGACGTTGTCGATCGGCGTCGGCAGGCTCTCGATTTCCATGCGGATGCGGCTCGCGGCCTCGTCGACGAGGTCGATCGCCTTGTCCGGCAGGAATCGCTCGGTGATGTAGCGGTTCGAGAGCACGGCCGCCGCCACGAGCGCCGCGTCCTGGATGCGGATGCCGTGGTGAATCTCGTACCGCTCCTTGAGCCCGCGCAGGATCGCGATCGTATCCTCGACGCTCGGCTCGCCCACGAGGACGGGCTGGAACCTGCGCTCGAGCGCCGCGTCCTTCTCGATTCGCTTTCGATACTCGTCGAGCGTCGTCGCGCCGATGCAGCGCAGCTCCCCGCGCGCGAGCGCAGGCTTGAGCATGTTCGCCGCATCCATCGCGCCCTCGGCCGCGCCGGCGCCGACGAGCGTGTGCAGCTCGTCGATGAACAGGATGATCCGGCCCTGCGCGCCCTCGATCTCCTTCAGGACGGCCTTCAGGCGGTCCTCGAACTCGCCGCGGAACTTCGAGCCCGCGACCATCGCGGCGAGGTCGAGCGCCGCGAGCCTCTTGTCTTTCAGCGACTCGGGCACGTCGCCGGCCACGATGCGCTGCGCGATGCCCTCGACGATCGCCGTCTTGCCGACGCCCGGCTCGCCGATGAGCACGGGGTTGTTCTTCGAGCGGCGCGAGAGCACCTGGATGGTGCGGCGAATCTCCTCGTCGCGGCCGATCACCGGGTCCATCTTCCCGCGCCGCGCGAGGTCCGTGAGGTCCCGCGTGTACTTGTCGAGCGCCTGGAACTTGCCCTCGGGGTCTCGATCGGTGACGCGCTGATTGCCGCGCACCTGCGTGAGCGCCGCGAGCAGTTTGTCGTGGTTCAGCCCCGCGCGCTCGAGGAGCTGCGACGTGTCCTTGTCGCTCTTCAGCGCGGCGAGCAGGAGGTGCTCGGTGGAGATGAAGTCGTCCTTGAGGCTCTTCATCTCGTCTTCGGCGCGCTGGAGCAGGCCGAGCGAGCGCCGCGACAAGCTCGGCTCGGCGCCGCCGCTGACGCGGGGGTAACTATCGATCTTGGCGTCGAGGGCCTGCAAAACACGCCCCGGGTCGACGCCTGCCTTTTCCAGGAGCGGCGCCCCGATCCCATCCTCCTGAGCGATGATCGCTCGCAAAAGGTGCTCCGGATAGAGCTCCGGGTTTCCGCGACGGCTCGCGAGGTCGACGGCGGTGCGAACCGCTTCCTGGGCCTTGGTCGTCATTCTATCGATCCGCATGGCACGACCGAAACTAAGGCTGGATCCCATCCAAGCAAGGCCCTTGCCAAGTCGCCGAAGCGACCACACGCTCGGGGGTCCTTTTCGGGTTCTTCGCGATCGACATGGACGGTCGCCCTCGGCGAAGATGCGCCCTTATGCGCAAACATCGGCTCTCTTTCCTCGCTTTCACGGCGCTCGCCGTGCCGTCCCTCGCGGTCGCCCTCGCCTCGTGCAGTGGCGGTGACGGAACAGGCAGCGGCGCGTCGTCCTCGGCGTCCACGGGCGGCAGCGGCGGCCAGGGTGGCCAGGGCGGCGGCGGCCAGGGCGGCCAGGGCGGCGACCTCTTCGGCGACAGCGGCACGACCGGATGCACGCCGGGCGAGGCCTGCGGCGACGGCGGCGTCTGTACGGTCGGCGACGTGTGCTGCACGCAGGACAAGGCCTGCGGGACGGCGTGTTGCGGCGGCGCGGAGGTGTGCTCGTTCCAGCAATGCGTGACGCCGGGCGCGACGTGCATCGACGCCACCGAATGCCCGCAGAACTCGTACTGCGAATATGCGCTCGGCGAGCCGGGCATGCCCGGCGGCGGCGGGGGCGGCTCGTGCCAGGGCGGCGTGACGCCGGCGACGGGCAAATGCCTGCCGCAGCCTCCGGAATGCGCGCCCGGCATGGAACCCGGCCCGAACGACCCGATCACCTGCCTCGCGAAATGCGAGTACAAGCCGCCCGTCGGCCAGTTCGATCCCGTGCTCAAGTACACCTGGGGGAACCCCACCGCGCCAAACACGCAGGACAGCGTGATGATGGCGCCCGTGGTGATCCAGCTCGACGACGACACGTGCGACGGCGTCGTGGACGAGCGCGACATCCCGGAGATCGTCTTCTCCACGTTCCAGACGAACAAGTACAACGAGAATGGCACGCTCCACGCCATTTCGATCGTCAATGGCCAGGTCGTCGAGAAGTGGACCGCGAACGCGGGCGCGACGAGCCCGAACCATCCGGGCCGCTCGATCGCCGCGGGCAACATCGACGGCGTGCCGGGCAATGAGATCGTGATCTGCACGATCGACGGCCGCGCGCGCGCCTATTCGGCGACCGGCACCGAGCTGTGGCTCAGCGCGGCCGGGACGTGCTCGATGCCCTCGCTCGCGGACCTCGATCAGGACGGCGACGTCGAGGTCGTCGTGGACTCGCAAATCCTCGACGGGAAGACCGGCGCCACGGTCGCCACGTTCACCCCGGCGAACACCTCGAACGTCGTGGTCTCCGACATGGACGCCGACGGCAAGCTCGACATCGTCGGCGCGCGGCGCATTTACAAGGGCGACGGCACCTTGCTCGTCGACTCCAACCTCGTCGCGAGCTTCCCCGCCGTGGGCGACCTCGACAAGGACGGCATTCCCGAGGTCATCGCCATCTACAACAGCAACCACGAGCTGCGGATCTGGCGCGTCGACCCGAACGAGCCGGGCGGCTTCAAGGTCGTGCGCACGGGCGTCGACATCAACGGCACCCTCAACCCTGCCCTCTGCCCCGCGAACAGCACGGGCTTCACGCAAGGCGGCGGCCCGCCCACGGTGGCGGACTTCAATGGCGACGGCGTGCCCGACGTGGCCATGGCCGGCGGCGTCGGATATGCGGTCTTCGACGGCAAGAAGCTCATGGACCCCGCCGTGCCGAACGCCGAGACGCTGCTCTGGATCCGACAAACGCAGGATTGCTCGTCCGCCTCGACGGGCAGCTCGGTCTTCGATTTCGAGGGCGACGGCAAGGCCGAGGTGGTCTACGCCGACGAGAAGATGATCCACGTCTATTCGGGGACCGACGGCACGGTGCTCTACGAGACGTGCAACACGAACGGGACGCTCTACGAGTATCCGCTGGTCGCGGACGTGGACAGCGACGGGCAGGCCGACATCGTGGTCGTGTCGAACTCGTATTCGAGCTTCACCTGCGCGGACGGCACGAAGACCGCCGGCGTGCGGGTCTTCGGCGATAAGAATGGCAACTGGGTGCGCACGCGAAGGGTGTGGAACCAGCACGGCTATCACGTGACGAACGTGGAGGAGGATGGAACGATCCCCCAGGTGGAGCTGCCGAACTACAAGCAGCCGAAGCTCAACAACTTCCGGCAAAACGTGCAGCCCTCGGGCGAGTTCTCCGCGCCGGACCTCGTCGCCACGGTGTTCCCGGTCTGCGGAAGCCCGACGTACGGGCTCATCGCGCGCGTGCGCAACATCGGCGAGGCGAGCGTGCCGGCGGGCGTGAACATCGGGTTTTACCTGGACGACCCGGCGAGCGGCGGCGTGGCGCTGCCGGGCAGCCCCGTCATGACCACGAAGGTCCTCTATCCGGCCGAAGCCGAGGACGTGAGCCTGCCGCTCCCCATGCCGCCGCCCGGCGTGCTCGACGGGTCGAAGAAGATCTTCGTGATCGTCGATGATCAATCGCCGCCGCACGCATGGCACGAATGCCGGACCGACAACAACGTCGCGCAGGGCAGCGGCGTTTGTGAGGGTGGACCGAACTGACCGGATCACCGGTTTCAGCACGACGACGCGACGCCCGAGGCGACCGGACGAGCTGGACAACTTGGGTCACGCCGGCCTAGAGTCCCGCGCAATGAAGACGAATCATCTCGTTGTTCCGGTTGTCCTCGGCGCGCTGCTGCTCGCTGGCTGCGGGCAGTCCAAGACCGAAAGCAATCAAGACAAACCCGCCGCCGAGGCGAGCGCCAAAAGCGCCGACGCAAACGCAGCGCCCAAGAAAGAGGCCGAGGCGGCCAAGCCCGAGCCGAAGAAGCTCGACAGCGCGGCGCTCGAGGCCGTCGCCGACGCCGTGAAGTTCGAGAAGGGCGCCGTCGCCGACAAGGGCTTCAGCGGCAAGCTGAAGAACACGAGCGAGCAAGGCATCAAGATGCTCGAGTACAAGGCGTTCGCTTACGGCAAGGACGATAAGCTCGTCGAGACGATCAGCGGCAAGTTCCCGAAGGGGCTCGAGGCCGGGAAGGACGCCGATATCACGGTCGGCCCCTTCGACAAGGCCGCGGGGCAAGCCGATGTCACGATCGAGGTGGTCGTGTCGTGGATGAACGTCGAGGGCACCTCGTGGCAGAGGCCCGTCCCGAAGGATCGGGCCAAGGGCGGCCCGAACAACATGCTGAAGAAGTAAAACCCCTCGAAAAACGAAGCCCCCCTCGAGCAATGCTGAGGGGGGCTTTGCGTTGGGGGGTTTGCCCCCGTCAGATATCGAGGTTCTTCACGTTCAGCGCATTCACCTCGATGAAGCGCCGGCGCTCGTCGACTTGCTCTCCCATCAGAATCGCGAAGAGCCGCGCCGCCTCGGCCTCGTCATCGATCTTCACCTGGCGCAGGGTGCGGACGTCCGGGTTCATCGTCGTCTCCCAGAGCTCCTCCGCGTTCATCTCGCCGAGGCCCTTGTAGCGGCCGAGCGTGATGCCCTTCTTGCCGCGCTCCTCGAGGTATTCGATGAGCGCCTCGCTCGTCTCGAGCTTCGCCTCGCTGCCGCCCTTCGACACGGCGGTCCAGGGCGCCGGGCCCGCGGTCTCCACGAGCATGCGCTCGATGTCGAGCGCGTCCTTGTACTCGGGCAGGCCGAGGAGCTGCCAATCGATCACGGCCACGCGGCTCGCCGTGCCCGGCCGCGGCGTCACCGTGATGCGGTACGCGCCGTGCTCCGTGTCGAACGTCGAGACGACCTTGAACGGCATCATGTCGGGATAACGCCGCTCCAGGTACGCCTGGAGCTTCTCCCGCGCCGACGCGACCTTCGCCTCGTCGCGCAGGTCCTCCTGCGCGATGCCCGTCGCGCGAATGAGCGAGGCCACGATACGCGCGTCGCACCGTTTGTCGAGGTTGCCGAGGACAATCTTGAATTGCTTCAGCCGTTTCGCGAGGCTCGGGAGCACCGCGGGCGGCACCGGCGCGCGGCCCTCCGACGACAGGGAGAGCTCCTCGACCGCATTGCTGCCGAGGTACTCGTCGAGCGCCGCCTGGTCCTTGAGGTAGATGTCCTTCTTGCCCTTGCGCGCGCGGTAGAGCGGCGGCTGCGCAATGTAGAGGTGGCCTTGCTCGATGACCTCGCGCATCTGCCGGAAGAAGAACGTGAGCAGCAGCGTGCGAATGTGCGACCCGTCGACGTCGGCGTCGGTCATCAGGATGATCTTGTGGTACTTGAGCTTGGTCAGCTCGATCCCGTCTTCATCCTTGTCCTCACCCTCGCCGCGCGCCATTCGCACGCCGCTGATGCCGCAGCCGAGCGCCGTGATGATCGTGCCGATCTCGGCCGAGCTCAACATGCGGTCGAGGCGCGCGCGCTCGACGTTCAGGATCTTGCCACGGAGCGGGAGGATCGCCTGGAAATGGCGGTCGCGCCCCATCTTGGCGCTGCCGCCGGCGCTGTCGCCCTCGACGATGTAAACCTCGCTCTTCTCCGGGTCCTTCGACTGGCAATCGGCGAGCTTGCCCGAAAGCGAGGTGATGTCGAGCGAGCCCTTGCGGATGACCTCACGCGCCTTGCGCGCAGCTTCCCGCGCCCGCGCGGCGAGCACGGCTTTCTCGATGATCTTCTTCGCGCCCTGCGGATGCTCCTCGAAATATTGGCCGAGCTTGTCGGTGACGGCGCGCTCGACGATGCCCTTCACCTCGCTCGACACGAGCTTCGACTTCGTCTGCGAGTCGAACGAAGGGTCCGGGTGCTTCACGCTGAGCACGCAGGTGAGGCCCTCGCGGATGTCCTCGCCCGCGAGCTCCTGCTTCAGCTCCTTGAACAGGTTTTGCGCCTTGCCGTACTGATTGATCGTCTTCGTCAGCGCCGAGCGCATGCCGGCGAGGTGCGTGCCGCCGTCCTTGTTGTGGACGTTGTTGGTGTAGCAATAGATTTGCTCGGTATACGAGCCGCTCCACTGCATCGCGACCTCGACCGTGATGGGCGGCACGGGCTTCGAGCCGCCGTTGCCCGCCGCCTCGGCCTGTCCCTCGACGACGAACGCGATGACGTCGTCGTGAATCGCCTCTTGCGCCTGGTTCAGGAGCGCGACGAACTCGGCGATGCCGCCCTTGTAGTGGAATACCTCGCTGCGGCCGTTCGGGCGCTGATCTTCGAGGTTGATGACCAGGCCGGCGTTCAAGAACGCGAGCTCGCGCAGGCGATTGGCGAGGATGTTGTAATTGAACTCCGTCACCGAAAAGATCTGCACGTCCGGCTTGAACGACACCTTCGTGCCCGTCCGGTCCGTCTCGCCGAGGGCCTTCAGGGGCTTGCGCGGAACGCCACGCTCATACTCCTGGTACCAGACCTTGCCCTCACGCTTGATCTCGAGCTTCAGCCACTCGGAGACGGCGTTCACCGCCGAAACGCCCACGCCGTGCAGGCCCGCGCTGACCTTGTAACTCGCGTTGTCGAACTTGCCGCCCGCGTGGAGCACGGTCATCACGACCTCGGCCGCACTCACGCCTCTCGCGTGCATGCCGACCGGAATGCCGCGGCCGTTGTCCTCCACGGATATCGATCCGTCGAAGTGCACCGTCACGTGAATGTCGGTGCAGTGCCCCGCGAGATGCTCGTCGACCGCGTTGTCCACGGCCTCCCATACGAGGTGGTGCAGCCCCGAGCCGTCGTGCACGTCACCGATGTACATTCCCGGGCGCTTACGCACGGCCTCGAGGCCTTCGAGCGCCGTGATGCTGTTGGCGTCGTAAGCCTGGCCCGCGGTCGTCTTCGATTCGGTTTGCTGGATGCTCGTCGGTTCGGTCGTCATCGGTCTCGTGCTTTCGGCTCCCGAGCGTCTGGCCGATCGGTTCGTTCCGACCCGCACGTTCGCGCGGGTCGAGAGGTTCCTCGGGCCGAGCGCGGACGCCATCTGGTCACGCGCGCGGGGGCCGTTTGGAGTCGCGGAAATCTAGCCTTTTTGTGCCTCTTGGGCAAGCGTAGCGGGGCCCTTTTCGTGAGGAAATCACGCCCGATTGGTGCCCGTTTCTCGCGCTCGCTCCCGAGGCGCTCCGAAGCGGCCGAAGGTCAGCCCGCGCCCTCGTCGAGCTCGCCCCGAAACACCCGGAAGTCACATCGTCCCTCGGCCGGTATGTCTTCGGCGCGGATGAGCTCGGGGCGCGTGGTCGTCAGGAAAATCTGACCCCGATGGAGCGCAAGGAATGAAAAGAGCGCGCCCGTGCGCTCCGGGTCGAGTTCGCTCGAAACGTCGTCGAGCAAGAGCAAGGGCTCGATGCCCCGCTCTTTGGCGATCGTCGCCGTCTCGGCCGCCTTCAGCGCGAGCGTGAGCGCGCGATGTTGCCCCTGCGACGCGACGATCCGCGCCGGATGCCCATCCAGCCTCAGCTCGAGCTCGTCGCGATGCGGGCCAAACCCCGCCGACGCGCGGAATGCATCCCGCTTTCGGCCCCGCAAAAGCTCGGCGCGCGCGGTCTCCACGTCGGCCGAGCCTCCCGGCGCGTATCGCGCTTCGAGTCGCAGGTCCGGCGCGGCGATCTGCGCGAACGCGCCCGCGAGCTCGACCACGAGCGCCTCGGCCGCCGCCGCGCGCGCCCGCGTGAGGGCCGCCCCATGCTCGGCGCAGAGCTCCTCGAACGCGTCGAGCTCGCGTGTATCACTCGAAGGTATGTCCGCGCCGCGCCGCAAAAGCTCGTGCCGTGCTTTGAGCGCATGCGCATACCGCGCGCGCGCGTCGGCGCTCTCGGGTCGCGTGAAGAGCGCGAGCCGGTCGAGCAGCGTGCGCCGGCCCTGCGCGGGCCCGCTCGACAGCGTGAGCTCCTCGGGATGAAACACGACGACGGGCGAGCGCGTCGCGTACTCGACGAGCGCGCGTGGCCGATTGCCATCGATGTGCACGGCGACGCGTTTGCCCTGCACCGCGGCCGTCTGCTCACGCGCGAGCGCCGGCAGCGCGCCGCCGCGCTCGACGAAGCGCGCCTTCACGCTCGCGGCCTGCTCACCGTGCCGCACGAGCTCGCCCACGCGCGAGGTCCGAAAGCTCTTCGAAGTCGCCGCGAAGTAAATCGCCTCGAGCACGCTCGTCTTGCCGTGCCCGTTGTTGCCCCACACGACGTTGAGCCGCGGCGCGGGCTCCATGTCCACCCGCGAGAGGACGCGCAGGCCGCGTACGCTGAGCCGTTCGAGCTCCAGGCGATTCATGGGACTTCGTGCACCCCCGGGTGATGGGCTCTGGCCCCTCTCACGGAGGGAGAGGGGTCGGGGGTGAGGGTGTGTTTCAGATCCGCATCGGCATGATGACCGAAACGTAACTCTCCGCCGCCGACTCCGTCGCGGGACGGATGACCGCCGGGTCGAGCTCGCCCGACACGCCGAGGACGACCTCGTCGTCGTTGATGCCCGCGAGCACGTCGAGGAAGTACTTCGCGTTGAAGCCGATCGTCACCTCGCCGCCCTCGTAGTCGATCGGCACCTCGTCGAAGCCGTTGCCGCTCTCGGGGCTCTCGCTCGTGATGCGCAGCGCGCGCTGCGTGACCGTGAGCTTCACGCCGCCCGTGCGGTCGCTCGCGGCGAGCGAGACGGCGCGCAGGGCCTCGGCGAGCGGACCGCGCGGCGCGCGGATGCTCCGGTCGCTCACGTTCGGGATGACCTGCTGGTAGGGCGGGAACTGCGCGTCGACGAGCTTCACCGAGAAGGTCATGCCACCGACGCCGAAGAACGCGTTCGGCCCGCTCTGCGTGATGTGCACCGTGGGCGTCTCCTTGTCGACGCCGCTCGTGAGCCGACGCAGCTCGTGGATGGCCTTCAGCGGGATGAGCATCGTCGCCGTCGCGCTCGTGCCCTCCAGCGTGACCTCCATCTTGGACAGCCGGTGACCGTCCGTCGTGACCATGCGGACGCGGTGGCCGGCCCACTCGAAGAGCGCGCTGTTCACGTGCGCGCGCGTCTCGTCGGTCGAGATGCTGAAGTGCGTGCGCTCGATGAGCCGCGAGAGGAGCTCGACCGGCAGCTCGAGCGAGGGCGCGTCGGGCGCGGCCTTCGGCAGGGCGGGGAACTCGCTGCCGGGCATGCCGTGCAGCGTGTAGCGGCGCGGCGAGCCGACGGCCTTGATGACGGTCTGCGCGCCCTCGCGCGCGGTCACCTGGATGGGCCCGTCGGGCATGGCCTTCACGCGGTCGAGCAGGTCCTTCGCCGGAACGGCCACGGAGCCTGCGCTCACGATTTCGGCCGCCGTCTGACCACTCACCGCGAGGTAGAGGTCGGTCGCGGCGACGCGCAGCGCGTTGCCGTCGGCGGCGAGCAGCACGTTGGCGAGCACCGGCATGGCGCTCTTCTTGTCGGCGACGCCCTGGCAGCGGTCGACGAGGCGCAGCAGATCTTTCTTCGCGATGACGAGGTCCATGGCCCTTCAACTCCGCCGCGGCCCAAGGCAGCGGGTCGGTCCCTCTTAGCAGGGTTATCGGCGGGGCGAAGGTCGAAAAGAGGACCGAGGCAAACGTGACCATGCTCACGCGTTACCCTCCGATCTAGGGAGGATCTATAGATCTAGATCAGGTCGTCATCGTAGGGCCTGTGGACGATGGGGAGAACTCTGGATCGGTTCATGATTTCGGTAACTTACGGAGCCACCCCCCTGTGGAAAGTTCGGGGGCATCTCGGGGTCGGGTCGGGGAGATCTTTACGGGTGGGCGGCCTCGCCCGGTCCTGTCCCCAAGCCTGACCCTGGGATCACCGGAAGTTATCCCCAGGTTGCCCCCGCTCGGGTGTATGCGCCGTGGCCTCGCCCGACAGACGGCGCGCAGATCGAACACGGACGCGCGCGCCGCGTTCGGCGTGAGCGTCCGTCGTGGGAACGAAAACGCGATCGCCGAGCGATTTTGCAGTGGCCCCCCGCTTCGGAATGGCCGAACGTAGGGCTCTCGCGATGAGCGAACTCCGCTGCCGCCACTGCGGCATCCGGCACGACGAACGACTCGTGATCTGTCCGGCGACGGGGCTCGCCATCGGGCCAGGTTCGAGTCTGCCGCCGCGCCAGGCGATGCACACGCCGCGTTCGTTCATCCCGCCCGCGCCGAGCATCCCGCGGCCCATGGGCATCCCATCGCCCCGCGTGCCCGTCGCCACGCCCGCCGCGCCCGCTCGCCCGGCACCTCCCGGCGCCGCCCCGAGCCGCAACGACGGTCCCCCCTCGCAAGGCGCGCGCAGGAGCGAGCGGCGCGACTTCGTGGGGCACGTCATCGGCGACAAGTACCGCGTGAAGGCGCTGCTCGGCGAGGGCGGCATGGGCGCGGTGTACGAGGCCGAGCACCTGGCCATCGGCCGCATCGTCGCGGTGAAGGTGCTGCACCCGAAACACGCGCAGCAGTCCGACTCGGTCGCGCGGCTGCGGCACGAAGCGCGCATCGCCGGCTCGATCGGGCACCCGAACATCTGCGAGATTCACGACCTCGGCCGCCTCGAAGACGGCACGCCCTACCTCGTGATGGAGCGGCTCGTCGGCGAGACGCTCGACCAGCGCATCAAGCGCGACGGCGCGCTGCTCGAGCGTGACGTCGCGGACGTGATGCACCAGGTCCTCTCCGCGCTCATGGCCGCGCATGCAAAAGGCATCATCCATCGCGACCTCAAGCCCGAGAACGTGTTTCTCGTCCGCAGGGCCGGCACGCCGCCCATCGCCAAGCTCCTCGACTTCGGCATCTCCAAGACGATCCACGAGGACACGTCCACCGAGCTCACGATGCCCGGCATCGTCATGGGCACGCCGTACTACATGGCGCCCGAGCAGGCGCGCGGCGACCGCGGGCTCGACCACCGCGTCGACCTGTGGGCCGCGGGCGTGATCCTCTACGAGTCGCTCACGGGCCGCCGCCCGTTCGTCGCGCGAAACTACAACGCGCTGCTCGTGCAGATTCTGACCTCGAAGCACCGCGCGGTCGCCGAGGTGCGTCCGGGCGTGACGCGCGGGCTCGAGCGTGTCGTCGACAAGGCGCTCGCGAAGATGCGCGAGGACCGCTACCAGAACGCCGGCGAGTTCCAGGACGGCATGCGACGCGCGCTCGAGCCCGAGGCGCCGCCGCCCTCGCGCCGCGCGCCGCTGCCGCCCGCGAAGATGTCGTTCTCCGAGGACGAGGACGACGAGACGAGGGTGCTCTCGTTCTCGCGCAAGGACCTCGGCCTGCCCATGGCGCCGCCGCGCTCGTCGCGCCAGAGCGTCGGGAACGCAGGCCCGCCGTCGAGCCGCATGGTCCCGCCTTCGACCGTCACCGCGCCGCACCAAGGCGCTCCTGCGCCCCACGCGAGCGCGCCCCACGCGAGCGCGCCGCACGTCCCGGCGCCGCTGCCGCCACCCTTGCCGCCGCCGGCGCCGCTGCCGCCACCGGCGCCCCCTCCCGCGCAGCAAGCATCCCAAGCGTCGAGCTCCTCGGGGGGCCCGCCGCCGACCATGCCGGCGGGGCAGCTCGCCAGCATGGGCGTGGGCAGCGGTCGTCAAGCGTGGCTGCCGCCTCCGCCTGCGCCGCTGCCGCCTCCCTCGGCGCCTGCGCCGGTGCCCATCCCGGTCCACGCTGCGGCTCCCTTGCCGCCGCCTCCGCCGCGCCCCGTCCCGCCCGCTCGTCCCGTGACCGACGCCGACGACGAGGAACGCACGCTCGTCGACCCGCCTTCGTTCAACGACGACCGGCCCTCGGGGTCCGACGACCGGCCGACGCTCGTGCGCCCGTTCCCGGCGCCGCCCGTGCCCGGGAAGGGGTCGTGAGCCTCGAAGGTCGCGTCGGATGAGCCGAGCCCCACGCCTCTCGCGGATCGTCGGCAAGGGCCTCATCAAGGCCTACGGCCCCACCGTGGCCTTGCGCGGCGTCAGCCTCACGATCGAACTCGGCAAGCTGCTCGTCATCGAGGGCGCGAACGGCTCGGGCAAGTCCACGCTGCTCGGCATCCTCGGCACCGTGATCAAGCCGACGGCGGGCACGGTCGTGTACGAGCCGCTCGGGGACGACCTGCTCGCCGTGCGCGCCGAAATCGGCTGGGTCTCGCACGAGACGATGGCGTATCCGGACCTATCGGGACGGAAGAACGTCGAGCTCGCGGCGCGGCTCGTGGGGCTCGACGCGGACGAGGCGTGGAAGCGGGCGGTGACGCGGTTCGAGCTCGGGCCGTTCGCCGAGCGGCCGGTGCGAACGTACTCGCGTGGGCAGCGGCAACGTATCGCGCTCGCGCGGGCGCTCACGCACGAGCCTTCGCTGGTTCTGCTCGACGAACCGACGACCGGCCTCGACAAGGCGGGTGTCTCGCGCCTGCTCGCGGTGGTGGACGAGGAGGTCGCGCGTGGCGCGGCCGTGGTCGTCGTCTCGCACGAGCCGGAGCTCTTCCGCGAGCGAGCCGGCGCGCGCCTCGTGCTCGATCGGGGTCGCGTGGTCGAACCAGTTACCGGTTGAGAACCTGTCGAAAAAAAGACGCAATGGGTCGTCGCCGCGAATGCGCGGTGACGATGAACGCGAATACGAATTCGCGCGAAACCCGCGAACGTCCCTAGTGTGTCGAATTTCCGTCGGCCGGTATTTTGTTTTCTTTTTTGATTTGATTCGATAAGGATCGATCGCAGCGTGTTCGATCCAGAAAATGTATTGAACCGGGGGAGCACGGGGGCGCGCTTCGTTGCGGTCTTGGCCGCGCTCTGCTTTCTCGGAATCACGACGGGCGCCGGGGCGCAGACGAAAACGTCCGCCTCGGACGCGGCGCCGATCGAGATCACGGGAACGGTGCTCGCCCTCGAAGAGGAAGGCGAGGAGCTGATCCTGGACCTCGGCGGCAACCAAGGAGCGACGGAGGGGGGGACGGTCGAAATCTGGCGCCCGCTGAAGCTCAAACACCCCGTGACCGGCAAGGTGATCTCCGATCGATTCCGGATCGGAACCCTGGAGCTCGGGCAAGTGCGGCCCTCGATGTCGATCGCCAAGGCGACCGGCACGCTCACGCGGACCCCCGAAAAGGGCGACCTCGTGATCCTGCGCAAAGCCCCGCCCACGGCCCCCACGAAGCCCGACGCCGGAGGCGCGGCCCAAGCGCCGGATAAGCCCGCCGGCGAAGGCGATGCGGCGAGCGCCGATCCCGAGGCCATCGTGATCGCCACGATGTTCGACAAGCTCAAGGGCGCCGACCTCGTGACGCGCATCAAAGCCTACGAGGATTACGTCCGGGAGAAGCCGAACGGCCGGTATGCGCGCGTGCTCTACGAAGAAGCCGCGTCGCTGCGCCGGCTGCTCGAAGCCGAGGGCAAACCCGGCGCGAAATCCGCACCCGCGAAAGGCCAGACCACGCGGACCGAGCCTTCGCTCGTGAGCTTCAAGCCCCCGAAGGCGGCCGTCGAAGGCAGCCCGCTCGAGCTCGCGGTGGAGCTCGACGACCTGGCCACGGGCGCAATCCTGCACGTGCGGACGCGAGGAAAACAGACGTACACACCGCTCGTCATGGCGAGCGCTGGCCTCGGATACTGGGCCGCGACCGTGCCCGGCGACCGGCTCGTGTCCTCGGAGATCGAGTATTTCATCGAGGCGACGATGGAGAGCGGCGACGCGAAGGCCGTCGTCGGCATGCCCGGTTCGCCCGAGCGGATCCAGATCCAGGACGCGCCCAAGATCGCGAAACCGGAAAAACGTATCGCGTCGGCGATGTTGCTCACGGACTTCGCCGACTACAACGGGCTCAAGGGCAACGATCGGGTCTGGCAGACCGAAGGCACGTTCGGGCTCCGGTACGGCGACACGGGCGTGCGCGCGCTGCGCACGGGGTTCGGCGTCTACCGCGGCGTCGGCGGATCGCTGAACGACCTCGACACGCTGGGGCTCTCGGGCCGGCCCGTGGGGCTGACCTACGGCTACCTCGAAACGGAGGTCGGCTTCCACCGGCTGTTCGGCGTGATCGGCAGGGTGGCGATCGGGCTGCTCGACGACGGCATCTCGGGCGGCGGGCAGATCCTCTTCCGCATCGGCAACGACCGCGAGACGAACCTGGTCCTCGGCGGCGAGCTGCTCGGCGGCGTGGGTCTGCGCGGCTTCACCCAGCTCGAACTGAACACCTTCAAGCGGGTGCCCATCCTGGTCCGGACCGAGGTGACGAACCAGCCGGCCGGATCGAGGACGTTCCAGCCCCCGACCGAGAACGGGCAGCCGACGTTGTCGACCGAGGAAGGCGAGGTCGGCGCGCGCGGGATCGTGCAGGTGGGCTACCGGCTCACGCCCGGGCTGGTCGTCGCGGCGCGGGTGTCGTTCCAGGGCCGAACCATCAACCATGCAGGGCCGGGCTTCGGCGGAGCCGTGGGGTACGAATGGTGACGCGAACCTTCGCGAAGACCCTGGCCGTGTTCAGCACGGCCGCGTTGTCCCTGTCGCTCGCGCCGCCTGACGCCGCGGCCCAAAAAGCCGCGGACGCTCTGGCCGGCGAGGCGCCGAAACCCACGGCGCCGCGCATCCATCATGCGCCGATCGCCAGCGCGGAGCCGGGCACGAAGCTCGTGCTGGAGGCGTCGTTCGAGCATGCGGAGCTCCTCCGGCACGTGCTCGTCGTCTACCAGACGGCGCTCGGCGAGATGAAGGCCGTGCCGTTCCAACGAGGCGGCGAACGAGGCTACACCGCCGTCATCCCGGGCGAGGCGATGAAGGCGCCGGGCATCGGCTACACGATCGAGGTCGAGCAAACGAACGGGACACGCGTCTCGGCGTTCGCCTCCCGGAAGCACCTCCATCCGGTCAGCGTGATCGAGGACCGGACCGACGCGCAAGAGCGCGCAGCGCTGAGTCGGCTCGGCGGGCGTCGCTCGGTCGTCGGGGTGTCGGGCGAGTACGTGGGCTTCGGCAACACGACGGGCACGACGCCGATCCCCTGCGCGGCGGGTCAGCCGACCTGCCAGGCGGGCGAAGAGGTGCTGCCTTCGGTCGACGAGCGGTACTACCGGGTGGAGGCCAGCTACACGTACCGGCCCCTGCGCACGGTGTCGGAGTTCGGCTTCCGGCTGGGCCTCGTGCGCGGGTGGTCGCTCGTGTCGCTCTCGGAGTTCAACGAGGAGCGGTACAAGGTCGGCCTGAACTTCGGCGCGGCCCGGATCCGCTTCCGTCTGCTCGACCTCTGGCACGTGGAGACGGAGCTCCTGACGAGCGTCACGGAGATCGGCTTCTCGGTCGGCTTCGGGGCGTCGACGTTGATCGGCGACCCGTACGGCTCGAAGCTCATCCTCGGGTTCGAGTCGATCGGCCTCGGCGACAGCGCGCCGTTCGGGAATCGGTTCTACAGCCGGCTCGACCTGGTCGCAGGTGACCGCGTGCTGGTGTCGCCGATCGTCGAGGTGACGGACATGCCAAACGCAGAATCGTACGGCGTGCGCCTGCTCGGCGAGGTGGGCATCGCGCTCGGGCGTGGGTTCTCGGTGCAGCTTCGCGGCGGCTACCAGGCGCGAAGGTCGACCTCGGGAGGACCCGGGTTCGGCGGCAGCGTGCTCTACGCGTTCTGAGTCTGGTCCTGGAGGGCGAGCGTCGAGAGCACCAGCTTCGCCGACGCCCTCGTCTCCTCGGCCGTCGGCTCGGCCCGGGGGAACACGACCAACCCCGGGACGATCTTCAACTCCACGAGCTCCTCCGCATTCGTCCCGGTGGACGCGTCCGCCACCGCCGGCGGCTGGAGCACGAGCAGCGGCGCCGGCAGGTCCGGGGCCATCGTGCGCATCGCGTGCAACGTGACCGCGACATCGTGGAGCACGCCCAGCCGATCCGAAGCCACGAGCAGGAGGTGATCGGGTCGCAGCACGCGCGCGAGGTCCAGGTTGACGAGCCCCGACCCGAGCGGCGACAGCAACGCCCCCGCCGTCTCGATGACCAGCACCTCCGCGCACGCATGCGCGTCGACCCACTCGGTCACGCGCCTCAGGTCGATGCCCATCCCCAAGCGACGCGCGGCAAGGTGCGGCGAGACCGGATCCGGCAGCGCGTAGGGCGGGGGATGTTTCACGTGAAACGTGCTGAACGCCGCGAGCGCGGAGGCATCGGTGGCCGTCGCGGATGAGGGCTCGGCCGGGACGCCGGACTCGATGGGCTTGAGGCCGGCGACCGAGACGCGGGCCGAGGCGAGGGCCGAGACGAGGGCGACACCCGCGTGGGTCTTGCCGACCCCGGTGCCGGTTCCGATGACGACGATGCGGCTCATGGCTTCCAACCCTCCGCGAAGGCAGCGACGATCCGAGAGAGGTCCGCGTCGGTGAGGCCCGCATGGGCGGTGACGCGAAGGCGCGAGGTGCCCGCCGGCACGGTCGGGGGGCGAATGGCCTGAACGAGGATTCCGCGCTCGCGGAGGCGGAGGGAGATCCGAACAGCCTCCTCGGGAGGACCCACGAAGCAGGGGAGGATGGGTCCATGCGAGGGGAGGAGCGCGTCCCCGACGATGGAGGTGAGGTCGGCGCGCAAGCGGTCGGTGACCCGGTCGAGCCGAGCCCGCGCTTCGTCATCGGCCGCGACGCGGAGGACCCGATGCCGAATGGCCGCGGCGAGCGCAGGGCTGATGCCCGTTGAAAACACGAAGCTGCGCGCGCGGTTCCAGAGCCAGGTGCGAAGGACCATCGACCCGGCCACGAACGCACCCTGAAGCCCGAGCGCCTTCCCGAGCGCCCCCACGAGGACATCCGGCCGAACACCCACCCGCGCCGCAAGGCCGCGACCTTCGGGCCCGAGGGCCCCGACCGCGTGGGCCTCGTCCACGATGAGCGCCGCATCCCATCGGTCACACGCAGCCCGAAGCCGGACGAGGTCGGGCGAATCGCCATCCATGCTGAAGTACGACTCGGTCACGAGCCACCGTCGCTGCGCCCCCTGCGCCTGCTCGAGCGCAGCCTCGGCGGCAGCCACGTCCCGATGAGGAACGACGACGACCTTGGCCCCCGAGAGGCGGCAGCCATCAATGATGGAGGCGTGGTTCAACGCATCCGAGACGATGACGTCCCCCGGCCGCGTGAGGGCCGAGAGGGTGCCAACGTTCGCCGCATACCCGGACGAGAAGAGGAGCGCGGCCTCCACGCCGAGCCAGGTGGCGATCGCCTGCTCGGCGAGCGCATGCTCGGCATGATGCCCGCTGACGAGGCGTGAAGCCCCAGCGCCGGAGGGCGCCTCCGCGGGTGCAGGCCAGGGGTCGGTGCCGTAGCCGAGATAGTCGTTCGAGCAGAGGACGAGGCATCCCGCGGGCGGAGGCGCGCTCGGCTTGCGGAGCAGTCCTGCTTGTTCGAGCGCCGTGATCTCCGCCGCGAGATGGCGAAGGGCGCCGCGTTCGGTCATCGATCGTCCTCGTCGGGGGCATCGGCGCCGGGTTCGAGGGCGCCGAGGGCAGCATCCACACGTTCGAGCATGCGACCGAACGCAATGCGGGTGCGGGCCACCTGGTCGGTATGCCGAGCGCGCTCCTCTTCGAGGTCGTGGGCGAGGGCGAGCGCGGCGAGGAGGAGGGCCTGGGGGTTGACCATGCGGCCGGGTCCAGCGACCTGGGTGAGCTTCTCCTCCACCATGAGGGTGAGGCGGTGGAGCTCGTCGTCGGACGCGGAGGTGACGACCCGGTATGTCTGACCGCTGATGCGGAGCTGGACCTGACGGCCACCCATGGCGGGGGGACGGTACCATGCGGGGGGCCGGGATGCGAGGCGGGGAGGGAGTTCGGCGGGGGTGGGCCACCCGGAGGGGCACTCGGGGGTGTTCTGATTGGATTTGGGCGGGTGGGGTGTTTTGCAGGGTGGCGCCCGAACGTCTCGCTCGGGTGGGTGCGTCCGGTAGCGGGGTGGCCCCTGGCACTGAACCGCCTCGCGAGGACTGACCGTGGGCGTACCTCGCTCGGTTCTCTTTCGTGCCCCTCCGGGTGGCCCACCCCCGCCGAACTTCCTCCTGCGTCGATCTTAGGGGATAGGGAGGAGGGGGGTGGGGGGATGTTTCACGTGAAACGTGGGGGGTTGCTTGACGGGGTGGGGGAGGGTGGGCGATGGGAAGAAGATGGAAAGCAGGCGGGCGTGCTTGCGAGGGTCTGGGTTGGGTCGGGCGGGACGGCGGGCGCTCGTGGGCGGGGCCGTGCTGGTCGGGTGCCTGGCGGTCGGGGCGGAGGCGCAGGCCGAGCCGCAAGGGACGGTCGGGTTGACGATCGGCGCCGCAGGGCGAGGGCTCGATCGAAAGATCTGGGACCAGACGGTCTTCCACCTGGGGCTGCGGGGGGACGTGTTGTTCGGTCGGAGCAAGGTGACCGACTTCGGCGTGGGTCCCTATGCCGAGGTGATGACGCACGCCTTCGACGAAGTGCAGTTCGGCGCCGGGGTGTCGACGCTGTTCCCCGTGCTGCAAGCGTTGCCCCTCGTGGTCTCGGTGGGCGGGTACGGGCGATACGCCCCGATGCAGGGGCTCGAGCCGGGGGTAGCGGGAGCGCTGTTCTGGGGGAGCCGCAGCTACAACTTCCACGCCTCGTACGTCATGGCCTTCGGGCTGCTCGCGCAGTTCCGGTACGGGCTCGGTCCTTCGCGGGAGACCTCGATCGTGATCGGCGCGCAGCTCGACCTGGTGGCGTTGAGCTTACCGTTCCAGCTCCTCTTCAACGCGATTCGCGGAGGGTCGCGGGATACGAGACCCGTGCGGTGACGGGTCCGGCGGGATGTTTCACGTGAAACGTTGGGGGCGCTTGGCCCTGGGTGGGTGAGGGCGGCTCAGGGGGGGGTGCAGAACGGGTTCACCCCCACGCAGACTCGGCAGTCGACCGCGTTGTCGACGCCGGGTCGGCAGACGCCGGTCGGACCGTCATCCGTGATGCTGCAATCCCGTCCGGGCTGGAGAGGGTCGTCGGCCTCGCCCGGGAAGGAGACGAGGCAGCCGCGGCAGACGTCGACCGGCCACTGAAACTCGCCGGTGGCGATCTCTTCACCACCGAGCGTATGACCACGCACGATGACCCTCGCGAGGACCTCTACAGGGCCTGCATTCGCGCCACCCACAACCGTCGCCGAGGTGCCCGAGTCGACCAGCACGACATGCGCAATGCCGTACCCCGGCTCGGCGCCAGTCGCCGGGTCGGCGAACCCGCTGGCCGCCGCGGAGAAGGCGGCCAGCTCGTTTCCCGCCGAATCGAAGGTGTGCACATCGGCGCTCTCGAAGATGACGCGGGAGGTCTCCGTGCGAAGCGTGGCGGCATTGCCGCGCCGGACCATCTGGTTGCCGACGAGCAGCGCCGCGCTGTACTCGCTGCTGAACGCGACGTCGAGGGTGCCGCGGAAGATGACCGGGGCCGAAGCCTCGGCCGTGACCTCGCAGGTCTCCTCGGGGAACTTCAGGACCCCCCGGACGAAGAGGCTGCTCTCGTTCTCCGCACAACCAGCGCCAAGCGATGCGCCGAGCGCCAGAAGCGCGGTCAAACTGCCGACATGCCTTCGCTGGATCTTCATGGTGGAGGAGCCTCCCTCGACGCCTGAGGTCAACCGTCAGTGTATCGGGAAAGGCGCCAAGCCGGCAAAGATCCGCAGGGTTCAGACGGAAGCGCTCTGCATCCCCGCATGAAGGAGGCGCCCCAGCGCGTCGAGCGAGAGGAGCTCGATGCGAGGTCGTCCAAGGCCTTCGAGGAGGACGACACGAATGCCCGCCACGGTGCGCTTCTTGTCGAGCGCGGCAAGGCGAAGGCCCTCGTCGATGGGCTCACGGGAAAGGTCGGTGGGCAAGCCGAGGTCAACGAGGAGGCGCTCGATGCGCGCCGCCGCCTCAGGGTCGGTGACGCCGAGGGCGCGACCGACACGCAGGATGGCGACCATGCCGAGCGAGACGGCCTCGCCATGGGTGAGGCGGGTGTAAGCGCCGGCCGCCTCGAGCCCATGCCCGATGGTGTGGCCGAAGTTGAGAAGGACCCGATCGCCGGACTCCCGCTCGTCGCGGGAGACGATCTCCGTCTTCACCCGGACCGCGCCGAGGACCATCTCCCGAACGAGGTCGAGGTCACGGGCAAGGACACGCGTGCGCTCCCGGCCGACGAGCTCGAAGAGGGAGAGGTCGGCGATGGCCGCCGCCTTGACGACCTCGGCCAGGCCGGAGACGTAGGCCCGGGGGGACTCGCTCTGCACGCGCGCCGGGTCGATGAGCACGGCCGAGGGCTGGTGGAAGGTGCCAACGGCATTCTTGGCGACCCCGAGGTCGACGCCGGTCTTCCCACCCACGGCGGCATCAACCATCGAGAGCAAGGTCGTGGGCATCGCGACCCACCGGACGCCACGAAGCAAAAGGGACGCGGCAAACCCGGCGACATCGGAGACGACCCCCCCGCCGAGGGCAACGACGAGGCACTCCCGGTCCGCACCCGACTCGACGAGGGCCGCGAGGATACGCTCGACCGCCGGGAGCTGCTTGTGGGGCTCACCGGGCGGAAGGACGACGGTGGCCGGGACGCGGAGGCCCACGGTGCGGAGAGCATCGAGGACCGGTTCGAGCGCGAGCGGCGCGACGTTCTCATCCGTGACGACGAAGACGGCGGAAGGCGCAAGGGTACGCGCGACCTCGGCGAGGGTGCGCGGGGCGTCGTGGGTGAGGCGGACCGGGTAGGACCGAGCGCCGAGCGGGACGACGAGGGTAGGGTCGAGCCAGGCACGCAGGACAGCATCGGCGACATCGTCCGGGGAGCGATCATCGGTGCGAAGGTGAGCATGGGCCTCGGCGTAGACGGGCCCGCGGGAGGCGAGGAGGCCGCGGAGGCGCTGGAGGCGGTCGGGGGCTTCGTCGAGGAGGGGTCGACCGGGCGCCGCCGTGCGCGCAGCGAGGGTGTCGGGTCGCGCCGTGAGGGTGACGATGTGCGCGTGGGCAAGGGCAAACGCGCGAAGCTCCGGGTCGAGGAGGGTGCCGCCGCCGAGCGCGATGACGCGAGGCTCGGGAGACGCGAGGAGTCGACGAAGGGTGTCGGCCTCGAGGGCGCGGAAGGCTGGCTCGCCGCCAGGTTCAGCAAAGAGGGCCGGTACGGAGCGGCCGGTGGTCTGCGTGATGACGGCGTCGAGGTCGAGGAAGGGGACAGCCGCCTGTGCCGCGACGAGGGGGCCAATGGTGGACTTGCCAGACCCCATGAGTCCGGAGAGGAGGAGGGGACGCTGGGGGCGAGGCTGGGGAATGGGGAGCGCAGGCATGGGGGTTACGATTCGATGGGGGAGAGGATTTGTCTAGGTGGAGTGAGCGCGGAGGGGGCGCCGGGCGGCGGGAGGTCGGGGGGGCTGGGGGCCCCACCCGAACTCGCGAGCCACGCCGGACGGATTGGGAGGGTGTCGAGGTTTGGGCAAGACCCGGGAGGGGATGGATGTCGCCCACCGGCTAGGTCACGTGGGTGAGGGTTGGGGTGTGGGGTTTCGAGAGGTAGGGCGTGGCTCGCTCAGACAACGGGTCCCCCCCCCAGCCCCCCCGACCTCCCGCCGCCCGACACCCCCTCCGCTCCGGTCCAGCACAGGACCATGCCTCCGCGGTTGGGGTGGGGTTGGACATGCGCAGAGATGGTGGAGGGCGAGCTTGGAGGTTGGTCTGCGAGGCGCAGAGATGGTGGAGGGCAAGCTTGGAGGTTGGTCTGCGGGGCGCAGAGATGGGCGAGGGTGACCTCGGGTACATGTCTGCGGGGCGCAGAGATGGTGGAGGGCAAGCTTGGAGGTGGGTCTGCGGGGCGCAGAGATGGTGGAGGGCAAGCTTGGAGGTGGGTCTGCGGGGCGCAGAGATGGGCGAGGGCAAGCTTGGAGGCTGGTCTGCGGGGCGCAGAGATGGGCGAGGGTGACCTCGGGTACATGTCTGCGGGGCGCAGAGATGGGCGAGGGCAAGCTCGAGGTCGGGTCAGGCCGGATGTTTCACGTGAAACGTCCTGGTCAGTACGCCGCGAGCTGCGCGCGGTAGGTCTCCACGTTGCGCCGAAGCTCCCCCAGGCTGTCGCCTCCAAACTTCTCCAGGACGGCGTCCGCCAGGGTGATGGCGACCATGGCCTCGCCGACGACGGAGGCGGCGGAGACGGCGCAGATGTCGCTGCGCTCGTGCGCGGCGTCGAACGGTTCCTTGGTGTGGACGTCGACGGAGGGGAGGGCTCGTCGGAGGGTGGCGATGGGCTTCATGGCGGCGCGGCAGATCAGGGGCATGCCGTTGGTGATGCCTCCTTCGAGGCCGCCGGCGCGGTTGGTGGGTCGGTCGAAGTGGTGGGCCGGGTCGTAGGTGATGGGGTCGTGGACCTGCGAGCCACGGAGGGTGGCGGCCGTGAAGCCGAGGCCAAGCTCGACGCCCTTGATGGCGTGGATGCTCATGAGGGCCTGGGCGAGGCGGCCGTCGAGCTTGCGGTCCCACTGGACGTGGCTGCCAAGGCCCGGCGGGAGTCCGGTGGCGATGACCTCGAAGACGCCGCCGAGGGTGTCGCCGGCGTGCGAGGCTTCGTGGATGGCCGTGCGCATGGCGGGCTCGGCGTCGGGGTCGACGCAGGCGAGGTCGGAGGCGCGGGCGCGGGCGCGGAGCTCGGAGAAGGGGAGGTCGGGGAGGGTGGCCGTGACCGAGCCGATGGAGACGACGTGGGCGAAGATGTCGATCTCGAGGAGGGCGAGGAGCTTGCGGCAGATGCCACCGACGGCGACGCGGGAGGCGGTCTCGCGGGCGCTGGCCCGTTCGAGGATGTCACGGAGGTCCTTGCGGTCGTACTTGAGGCCGCCCGCGAGGTCGGCGTGGCCGGGGCGGGGGCGGGTGAGGGGTTCGGGGGGCGCGGGGAAGGGGTCCGGGCCCATGCGGCCGGCCCAGTTGGCGTGGTCGCGGTTGTCGATGCGGAGGGCGATGGGGCCGCCCAGGGTCTCGCCACCCCGGACGCCGCCGACGAGCTGGGCCTGGTCCGTTTCGATTTTCATGCGCCCGCCACGGCCATACCCGCGTTGACGTCGTGCGAGGTCGTGATCGACGTCCTGGGAGAGGAGGGGCATCCCGGCCGGGATGCCTTCGACGATGGCCACCAGCGAAGGGCCGTGAGATTCACCCGCTGTCATCCAACGAAGTCGCGCCATGCCCCCACGCTAGTACAGGAAGGCAGGTCCCAAAAGGATCGGGCGAAAGTTCGAATTCAGGAACGGTATGGACGTCTCGGTTTGCGCTAGGATGCGCCCACCGCGCGATGTCGAAAGCAACGAACCAGATTCCCGGGGAATGGTCGCGCCTCGAGATGAGCGAGCGCGCCGGCGCCGTGCGCTTCTCCGTGCACGTGCGCCCGCGCTCGTCTCGCTGTTCGATCCTCGGGGTGCGCGAAGGAGCGCTCGACGTCGCGTTGACCGCGCCACCCGCCGAAGGAGCCGCAAACGAGGAGCTGCGCAAGCTCCTTTCACGCGTGCTCGAGGTGCGCCGCGCGGACGTGAACATTCTCGTGGGCACGAGCAGCCGCAGCAAGCTCTTGGAGATCAACGGGACGAGCTCGACCACGGTGCGCGAGCTCTTCAGCAAGGCGAAGCGATGAGCGGCACGCTCGCGTTCGAGAAGTGGGAAGGGCTCGGCAACGATTTTGTCGTCCTTGATGCAAGCTCGGAAGATGCGATCACGCCGGAGCAAGCACGCGCGCTCTGCGACAGGCACCGAGGCATCGGCGGCGACGGCGTGCTGCTCGTGATCGGCGGCGCGACGCCGCGCATGGTCGTGCTGAACGCCGACGGGTCGCGGCCGGAGATGTGCGGGAACGGGCTCCGGTGCGTGGCCGCGTTCCTCGCCGACCGAACGGGCGCCGAGGGGCTGTCGATGGTGATCGCCACGGACGCAGGGGACAAGCCGTGCGCCATCGAGCGAAGGCGCGAGGGTCTTTACGACGTGACCGTGGACATGGGTCACGCGAAGATGGGGCCGAGGCTCGACGTGGAGGCGGAAGGGCGGAAGCACGGGTTCACGACCGTCGATGTGGGCAATCCACACGCGATCACGTTCGAGCCATACGCCGAGGATGAAATCGACCGGGTGGGGCCGACGGTGGCGACAGCGCCGGCGGGAGGGATCAACGTGGAGTTCTGCCGGATGCTCGGGGAAGGGGCGCGGCCGCGGATCGCCGTGACGGTCTGGGAGCGCGGCGTGGGGCGGACGCTCGCCTGCGGGACGGGCGCGTGCGCCGTGGCGGCGGCGGCGTGTGAGCAAGGTCGGGCCCCGCGGGGCGCGCCGATCGAGGTGTTTCTGCCGGGCGGGCCGCTCGAGATCACGGTGGACGAAGCGCGGGCGCTGCGGATGAAAGGGCCGGCGCGGCGGGTGTTCCGTGGGACGTGGGAAACGAGCTTCGGGCTTGGCCCGGGCCACACGAGTCCTCCATCGTGGGCCGGGACCACGCCATGATGAACTCCATGCCCCCGATCCCCGCGTCCCGCCGCCGGCCGCTCGATCGGGGCGGCGCGCCCGCGCTGACCGTGCTCTGCATCGCGCAAGACGCCGCCATACGCGAGCTCGTCCCGCGCGTGCTGCGCTTCGACAAGGTGCTGGTGACGGCCGACTTCTCCGAGGCGTTCATGATGGCGACGGCCGAGATGCCGGACATCGCCTTCGTGGAGCTCGGGATCGGCGACGGCGCAGGCCTGAGCCTGGTGCACCACCTGAAGGCGCTCGTGGCGGACATCACCGTGGTGACGCTGGCGACGAAGAAGAACCTCGACGCCGCCGCGAGCGCACTCTCGCTCGGCGCGTCGGGTCTGCTCTTGATGCCGCTCTCGGGCGACGATGTCCTGAGCTCGGTCTGGGGGATCAAGCAACGGCTGGTCGAGCGCGCCGAGCGAGATCGATTGGAGCGCGCCGCCGCCGTGAGCGCACGCGCGACGGGATGGATCGCCCGCATCGCCGAGATCGCCGAAGCGGCGGACCGGACGAGCGCCGCGCGTGAGCTCGTGGAGATCCTCGTCGAGGTGACGGGCGCGAAGGGCGCCGCCGTGTATCTCGCGGGGGACACGCCGCAAGAGCTCGTGCTCGGCGCCGCGAGCCCCGGACTCGACAGCGCGCCCAAGGCCGGCACCGAAAAACACATCCTCGACACGTTCGCCACGCCGCGCCGGCTGCTCGCCGTGCCGCTCGGCTCGCGCAACGTCGCGGCGGGGTATGTGCTGCTCGATGAGGACAAGCCACGTGTCCCCGCACCGGCCGGCGCCGACCCGCCGATCGATGGGATCATCCGGCTGCTCGCGAACGTCGCCGCGACCGCGATCGCCATGCTCGGCGAGCGCGAGCGCGCGGCCCGCGGGGGCGCGGCCATCAAGGACCCGACGTCGAGCGCGTACTCGTTCGCCTATTACGTCGACGTGGCCGGTCGGGAGATCGGGCGCGCGCGCCGGTACAACCGGCGGTTCGCGATCGTGACCATGGTGTACGAGCCGATCCCCGGGCAGCCGGCGCTCTCCCCGCCCGAGTACGCCGACCGGCTGCTCGCCACGATCCACGACACGGATGTGCTCGCCCGCGTCGACGAGAACGAGTTCCACCTGCTGCTGCCCGAGACGAGTGGCCTCGGCGCGCACTCGGTCCGGCGTCGCATCGCGCGGCTCGGGAGCGGGGAGAAGTCGGCCACGAGCCGCGCGCTGCTCGTCGGCGCCGCGGCGTTCCCGACCGACGGGCAAGACCTCGGCAAGCTGCTCCGGGTCGCGCGCTTGCGTGCCGAGGCGAGCAAGACGTCGGTGGTGCACAGGCTCGATCCGGAGTCGAGCACGGTGCCGGACCTGCTCGAAATGCTGATCTGGGAGACGGTGAACGCGGCGCCCGCGCGGCAGACGTCGGCGGTGCGGCCGATCGAGCTGGCCGCGGCCGAAGCGCAGTCGCTCGCGCAGGCGGTGGTGGCCGACGCGCAGCGCGGCGGCGCGGCGACGATCGTGGTCGCGCACCACACGGACCTTTGCCTCGGCGCGGCCGTGCGCTCGGCGCTGGGGCACGACGCCGACAAGATCACGCTGCACGCGCTCGACCTGCGGAGCGTGCCGGGCTGCGAGCGGATCGAGGCGCTGGCGATCATCGCCGAACACGGGGCCTACGCGCTCGTGGCGCGCAACGACGACGGCTTGCTCCGGGGTGCGCACGCGGCCGATCCGCTGCTCGCCGACGTGCTGGCCGAGCGCCTCGGCCGGGCCGCGGGCGTCCGGGTGATTGGATAGGATAAGGGAGGGCCATGTCGCGACGCGTACTCCTCGTGGACTCCGATGTCGACGCGCTCGGCGCGCTCGCCTCCGCGCTGCGGGCCATGGGCCTCGCGGTGGCGAACGCGAACAGCGCGGAGAGCGCGCTCGAGCAGGCCTACCAGAGCCGCCCCGACGTGGTGCTCGTGCCGCGTGCCCCCGAGCGCGGCGGCAACGTGCGCGAGGTCTTCAAGGAGAGGCCCGAGTTCGCCGACATCCCGGTGCTCTTCCTCGTCGACAAGATGGTCGACGTCGACCTCGTGCAGGATGAGGTGATGCGGGTCGACGTCGACCAGATCGTCTCGCGCATCACGGAGGTGTCGCGGCGCGTGTCGCGTCCGCCGCTGCCGCAGGACATCCGCGGCGACCTGGAGCAGGTGCCGCTCGTGGACATGCTGCAGCTCCTGGCGATGAACCGCCGGACGGGGTCGCTGAGCATCACCACGGCGCGGGGCCCGGGTGAGGTGAAGCTCGCCGAGGGGCAGATCGTCGACGCGAGCTTCAGCCGTCGGACGGGGGAACGCGCGCTCTACCGGCTGCTCGCCGAGCGCCGCGGCCGTTTCGCCTTCTCGCCGGGCGACCCGCCGACCCAGCGCCGCATCCAGGCCTCCACGAACATGCTGCTGATGGAGGCGATGCGGCAGGTCGACGAGCTCAACGAGCGTCGCGCGAGCCTCTCGCCCGAGGGCGAGGTGTTTGCGCTCTCGGACCTGGCGAGCCTCTCGGGGCTGCTCGACGGCCCGGAGTCGATGCCGGACCCGGAGTCGATGCGGGGTCGGATCTTCGAGCTCTTGCAGATGCCGCGCAGCATCGACGAGCTGCTCGACGAGATCGACGGTCCGGACCTCGAAATCCTGGACGCGCTCGGGCAGCTCAAGAAGAGCGGCAAGGTCAAGACGATCCCGCTCGCCACGCTGACGACGCCGCTGGCGACGCCGGAGCAGATCCCGGTGCTGCGCTCGCTGGCGACGCGGCTCGTGCGCCCCGGCTTCTCGGTGCCGCCGCGGCTGCTCTTGGCGACGAGCCCGCAACGGCTGGGGGTGCTCGCGTACTCGATGCGTCGGATCACGGACGTGGTGATGGCGCCGGAGCCGACGTCGCGGGCGCCGCTGACGCGCTCGCTCGGGACGCTGCGTCTCGGCGAGGGCGTGGAGGTCGCGGTGATCGGGCTGCCGACGGACGAGACGATGGCGCCGACGTGGGCGCTCTCCTTGCCGGGGACGGCGGCGGTGGTGCGGGTGGGCGAAGCGGAACGAGCGGCGCTCGAAGCGCATTGCGAGGCGGGGGAGGTGATGCTGCTCGAAGCGGATAAGCTGATCGGGCAGTTCGACGCGACGATCCCGGCGGAGCTGGCGGCGCTCTTGCGGGCAGCGCTGGAGGCGGCGGCGGGGGCGGGGTAACGCGGCTCAGGGCATACAAAGCCGAACCGTCGACCCATAAAGCCCCGCCCCTCCATCCACCATCACGCGATACACATGCTCGTTCGTCCCCGCTGGGCACGAGCATCCCCCGGTCCACGGATTGCCCACGCGGCACGTCGGCTCCACGTCGTCCACCTGGAATGCGCCTCCGAACGTTCGCAGCGGCGCCTCCTTGTTGCCGCAAAGCACCACCACCGACCCTCCCTCCGCGCCGTTGCACGGCAGCCGGATGATCGAGCGCAGCCCGATGGCCTCGTCGAATCCCGCGGGGCACACGCAGGCCCCGCCGGCCATTGGGTTTCCCACGCGGCAACGCGCGGTCGAGCCGCACCATCCGTCGAGATCGTCGACCTGGTACGCTCCGCCGAAATCGCTGTCCGGCGATAACGTGGGCGTCACGCAGAGCTGCAACGTCGTCGCCGATCGCATCGGCACGCCGGGGCAGTCGCTTTGCACCAGAAGCGGCAGCGCGGACGCCGGGCTCGGGCAGCCGCATGCGCCCGTCTGCGCGTTTGCCGTGCCGCACCCCGGGCACTCCGGCGGGAAGGTTTCGAACGCGCCGTAGAGGTTCAGGCAATCGGCGGGGTTTTCCACGAGCGTGCCATTGCAGTCGTAGGCGCAGGTCCCGTTCAGGCAGACGCCGCCCGCCCCGCAGGCGTTGTTGCACGCGCCGCAATGCGACGCGTTGTCCTCGAGGTGGACGCATTTGCCATTGCACGTGGTCTCGGTCGAGAAACAACCGTGCCCGCCTTCGTTCGAGCCTCCGCTGCCGCCGCCGGCGCTTCCTCCCCCGCCGCCGCCCTCGTCGCCGCTCCCACCGCTCGCACAAGCCGTGAGCAGGAGCGCAAACACAAGATTCGAGGCGGAGTGGAAAATTCGCAGCGTCGACACGGACCGATCGTATCACAATCGCGCTTGTAGCGACTCCCTGGAGTCTTGTAACTTCAAGCGCATGCGACAGGCATTCGCGCCTTTGCTATGCGCGCTCGTGGGCCTCGCGAGTTGCGTGGGCATGATCGGGGACTCGGGCGACGAGAGGGCCGCCGCCGCGGCGTTCGCGCCCGCCGAGCCGACGCTGCATCGCCTCACGCGGCCGCAGATCCAGAACGCCTGGCTCGATCTCTTCGGCAAACCGCTCACGATGCCCGCGGATTTGCCGGTCGACGACGTGCTCTACGGCTTCTCGTCGATCTCCGCCGCCCGCAGCACCATCGCCCCCGTCGACGCCGAGAAATACGAGAACGCGACGTACGCGCTGCTCGATCAAATCTTCGCCGATCCGGCCCGGCGCGACGCGCTCGTCGGTTGCCCCGTGACGGCCGTGGGCGAGCCGTGCGTCAAGGACTTCGTCGCCTCGTTCACCACGCGTGCCTGGCGCAGGCCCGTCTCCGAGGAGGAGGTCACGTCGTTGCACGTGCTCTCGGCGAAGGTCGCGACCGACCTCGAAGACGAGGCGCAGGGCCTCAAGTTCGCGCTCGCCGCGGTCTTGCTCTCGCCGCATTTCTTGTTCCGCGTCGAGGTCGGCGAGCCGGGCGACGAGGGGTATCGCTACACGGGCTGGGAGATGGCGAGCCGCCTCTCGTTCCTGCTGCTCGACGCGCCCCCCGACGATACGCTTCGCGAGGCCGCACGGCGCGGTGAGCTCGCGACGGCCGAGGGCGTGCAGGCCCAGGCATCGCGATTGCTCGACGATCCCCGCGCGCGCGTCACGCTCACGCGGTTTTTCCGCGACTTCATGAACATCGGCAAGCTCGACGCGCTCGACAAGCAGCCGGACAAATTCCCCCAGCTCTCGGCCACGCTCGGGCCCTCGATGCGCATCGAGATGGAGCGCATGTTCGAGAACAACGTCTTCGAAAAAGAGGGCGATTTCCGGGACATGTTCACGACACGCGACACGTACGTCAACGAGGACCTGGCGCGCGTGTATGGCATCGAGGGCATCACGGGGCCGGAATGGACGCCCGTCACGTTGCCCGACGACGGCCGGCGCGCAGGCATTCTGACGACGCCGGGGTTCCTCGCGCTGAACGCGCACAAGACGCAGACGTCGCCGACCCACCGCGGGCGCTTCGTCCGGCTCAACATGTTCTGCCAGGACATCCCGCCACCCCCGCCCGGAATCAACACCACGCTGCCCGAGGCCGAGCCGGGCAAGCCCACCACGCTGCGGCAGCGGCTCGACGAGCACCGGACGAATCCGGAATGCGCAGGCTGCCACGAGCAGATGGATCCGATCGGCTTCGCCTTCGAGAAGTACGACGCGATCGGCGTGTACCGCGAGACCGACGAGAATGGCCTGACGGTCGATTCGACCACGGTGGTCGACGGCCATCCCGTCGCCGGGCCGATCGACATGGCGGAGCTCGCCGCCTCGCTCCCGGAAGTCGGCGCCTGCATCGCGCGGCGGTTTTACGAGCACGCCGGCGCGCACCTCGCCGGCAAGGGGGACAAGAACAGCGTCGAGGAGCTCGTCGCCGATTTCGTGGCGAGCGATTACCGGTTCAAGGACCTCGTCCTCGGCCTCGTGACCAACGACGGATATCGCTACGCCAGCAAGCCCTCGCAGGAGGTGAAGCCGTGAGCGCACGCAAAATCGAACGTCCCTCCCGTCGCCTGTTCCTGCGCGGACTGCTCGGCGGCGCCGCCGTCGCTGTGGGCCTGCCGATCTTCGAGATGATGCTGAACGGGAACGGCGACGCCTTCGCCGACGGTGAAGACATCCCGACCCGCTTCGGCCTCTGGTTCTTCGGCAATGGCGTCCACCTGCCCACGTGGACCCCGCCCACCGTGGGGCCCGATTGGACCGTGCCCGAGGACTTCGGCCTCGCCCCGCTGCTGCCGTACAAGGAATATGTCAGCGTGATCAGCGGGCTCTCGGTGATGACGCCGCGGCACCCGCATCATTCGGGGATGTCCGCCGTTTGCTCGGGCGGGCCGCACCTCAAGATCGACGACGTGCGCGACACGATCGTGTCGACGATGAAGTACCCGAGCATCGATCAGGTCGCCGCGCAATACTTCCAGTCCCTCGCGCCGAACCCGTACAAATCGCTCGAAGTCGCCGTGACGCGTTTCCGCGGCACCGACGAGGGCACGTCGTTCCAGCACCTCTCGCACAACGGCAGCAAGAGCGGTGAGACGAACGTCAATCCGTCGGAGGAATCGCCGCACGCGTTCTTCGATCGCCTGTTCAACAAGGGCGCGGGCTCGCCGCAAGTGGACCGCGCGCGCGGGAGCGTGCTCGACGCCGTGAGCGGGCAGATCAAGACGCTCCAGGGGCGGCTCGGCGCGAAGGACAAACAGCGGCTCGAACAGCACCTCACGAGCATCTCGGAGATCGAGTCCCGGCTGAACCTGCCCATTGGCGAGTGCAACAAGCCCGACGATCCGGGCGTGTTCCCCGATCTCGCCTCGAACGAACAGATCGCCGAGAAAAACAAGGCCGTGAGCGATCTCGTGGCCCTCGCCCTCTCCTGCGGGCTCACGCGATCGTTTTCGATCCAGTACTCGACCTGCGGTTCGGGCGCGGTCTTCTGGATGGTCGGCGCGACCGACGGGCAGCATTACATGAACCACACCGAGCCCGCGCCCTACACGAAACAAAAGGACGCCGTGCGGTTCACCATGGGCCAGCTCGCCTATTTCCTCGATCGGCTGAAGAACACGCCCGACGCGACCGGCAACCTGCTCGACCACAGCTCGATTTTCGTCTGCACCGAGCACACCGAAGGCTGGACCCACGCGCAGGACGATCTGCCCATGCTCCTCTGTGGCAAGGGCGGCGGCCGATTGCGTGGCAACGTCCACTACCGTCAGGAGGGCGGGAGTGCGAGCCGCGCGCTCATGACCGCGCTCCGGGGAGCCGGCCTGCCGCTCACGGAGTTCGGTTACGAGGAAGCGCACACGAAGGAGCGGATCGCGGAGCTCGAGACGGCGTGATCCTGACGCGGCGCTTCCGCGCAGCGCGCTAAATCCCTGGAAAGTCGCCACGATCGCCGCATCGCGTCGTTCGCGGAACTGGATCCACGTGCCGTTCCTTCTGCTATGGTCGCGCGCGCCATCGCGGCGCCGAAGCGTCGACCAAGTCGGGAGGAGACATCGTGCTCATCGGAGTTCCGAAGGAGATCAAGACCAGGGAGTATCGCGTCGGGATGACCCCGGCGGGCGTTCGCGCCTTCGTGGGCCGCGGACACAAGGTGCTCGTCCAGCAAGGGGCCGGCGAAGGCAGCGGCATCAAGGACGAGGCCTACGTGCGCGCAGGCGCGACGATGGTCCCGACCGCCGCCGACGCCTGGGGCGCCGAGATGGTCGTGAAGGTGAAGGAGCCGCTCGCCGCCGAGTACGGCTTCTTCCGGAAAGACCTCATCGTCTACACGTACCTGCACCTCGCGGCCGAGCCCGAGCTCACGAAGAAGCTCGCCGAGACGGGTGTCGCGGGCGTGGCGTACGAGACGATCGAGCTCGCCGATGGCTCGCTGCCGTTGCTCCGGCCGATGAGCGAGGTGGCCGGCCGCATGTCCGCGCAGGTCGGCGCGGCGTGCTTGCAGAAGGAGCGCGGCGGCAAGGGCGTCCTGCTCGGCGGCGTGCCCGGCACGCGGCGCGGGCGCGTGGTGATCCTCGGCGGCGGCGTCGTCGGCAAGAACGCCGCGACGATCGCGGTCGGCATGGGTGCGCAGGTGACCGTGCTCGACGTGCGCGGCCAGACGATGGAGTACCTCGAGGACGTGTTCGGCGGGGCGATCGAGACGCTCTACTCGAACGCGGACAACATCGAGGCGTGCGTGCAGCGCGCGGACCTCGTGATCGGCGCGGTGCTCGTGACGGGCGCGAAGGCGCCGAAGCTCGTGACCGAGAAGCTCATCTCCGAGATGGAGAAGGGCAGCGTGGTGGTCGACGTGGCCGTGGATCAGGGCGGCTGCATCGAGACGTGCCGGCCGACGACGCACGACAACCCCACCTACGAGGTGCACGGCGTCGTGCACTACTGCGTGGCGAACATGCCGGGCGCCGTGAGCCACACGAGCACGTGGGCGCTGACGAACACGACGCTGCAGTACGGCCTTGCGATCGCGGACAAGGGTGTGGCGGCGGCGGCGCGCGCGGATCGCGCGGTCTTGCTCGGCGTGAACACGTTCGGCGGCGCGGTGACGTACGGGCCGGTCGCGCAGGCGCACAACCTCGAGTACGTGCCGGTCGAGCGGGCGCTCGGCTGAGCTGAACTGAAAGGGAGAGCCGTGGGATCGCAGCGCAAGAAGATCGCCATCATCGGGGGAGACGGGATCGGGCCGAGCGTCACGCACGAGGCGAAGCTCCTGCTCGAGATCTACCGAGACAAGGCGGGCTTGCCGCTCGATCTCTGGGAGCTCGACCTGGGCGCCGATCGCTACCTGCGCGACGGCGTGACGTTTCCGAAGGAGATCCAGATCGCGGTGCAACGCGAGTGCGCCGCGGTCCTGCTCGGCGCGCTGGGAGACCCGCGCGTGCCTGGCCTGGAGCACGCGCGGGACATCCTCTTCGGGATGCGCTTCGGCTTCGACCTCTACGCGAACGTGCGGCCCGTGAAGGCGCTCTCCGATCGCCTGGTGCCGCTCAAGGGTCGAGGCGCGAAGGACGTGGACATGGTGGTGTTCCGCGAGAACACCGAGGGCGTCTACGTCGGCATGGGCGGGCAGTTCAAGCGAGGCACGCCCGACGAGGTCGCGATCAACGAGGACCTCAACACGCGCAAGGGCGTCGAGCGGATCGTGCGCGCGGCGTTCGACTTTGCGAAGCGCACGGGCAAGAAGCGCGTGTGCATGGCGGACAAGTCGAACGCGATGCGGCACGCGCACGAGCTCTGGCTGCGCGTGTTCGACGAGGTGCGGCGCGAGTACCCGGAGATCGAGTCGCGGCACCTTTACGTGGACGCGCTCTGCCTGCTCATGATCCAGGACCCGTCGCAGTTCGAGGTGCTGGTGATGAACAACCTCTTCGGCGACATCGTGACGGACCTCGGCGCAGCGCTGCAAGGCGGCCTCGGGATGGCGGCGAGCGCGAACGTGCACGCGTCCGACCCGACGCGTGTGGCGATGTTCGAGCCAGTGCACGGCTCGGCGCCGCCGCTCGCGGGCAAGGACATCGCGAACCCGTTCGCGGCGCTGCTGACGGTGGGCATGATGCTCACGCACCTCGGATGGCCGGACGAGGAGAAGCGAATCGAGCGAGCGGTGTCGGAGGCGATCGAGGAGAAGGCGTGCACCGTGGACGTGGGCGGCACGCTGGGCACACGCGCCGCGGCGGCGTGGGTGCGGGAGCGGGTGGCGAAGGAGCTGTAGGGCCGGATGAGCGGTCGCGGGCCGGGATTCGTGGTGCTGTATCGGTGGAGGCTTCACCCGGGGAGGGAGGAAGCGTTCATCGAGGCCTGGTCGCGGATCACGGCGCACTATCTGGAGAAGGGCTCGCTCGGGTCGCGGCTGCACCGCGGATCGGACGGGCTCTTCTACGGATACGCGCAATGGCCGAGCGACGCGGCGAGGCAGCAGGCGTTCGCCGAGGCGGGAGATCCGGCCGACGCGGAGCAGATGCGGAGCGCGGTGGCGGAGCGGTTTCCGGAGATCCGGCTGGAGTCGGTCTCGGACTATCTGGTGCTGCCGGGGGCGGGCGAGACGGGGTGAGGGTCGGGCGCGACGGCGGATCCCTGGGCAGGGGTCCATCGATGCGGTAAGAACGTGCCATGGGGCACCCGGCGGAGAAGCTGCATCCGGCGACGTACGCGGACCTCGAAGCGGTCCCGCCGCATCAGGTCGCCGAGCTGATCCAGGGCACGCTGTACGTGTTTCCCCGGCCTGCGCCGAGGCATGCGTCGGCGCACTCGTCGCTCGGGATGCAGCTTGGTCCCCCGTTCCGGTTCGGTGAGGGTGGTCCCGGCGGCTGGTGGATCCTCAACGAACCCGAGCTGCACCTCGGCGGCGACACCCTCGTCCCGGACCTCGCCGGCTGGCGCGTCGAGCGGATGCCCGAACTGCCCGAGACCCCGTACTTCCCCCTCGCGCCCGACTGGGTCTGCGAGGTGGCAAGCCCCTCCACGGCGGCGATCGACCGGGCGAAGAAGATGCCGGTGTACGCTCGGGAAGGCGTCCAGCACCTCTGGATCGTGGACCCGATCGAGCGCCTGCTCGAAGTATTCGCCCTCACCCCCGAGGGCTGGCTCCTGCGCGGTGTGCACCACGACGACGCCAAGGTCCGCGCCGTGCCCTTCGATGCGATCGAGCTTGATCTTTCCAAGCTTTGGAACAAGCCCGCGCCGCCGGCTGGCTCGTCGACGTAGCGCTTCAGCCCTCGCCGCTCTCCTCCTCTTCCTCGTCGCCTTCCGCCATGGCTTCGTCGACCGTCTTCCAGAGGTCGGCGAGCTCGAGTTCGAGCGGTTCACAGCCGGGCACGGCCACGCGTTCGGTCGAGGCTTGCATCGCGATCGTGTATCGCCCGTCCGCGCCGAGCTCCAGGACCTCGATGAGCCGCGCCTCGGGGTCGACGAGCCAGTACCAGCGCACGCCGAAGCGCGCGTAATCGCCGAGCTTCTCGGCGCGATCTCGCCGCACGTCGCGCGCGCGCCGGGAGATCACTTCCACGACGATGAGCGGGGGGATGCGCGAGAGCGAGGCCTGCCAGCTCATCTTGGTGCGCGGCGCGTACACCGTCACGTCAGGCTTGCGGCCGCGGCGCGCGGACACGCCCAGCTTGTGGTCCGAGCCAAAGACGCGCCCACCGCGCTCCTTGGCCCAGGTCATGAGTGCGTAGGACACCCAGCTCACGATGAGCTCGTGCAGATTCGTCGGCACCTCTTCCTCCACCAGTACGCCGTCGACGAGCTCGCCCGGCTCGTCGTCATCCATGTCGGCCCACTGCTCGAGCGTCATCGGTTCCGGCTGAAGCACGTCTGCCATCGCGATCGCCATCATGCGACGCAGCATACCTCGGCGCGTAAGATACGGCTCCACAAACCCAACTTCGCCAGGAGCGCCGAACGGTTGCGCAAAATCGACCGCCGATCGCGATCCAGCCCCCCCGCAGGCGTCGCCACAAATTGGAGCTGCCGCGCCGACCCGTGATACGGCCCGAACCGATGGGCGCGCAAGCTACCGCGTTGGACCGAACTGAAGGCGGCCGTCCCGAGGCCATGGGCGTCATCACGCTCGAGGGCATCGCTCCGCCCTCCACGCCCGAGCGGCGGGCCGAGGCGCCCAAGGACGCTCGGCCCGCGTCGTCCCCCGAGCGCCTCGGCGGCGTCCGGGCCGATTTCGTGGCCACCCTCGGCCGTCGGGTCGTCGAGCTCCGTACCGCTGTCGCCAAGCTCGCCGAAGAGCCAGCTTCCCCGGCGCGACGCGACGATCTGCGCCGCCGCGTGCATGCCCTCGCCGCCGCCGCGAGGCTGCTCCGCTTCAACAAGCTCGCCGAGGAGCTGAAGTCCGGGGAGGCCCTCGTCGACCGTGTCGCCGAGCGCGGCAAGCTCACGGACGACGAGTGGAAGGCGCTGCGAAGCCTGCTCGATCGGCTGCCCGAGCTCGCGTGGGGCGAGGCCTCGCTCGTCACGCCCGAGCGTGAGCCCGCGCCGCGATCGGCGAGCAGCGGCCCGCGCACCTTGCCCTCGGCGGAGAGGTCCGCCGACAAGCCCGTGAGCGCGGCCGCGCCGGGGATTCCGCAGACCGTCTTGTTCGTCGGCCCCGAGCGGCTCGCCGAGGCCCTCGCGAAGGATCACGCCGAGGGGGCTGCTTCGTTCTTCGAGGTCGAGCGCACCGAGGACCTCGTGGCCGCGCCCGATCTCGCGCGCGCGCTCGCGCCGGACGTCGTCGTGATCGACGCGGACAAGCCCGGCGCGCGGGAGCTCGTCGCCTCCTTGCTCGCCGATCCGCTCATCGAGGGGGTGCCGATCCTCCTCTTCGGCCGCTTCTCCCGGCCCGACGACGCTGCGCTCTACGCGGCGCTCGGCGTCGCGCGCACCTTGCCCAAGCCCGTCTCGCCGGACGCCCTGCGGAAGGCCTGCGCCGAGGTGGCCGCGAGTTACGTGCGTCGCGAGATCGCCCGCGCGCCGATCGGTGAGGTCACGCTGGACGATCTCGGCGCGCGCCTCGCCGAGGAGCTGCGTCGTGGCCTCTGCGACGCGGCCGACGCGCGCGCCCGTGGCACGCGGATCGAGCTCGGCGAGGGCAGCCAGGTGCTCGCCGCGCTCTGGGGCGCGGTCGCGCGGATCCGGGACCTCGTCACCATCGAGTCGCAAGGCAAGGTGCGGTTTTCGCCGAGCGGGCCGGAGGGCGCGCTCCCGTTCGCGCCGTGGCTCGGTGGCCCCGAGCAGTCGGGCAAGGCGACGCGCGTGCGGGCGCTCGGCGAGGCCCGCGGCGCGCGCGTGCCCACGCTCGATCGCCTCCGCGTGGTCGTGGCCGACGACGACGCCGCCGTCACCTGGTTCCTCGCCGGCGTCCTGCGCGCCGCGGGCGCCACCGTGTACGAGGCCCACGACGGCGAGCGCGCCTTCGAGCTCGCGTGCGAGGTCGCGCCCGACCTCGTCGTCAGCGACATCGTCATGCCCGGCCTCGACGGTTTTGCCCTTTGCCGCGCGCTCAAGCGTGACTTCGCGCTCCGCGACGTCCCCGTCGTGCTCCTCTCCTGGAAAGAGGACCTCCTCCAGCGCGTGCGCGAGCTCGGCGCCGGCGCGGACGGCTACCTCCGCAAGGAGGCGAGCGCTTCGGCGATCGTCCAGCGCCTCTGCGAGATCCTGCGCCCCCGCCTGCGCGTCGCCGAGCGCCTCGCGCAAGGCGGCGAGGTTCGCGGCCGCGTCGACGGCCTCACGCCCCGCACCCTGCTCGCGCTCGCCTGTGCGCACCGGCCCGCCTCCACGCTCACCGTGCGGGATGCGCTCTACCTCTACGAAGTCGAGATCCGCGAAGGCCGCCCCGTGCGGGCCACGCGCACCACGGCCGACGGCTCCTTCGAGCGTGGCCCCGGTGTGCTCGCGCGCCTCCTCGGCCTCGGCGCCGGCCGCTTCGTCGTCGCGCCCGTCGACGACGACGCCGCGCGTGTCTCCGGTGCGCGTCCCGACCTCGAAGGCTCGCTCGCCGAGCAGCTCGTCGCGCCGATCGCCTCGGCCCGCGCCGCGCAACGCCTGCTCTCGGGCGCCTCGCTCATGACCGTCGAGCGTGTCGAGATCGACCTCGACCTCCTCGGCCCCGCCGAGCACGCGACCCCCGAGCCCTTGCGCTCGCTCCTGCGCTCGATCGCGGCCGGCGCCTCGCCCCGCGCGCTCGTCGCGAACGGCAAGGCTGCCGCGCACCTCGTCGAGGACGTCCTTTGCGACGCGGCGGCCCATGGCGCGATCACCGCCGTCGTCGGCGAGGCCGGCGCGGATCTGCTCACGCCTGCCGTGCACCGCGAGTCCGAGCGGCTCCGCGGCGTGCGCCGTCCGCCGCCGCCGGCGCTCATCCCGGCGCTCGCCGACATCCTGCCCGAGCCTGCGCCGAGCACGCCGGAGCCGATCTCCGCGATCATCGACCGCTCGGCCACGCCCGGCCCGGTCCTCGCCCGCGAGGAGGTCTCGCCGGCCCCGTCGATCCTTTCGCTCCAGCCGGACGAGGTCCTCTCGGTCGAGGTCGGCTCGGTCCTCGACCTCGCGCACATGCCCACCGAGGAGCCGACGCTCGACGTACTGCGGCAGTTGATTGCGGTGAAGCAGCCCTCGCCCACGCCGGGCCCGGTCGCCCCGCGCAAGGTCGAGCGCCTGTCCGTGCCTGTGCTCACGCCCGCGCCCGTGGCCGTGGCCGCCCCGGCGCCGCTCTTCGCGCCAGCGGTCATCACCGCGCCCGCCGCCGCGCCCGCGCCCGCGCCCATGGCTGCGCCCGCCGCCGCGCCCGCCGCCGCGCCCGCGCCGCGTGCTTCGACCCTCCCGTCGGCGCGGCCCATTCCGACGTCGCTCGGCACCCTCGTCCCCCCGCCGGTCGAGGATCTCCCGCCGCCTCCGCGTTCCGCGTTGCCTTCGGCCCACGCGCCCGGCGCTCGCACCCTCGATCCCGACGTCGAGAGCCGCCCGAGCCGCTTCCGCCGCAACGAAAAGGTCAGCCGCGACGGGGCGCCGCCCTCTCGCCGCGAGGGCAGCTCGCGCACCCGCGTCAGCGCCTGGATCCTCTTCGCCGTCGCCGGCACCGTCTTCGCCGTTGGCAGCCGCCTCGCGCACCAGCGCGTCGCCCCGGCGCCCGCGCCCGCGGCGCTCCCGACCGTCACCGCGGAAGGCCTGCCCGCGGCCGCACCCGCGCCCGAGCCCACGCCCGAGCCTGCCGCGGCCGCGACGACCCCCCGCGACCGGCGCGAGGGCGACACCGCCGACTTCCCCGTCATGCCCCAGGATCTCCCTCTCCGCGCCGAGGACAAGGTCCCCGCGGGCCAGGGTCTCCTCGAGGTCGTGGCCGGGCCGAGTGATTCGATTTTCGTCGACGGCCAGCTCATCGGGACCGGGCCGATCGTCCAGTCGAAGCTCGCCCCCAAGAAGGACCCGTACGAGATCCGCGTCCGCCTCCGCGGCGAGGAGCGCGTCCGGTTCGCCCTCGTCAAGGAAGGACGCTTGACGCGCCTGCGCATCGCGCCCCCCTGGTCGCGGTAAGGCTCCGCTTCCAGCACGGCAACTCGCTCGCGAAGCCGCTCCGTACCTTACGCCTCGCCTCCGCGACCGTCGCGAAGCCACCTCGTCGCCGCCTCGACGGCATCGCGACCGTCGTGAAGCGACCTCGTCGCCGCTTCGACGGCATCCCGACCCCCGCGAAGCGATCCCCTCGCCCTCTCGACGGCATCCCGGCCCTCGAACACCTCCCCCGTAGCTCCACCGACGCCGTCGCGGCGCCCGCGGCGGGCGCACGCGCGTCACGAGGCACCTTCGCGGCGGTCGCGAAGCCCCTTCTTGGTGACCTCGCTCCTACGTCTTCCCCCCACAAGCCCGCTTGACGCGCCTCCGCATCGCGCCACCCTGGTCGCGTTGACGCCTTCCGCCCCGATCGTCCTCTCGTCCCTCCTCGCCGTCGCCCTCGGCGTGAGCGCCTGTAGCTCCGGCAAACGCCAGGAGCAGGGGACCCCCGCGCCCACCACCAGCGCCGCCGCCCTGCAGCCGCCTGCGCCCGCCCGCATCGTCGCCGACCTCGTCGACCAGCTCCCCGGCTGCGACCTCGAACATCGCGGCCTGCTCCTCGACACCGGCACCGATGCCATGGTCGGCCGCTTCGCCTGGACCGGCGTCGCCCCGAGGGGCATCGATCCCATCGAGCACGACGCTTCCACCTGGATGCGCATCTCGAACCGCACCCTGCGCGTCACCTTCGTCCTGCCGGAAGCGAGCCCCATCTTCGTCGCCGCTCGCTCCATGGGCCTCGGCGCCCGCGCCGCCACCGTCTCCCTCGACGACCAGCCCCTCGGCACCCTCAACTTCCAGCGCAGCCAGATCCGCATCGCCACCACCGGGGCCACCTCGCTCCCCGTCGACCCCGGCCCCCACACCCTCACCTTCCGCTTCATGGGCCGCGCCAAGAGCGGCGATCCCCTCGTCGACCTCGACTGGATCCGCATCGGCGTCCCCGACGAGAGCACCGCCACCTACGGCCCGCCCACCCTCCGGGACGTCATCCTCCGCGAGGCCGCGCTCTCCGGCGTTCCGCACCGCTCGATCGCCCTCCGCGGCCCCGGCGCCGTCCGCTGCACCCTCCGCCTCCCGCCCGGCGCTCGCCTCCGCACCTCCGTCGGCGTCCTCGGCCCCGGTGAGGCCGACGCCCGCGTGCGCCTCCTTCGGGACGGCCAGAAGCCCGTCGACGTCCTCACCCAGCACCTCACCGGCGGCGACAAGGCGACCTGGACCGACGTCGACCTCCCGCTCGACCCCCAGGGCGGCCCCCTCGCCACGCTGGAGCTCCGCGCCGAGGGCACGCCCCAGGGCGCCCGTGTCCTTTTCGGCGATCCGGTCCTCGTCCTGCCTGCGGCGCCTCCGCCGGCCACCGCCAAGGCCCGCGCCGTCGTCGTCGTCGTCATGAACGGCCTCGACCGCGACAGCCTCCCGCCGTGGCACGCGGGCCCCACGCCGCTGCTCCCGACCCTCTCCGAGCTCGCGCTCACGGCGACCACCTTCCATCGCCACCGCGCCCCGACCACCTTCCCGGGCAGCGTCGTTGGCTCCCTGCTGACGGCCATGCCGCCGCGGGCGCATACCCTCACCGATTTCGGCGCGCGCATGCCGGCCTCGAACACCACGCTCGGCGCCGTCGCCCACGACGCCAGCATTCGCGCGGCCATGTTCACCGGCGTCCCGGCCACCTTCAAATCCTTCGGGTTCGGCGAGGGCTGGGAGCATTTCGCCGAATATCCCCCCTACGGCAACGACCCGGCGACCGCGCCCCTCGACGCCGCCGCCACCTGGCTCACCGACGTCCTCCGCCAATCGCCCGAGGCGCGCCTCCTCCTCGTCGTGCACGCCCGCGGCGGACATCCGCCCTGGGACGTCTCGCCGAAGGAGCAAGCGCAGCTCCCGCCGAGCTCCTACACCGGCGTCATCGAGCCACGCCGCGGGGCGCAGCAGCTCGCGACCTTGCGGAAAAAGAAGGACAAGAAGGACGCCCTCTCCGCGCAGGACCAGGAGCGGATCCGCGCCCTCGAAGGCGCCGCCATGGCCGCGCAGGACCGCGCCCTCGGTGGCCTCGTGACCGCTCTCAAGACCGCTGGCGTCTGGGAGAGCACCGTCTTCGTCGTCACGGGCGACGTCGCGGCCGGCGCCGGCGCGCTTTACGCCGAGGGCGACGGCCTCGCCGAGCCCCACCTCTCCCTGCCGCTCTACGTTCGCTTCCCGGACGCCCGGTACGGCGGCGCCCACGTCAACCTCCCCACCGAGATGTGGGACCTCAGCCAGACGACGCTCTCCGCGCTCGGCATCTCCTTCTCCCGCCCGGGCCTCGGCCGCGACCTCTCCGCCGTCGCCTCGGGCCTCGAAGACTCCTCCTTCGAGCCGCAGATCGCCACGCTCGACGACCGCTTCTCGGCCCGCTGGGGCGAGCTCATCATGACGGGCCGCTACGACGCCGCGCCGTTCCTTTGCGACCTCGAGCTCGACCCGACCTGCGCCTTCAACCGCCGCGAAACCCTTCCGCTCGCGGCGCAGGCGCTCTTCCGCCGGATCATGGCGCGCGATCAGGCGACCCGCGCGGGCCTGCAGAGGCGGGAGCCGGCGACGATCGACCCGGACACGGCGGCGGCGCTGCGCGTGTGGGGGACGATCGAGTGATGGAGGTAAGGTCGCGGAGTCGTGGCCGACGTTCTGATTGACGGTGAAGCCAAGACCGCCCATGATGCCCCAAGCTATGGCGCGTCCGATCGAGCCGACTCCGCCCCTTTCCGGCGAGGATGCCGAGGAGCTCCTCGCGTCTCTGGAAGAGGTGGCCTCCCCGGAGGAGGTCGAAAAGCGGCTGGAAGCGGCGAAGCGCTATCTTGCGGACGTTAAGCGTCCGAAGGTTCTTTCGCGTCGCCCCCCAAAGGAGCCGTCGGCTCGCTAAGCCAAGACGGGGGGCGCGGCGCGTGGACATCGAGCCGCATGCTCGTGTTGGGTCGTTCCCGGTACTCCTTGGCGCGGTTCCTGAGGAAACCGAGCCGTTCGTAGAACGGCACGGACGCCTCGTACGCATCGACCGTTAGCAGGCGACAACCGACGCGCTCGGATGATTCGAGCGCCATGGCCCAGGCGAATCGGACGAGCGATTCTCCGCAGCCGCGATGGGTAGCGCGAAAACTCGTGCTTACGCCGAGACGCGCGATCTTTAGAGCTGGGATCACGGGGTGGTCGTGGTGACCGAGCGCGAGGAGCTTTCGCTCCTTCGTCTCCAGGGTGACGGAGTCGGTCATCAGCGAGACGAAGCCGACGAGACAGCCCTCGTAGTATGCGACGTACGTGCGAACGATGTGCCGAACCTGAAGGCGCATTGCCTCGACGAGCAGGAACTCGTCGAGATCGCTATCGCCGCAGGAAAACCCTTGCGCGTCATCAATGACCGCTTCGTCCAGCAGCCGGATTTCGAGCCGGTTCGGATCGAGCGACGGGCGTGCCGGAGAGACGCTGTTCATACGAGGATGACCGTGCCGTCAGGGTTGGCTCACGGAAAAAACGTTCAGGAAGAACGTCCGTCGGGATCCCTCTTAGCAGGGTTATCGCCTCTGCGAAGGTCGAAAAGATGAGCTGATCAAACGTGACCAACCTTGCCGAACTTGTGGCACACAGGTGAGTGTTCCGAATCTGGACCTGGCGTGTCTCATCGCTGTCCCCCCATGACATTTCACGCCGCACCACCCCGCTTCCCGCTTCCGCTCCCCGCCCTCCGCGTGTAAAGCACCGTTCTGAAGGGGCCCGACGGAGGATCGGTTGAGGTTCGTTTTGTCTCGATGGTCACACGCCATCGCCCTAGCTGCGGGCCTCCTCGCCGCGCGGCCCGCGTTTGCCCAGCCGCAAGCCCCCAAGGCGCCGGCCGGCCAGGCCAACGTCACCCTTCCGACGGTCGTCGAGCACGTCGACGCCGTCTATCCCCCGGACAAGCTCGCGCAGGGCGTCGACACCACCGTCGAGGTCCTCGTGACCGTCGAGCGCAACGGCACCGTCGGCGACGCACAGATCGCCGTCTCCGGCGGGGAAGCCTTCGACGCCGCGGCCCTCGCCGCCGTTCGTCGCTGGCGGTTCAGCCCCGCCACACGCGACGGCGTCCCCATCCGCGCCCGCATTCGTGTCCCCTTCCATTTCGCGCCCGAGCCGCATCCGCCCGTCCCCGTCCCGCCCGGCGCGCCGACCGACACTCCGCCCACGGACGCGGGCCCGGCCCCTTCGCCCGGCCCGCCCGCGCCCCCGGGCAAACCGCCCGCGGACAAGCCGCCCCCGGACAAGCACACGCATTCGCACGGCGAGCAACCTGCCGAGCTCGACTCGGGCCTCGCTTTGCCGCACGCCGTCGCCGAGCCGGGCAAGCCCATCGAGATTCACGTGCAGGGCCGGCCGAACCCTCCGCGCCGCGGCGCCTCCGACTTTCGCCTCGGCCGCGCCGTCCTCGACAGCGCCCCGCGGCCGACCACCGCCGACCTCATCAAGTCCGCGCCCGGCTTTCACGTCATGCGCCCCGAAGGCGACGCCGTCGCCCAGCGCGTGTCTCTCCGCGGCTTCGACGCCGATCATGGCCAGGACATCCAGTTCACCGTCGGCGGCACGATTCCCCTCAATCAGCCCTCCCACATTCACGGGCAGGGGTATGCCGACCTCAACGTTCTGATCCCCGAGACCGTGCGCAGCTTGCGCGTCCTCGAGGGCGTCTACGATCCACACCAGGGGGATTTCGCCGTCGCGGGCAGCGTCGATTTCGACCTCGGCGTCGAGGAGCGCGGCGTCCGGGCCACCGCGTCGTACGGCTCCTTCGACACGAAGCGCCTCGTCGCCATCTTCGCGCCCGCCGGCCAATCCGAGGAGACGTTTGGCGCGGCCGTCGTGCGTACGACGGACGGTTTTGGTGATGGCGTGCGCGGCAGCATCACGGGCGGTTTTACGGGGCAATACCGTTTCGAGCTGCCGGGCGACCTCTCCGCCCTCGTCCACCTCTCCTCGTATGGGGCTCGCTCCACCGTCGCGGGTGTCCTCCGCCGGGACGACATCGACCGCCGGGTCGTCGATTTCTACGGCGCCTACCCCGACACCTCCGCCCGCTCGCAATCCGCCGCCGCCACGCGCACGCAGGCGAGCTTTTCCCTCCAGCGTACCGGCGACGACGGCTCCGAGGCCTCCTTTGGCCTGTGGGGCGCGTATGCCACCTACCGCAGTCGCCTCAATTTCACCGGCTACACCCAGCGCTCGCGCCTCCGGCCCACCTGGGCCGGCCGCGGCGACCTCATCGAGCAATCGAACGACGACGGCGGCTTCGGCGCCCGCGCCTCGTATCGCACCCGCCGGTACGAGGCGGCTTCCTGGCTCAAGGCCCAGCTCACGCTCGGCGCGGACGCCGAGGCCCATTCCATCGACCAGGCGCAGAACCTCCTCGAAGCCCCGCAAAACGAGACCTGGGATCGCCGCGTCGACACCACCGTCCGCTCGCTCCGCATTGGCGCCTTCGCCGACGCCCTGTTCACGTTTTCCCGCTGGGCGCGCTTGCGCGGCGGCCTCCGCGCCGACCTCATCTCCTTCGACATCGACGACCGCCTCGGCAACCAGGTCCCCGCCTTCCGCGAAGAAACCCATTTCATCGGGTATCGTCGCACCGCCGCCGGCATCGCCTGGGGCCCGCGCGCCACGCTCGAAGTCGATCCCTTGCCCTCGTTGCGCCTCTTCGCTGCTTATGGCCGCGGGTATCGCTCGCCGCAGGCCCGGCAGCTCGAAGAGGGCGAGCAGGCGCCCTTCGCCACGGTGCATAGCTACGAGGCCGGCGCGCGGTATCAATACGAACCCGCCCGCATTTCGGCCACCCTCGTCGCGTACGAGACCCGCCTCTCCTACGACCTCGCCTTCGACGCGGAGGAAGGCCGGCTGGAGCGGATCGGCCCGACCACCCGCCGCGGCCTCGTCGCCTACCTCCAGGCCAATCCGCTGACCGGCTTTAATGCCTCGATCAGCGCCACGTTCGTCCGGGCCACCCTCGATTCCCCGCCGCCGCCGACCCCGGAAAACCCCACGCCGCCCTATGTCGAGGGCCAATCGCTCCCCTACGTTCCGCCCGTCGTCGTGCGGACCGACGTCTCCTATCGCCGCGCCCTGGGCACGCTCCGCGGCAAACCCCTCGTCGCCCGCGCCGGGTACGGCGCCACGTTCTTGTCGCCGCGCCCGCTGCCGTATGCCCAGGAGGCCCGCACCGTCTTCGTCGTCGACGCTTCGCTCGGCTTGCGCCGCGATTTCGTGGAGATCGGCGTCGACGCCACGAACCTCTTCAACGTGCGTTATGCGGACACCGAGTACGTCTTCGTCTCCGATTGGCGGACGAGCGACATCCCCTCGCATCTGCCCGCGCGCCACATTTCCGCCGGGTCGCCGCTCACGATCCTCGGCAATTTGACCTTTTACCTTTGAGCCTTCGATCCGCCATGCGATGTCTTCTGCGCTCGTTGTTCCCGTTTGTCCTCGTCCTCGCCGGCTGCGGCAGCAGCACCGGCCAGCCCGACGTTTCGTTCCCGGCGCTCTTTACCTCGCCCGCGACGAAGGAATTCGTCGTAGACGACGTGACCGTCACGCTGGACGAGGCGCGCGTGGCCTTTGGGCCGGCCTATTTTTGCGCCAGCGCCTCGGGCTCGGCCACGCTTTGCGACGCGGCGGTCGGGGAGATCCGGCGCATCACGGCAATTGATGCCCTCGCGGAAGGGGAGACGCCGCTCGGCACGTACGCGGGGTTCGCGGGGGACGTGCGCAGCGCCTCGTACGATTACGGGATTCACTGGTTCTTGCCGGAGCAAGAGGCCACGGCTTCGCCCGAGGCGCCGGGCGGGCATTCGGCGCGCGTGCGGGGCGTGGCGAGCCGCGCCGGCACGTCCGTCCGGTTCGAGGCGGACATCGACGTGACGCCGCTCTTTCAGGGCCAGCGCGCCGTGCCAACCACGAAGGTCGAGGGTACGGTCACCGAGGCGACCTCGCGGATCGAGGTCCAGTTCGACGTCGCATCCTGGTTTTCCGCCGTGGATTTTGGCGCGGCGATCGACGCCGGCGTCGATCCGTTCGTGATCGGACCGGGCGCGCAAGACTACAACGGCGTGGTGAACCGCATGGTCTCGACCCACCCCCCGTCGTTCGTGTTCGTGGAGGGCGAGGCGCCGGCCGCGCCCTAGCCGCCTGCTCCTTTGTTGCCCGCGCGCGTCCCGCGCGATCGCCCCGGGTGCGCACCTCCGTGCCACCCGCCACGATCGACTGCGCCGGCCGCGCGCGGTCGCGGCTCGTCGTTTCGAGCCTGCCAGCGCGCGGCACGAGCGGGGCACGAGCCTCCGCGGCGTGTGCCCCGCGCGCGGCGCAGGCTCGGCTCGTTGCCTCGTTTTGCTCGTGCTTTCGCTCGGGTCGCGGCCTTCCGTCGGGGCGCGCTCGGGGGATGTTCGCCGTCCGTCCCTCGCTTTTCTTGCAGCCCTCCGGGGCCTTGGCATGCCACGCGCAAGGAGCCGCGAGCACGAAGGGCGGCGCCTCGGCGAGGCGCGGCACGCCGAGAAGGAACGGATTGAGGAGCTCGACATGAAGGCGACCGACCTACTCAAGCAGCATCACCGCGAAGTCGAAGAGTTGTTCCGCGAGATCGAGGGCGCCGAGGACGAGGACGAGCGTGCCTCGCTCCGCGAGGAGCTCGCCAACGCGCTCGCGGCGCACACGGCGATCGAGGAGGAGATCTTCTATCCGGCGGCGATGGAGGCGCTCGGCCCGAGCGGTCGCATCCGCGAGGCCTTCGAGGAGCACGCGGTGGCGGATTTCGCGCTCTATCGGCTGATGTCGGTCAGCGTGGGCGACGAGACGTTCTCGGCCAAGCTCGGCGCGCTCAAAGACATCGTGATGAACCACGTCGAGGAGGAGGAGAGCGAGCTCCTGCCCCAGGCAGAGGGGGAAATGGAGCGTGAGCAGCTCGAGCACCTCGGGGAGCGGCTCTCGGTGCGGTTCTCGGAGCGCGTCGCGGAGGGGCACCGCCCGATTCTGGAGCGCAGCCTGGGGATCGCGGCGCGGCAGGTGGCCGCGCAGGCGCCCGGGGCAAAGAAGGCTTCGGCGCCGCGCAAGCGCGCGCCGGCGAAGCGCCAGGCGATGCCGAAGCGGGCGGCGGGCGCGGCGAAGCGTGGCGCGGCGCAGCGGGGTGCGGCGCAGCGGGGCGCGGCGAAGGCGGCGCCGGCGAAGCGGGGCGCGGCGGCCGCGCAGAAGCGGAACGCGGGCGCCGTGGCGGGCGGGGCGGCGCGGACGCAAGCGCGCAAGAGCGCGGCGTCGCAGAAGGCGCCGGCGGCGCGGGGGCAGGGGGCGTCGCGGACGCAGTCGCAGTCGCAGCGCGGCAGTGCGGGCGCGCCTGCGGCGCAGAGGGGCGCGCAGAGGGGCGCGCAGAGGGGCGCGCAGAGCGGGGGCGCGCGTGGGGCGCAGAAGGGGATGGCGCGCGGCGGGAACACGCGGGGCCAGGCGGCGCCGGCGCCGCGCAAGCAGCGGGCGCGGGGCTGAGTTTCGCGGCCCTCGCGGGTGGCGGGTTCGGGGGGGCCCGCCGGCCGCGAGCGTCGAGGCCAATCGTGGGTGACGGGTTCGGGGGGACCCGTCACCCACGATTGCATTGTGAACCCGCACCTATGACATGCCGCGCCAAGGGCGCGCAGAACTTTTCGCAGATCTTTGATTGAATAAAAGCAACGGAACGCATTCGGCCGATCGCGTGTCCAAGACGGCCGTTTTCGCTTGACAGGAGCGCTTCATTTCATGTTTTTGGGGGATTCACCCTTGTTCTTCAGGGAGGTCCCATGGCCAGGATTTCTTATTGCATTGCGGCAAGCGCTCTTCTCCTCCTCGCCCCGAGCGCTGCATTCGCGCAGGGCGACCCGGCGGCGCCGCCCGCGCCCGAGGGGCAGCCGGCTGCTGCACCCGAGGCGGCCCCTGCCGCGCCTGCGCAGGCTGCGCCGGCGAAGGCCGAGCCCAAGGAAGAAGATACGAAGGACAAACCCGCGCCGAACTCGGTCTATGCCGAGGGCCTCGGGGCTGGGCTCTGGTACTCGATCAATTATGAGCGCCGCGTCATCGACGACCTCGGCGTGCGCGTCGGGTTCAGCTACATCTCGATCGGGGCGACGGTCTCGTCGGGGTCCTCTTCGGCGAGCGCGAGCGCGAGCCTTTTGACCTTCCCCATCACGGCGAGCTACCTCGGCGTTCGCAGCGGCAAGCACGCGCTCGAGCTCGGCGGTGGGGTCTCAGTCACGTATGCGACGGCGCAGGCGTCGAACAGCTTCGGTTCGAGCGCGTCGGGCTCGGGCATCGGCGCGTATGGCAATCTCATGGTCGGGTATCGCTTGCACCCGGTGGACGGCGCTGGTTTTCAGTTCCGCGTCGGCGCGATGGCGCTCGTGGGCCCGGGGTTCAACGTCTTCGGCGACGATCCGGATCCGGGCGCCGTCGGCGTCCTGCCGTTCGGGTACATCAGCTTCGGCGCTGGTTTCTAGGCCGAATCCCGCGGCAAGAGCAGCAGATTGAACGGCGCTTCGCCCATGGCCACGCGGGCCGCGTACTCGTACGAATCGTCCGTCGCGGCGATGTGCTGCGCGGCCGCGTGAATGTCCCGGAAGCACCGCTCCAGCACCGTACCCGCATAAATCGCGCTCGACCCGCCCGCCCGAAACGCGAACGACGTGACGTCCGCCGCGACCTCCGTCGTATACGTCGTCGCGGCCCGCACCGCGGCCCAATCCTCGGGGGAAAGCGGCGCCCCCGCCTCGGCTTTTTGCATCGACAGCTCCATCACCTCGCGCGCGAGCGCCCGCGCCGCGTCGAGGGCCGCGCGCTTTCGGCCGAGCTCCACCCGGAAGCTCGATTGTGCCGCCAGCGTCTCGCTGTTCCAGGCCTTGATCCGGCGCGGCGCGACGATCGCGATCTCTTCGAGCGCGCGCCTTGCCACGCCGAGCGCGAAGCCGATGTGCCCGGGCGCCGTGAGCGCGATGAACGGCAGCTCGAAATAGGCCTGCCCGCGCTTCCGCGCCGCGCCGGGATACGAACACGTGAACGACTCGTCCACGAACACCGCCTCCATGCGGTAATGGTTGCTCCCGCTCCCGCGCAGGAACGCCGTGTTCCACGTGTCCTCGATCGTCACGCGCGACACGGGCACCGCGACCTGCACGAACGACGGCGGCCCGGCCTGCCCCGGCGCCTCGATCATCGCGGCCGTGTACACCCAGCTCGCGTGCCGGATCCCGCTCCCGAAACCCCAGCGCCCCGTCACCTCGAACCCGCCGCGCACCCGCTGCGCCTTCCCCATCGGCACCTGCAGCCCGGCCGACGTCGGCATTCCACCGGCGAAGATCTCCCGCGTCGCCGCTTCCGGTAGGTACGCGCCCATCATTCCGTTCATGATCGCCCCGATCATCAGGGCCCAGCCTGCGGACGGGTCCGCGTGCGCCATCGCCTCGTACACCACGAACTGCGTCCGCCCGTCCGCGCCGAGCCCGCCGACCTCTTTCGGCGCCGCCAGCGCGAACAGCCCCTCCGCCTTCATCACGTCCACCACGGCCGGGTGCAGCGTCGCGCCCTCGTTCGACGCGTCCGCGTGGGCCTCCGCGATCGGGCGCACGCGGGCGACGGACGCGAGCAGGCGGGCTTCGAGGACGTTCTCGGTTCCTTTGATCATGACGGTTCCCTCCGGGGACCGGGGTTCCTCTCCGGTCGTGCCCATGTAGACAGCGGCAACATCCTGAAGTTTCCACCGTCAACATGGAATGTTGCGATCGTCAACATGCGCCGCGGACGTGGTAGGCTCCCGAGGTGCCTCGACGTCCGCCGCCTCGCCCGTACCACCATGGGGATCTGCCTCGCGCGCTTCGGGAGGCCGCGCTCGCGCTCATCGAGGAGCATGGGCCGATGGGGTTCACGCTTCGCGAGCTCGCGCGTCGGGTCGGCGTTTCGCATGCGGCGCCGTACCGGCATTTTGCGGACAAGCGGGCGCTGCTCACGGCGCTCGCGGCCGAGGGGGCGCATCGCCTCGCGGACGCGGTCGACGCGGCGCTCACGGCGGCGGGCCCGGACCTCCGCGCGCGTTTCCTCGCGGCCGCGCATGCGTACGTGCGCTTCGCGATGGAGCACCCCGGGTATTTCCAGGCGATGTTCTCCGCCGACGCCGATCCGAACGACCCTGCGTTCGTGAACGGCCGCGAGCGCAGCCTCGGCCTCCTCTATCGCTACATCGCGGAGGCCCAGGCGGCGGGGTATTTCGGCGAAGGCGAGGCGCTCTCCTACGTGATCCCCGTCTTTGCAATGCACCAGGGCCTCGCGGTGCTCGCCATGTCCGGCGCATTCGCTCCGTTCGGCGTGTCCGACGTACGCGCCGCATCGGACCTCGCGCACGGGCGCTTGCTCGACGGGCTCACGCGCGCCCGAGGCGAAGGGTAAGCTCCGCACGAAAGCGTGCGGGGCGAGCCCTTGCGATCTTCCGCGATCACGCCGTGCCGTGCCATCCTGGCGTGGCATGGTGCGCACGAGGATCCTTCTGTCATCGATGGTGGTGGGCCTCATCTCTGCGGCGAGCGCGTGCTGGCTCGGCGACTACCAGCCGCCCACGGGCCACGCGGGCGGCGGCGGCTCGGCGCAAGGCCATGGGGTCCGCTGCGGCGACGACACCTGCGGCTCCTCCGAGGTCTGCTGCGTCGAGCAGGGCAGCGCCCCCACCACTGCGTGCACGGCCGCGGACGCCTGCATCTCCCTCGCGATCCCGTGCGATGGTCCCGACGACTGCGCGCACCTCGGCGGCGTCTGTTGCGGCCTGTGGGACGAGGTCGCCTTCAAGTACACGGCTGTCGAGTGCTCGGACGCGTGCAGCAGCAGCGATCGCGTCCCGATCTGTCGCCTCGAACACGACGACGTCGATTGCCCCACGGGCCGCCATTGCAAAGAAGAGCGCCTTTTCGGCCCTGGATTCGGCTACTGCGCCCCTTAGCAGCCTGTGGACTTATCCCGAAGGAGGCTCGACAGGAACTGGCGTCGATGGTAGTTTGTCCGCGTCATGTCGATGGGGCGAACACGTGAGAAGCAGGCGTCGCTCTGGGTGGCGGCGCCTTCGCTGCCGCGGTCGCCGGGGCACCGGTTCTACGAGAAGCTGAACGAGCTTCTTCGCGAGAACGGGTTTGACCGGGCCATGGAGGCGGCGTGCGCGAAGTATTTCGAGGCCGACGGGACGGCGGGGAGGCCATCGATCCCGCCTGGGCTTTACTTCCGGATGCTGCTGGTCGGCTACTTCGAGGGGATCGAGTCCGAGCGTGGGCTCGAGTGGCGCTGCTCGGACTCGCTGTCGCTGCGGGAATACCTCGGGCTGTTGCCCGGCGAAACGGTGCCCGACCATTCGACGCTTTCCAAGATGCGCAAGCGCCTCGGCAGTGAGGTTTTCGAGGGGATGTTCGCCTTCGTGCTCGGGGTCGTGAATCGCTCCGGGCTCCTCCATGGCAAAGTCATGGGCGTGGACTCGACGTATCTCCGCGCGGACGCCTCGATGAAGGCGATCGTGCGGCGCGAGACGGGCGAGGTGTACGCGGACTACATCAAGCGGCTGGCGAAGGAGGAAGGCATCGAGAATCCGACCATGGAGGATGCTCGGCGACTCGACCGCAAGCGCAAGGGAAAGAAGACGTCGAATACCGACTGGAAAAGCCCCACCGACGAAGATGCCCGCATCGCAAAGCTCAAGGATGGCCGCACGCGATTGGCCTACAAGACCGAGCATGTCGTCGACATGAGCACGGGCGTCGTGGTCGCCGCGGAGGTCTATTCAGCGAACGAGGCCGACCCAGCGACGATGGCGCAAAGCCTCGAGCAGGCGCGCACGAATGTCGAGCAGGCCAAGAGCAGCGAGGAGCGCGATTCGGACGACGATCCGCCTCCGGAGGGCGGCAGCAGCGACGCGGAGCCCGAGCGCACCGTGATCGAGGTCGTGGCGGACAAGGGGTATCACAAGGCCGAGCTGCTTCTATCGTTGAAGGTGTCCGGCTATCGCACGTACGTCCCGGAGAGGATCCAGTCCGTCCGCAGATGGGTGGACAAGGGCTGGGATATGCAGCAAACGTTTTACGGGAACCGAAACCGCGTGCGTCGTCCGAAGGGGCGCGCTCTTCAACGCAAACGTGGAGAGCTCATCGAACGAACATTCGCCCACGCATGCGAGACGGGCGGAATGAGGAGGGTGCGAGTGAGAGGCCGGGAGAACGTGAGAAAACGCTACCTGGCGCATATCGCCGCGCTCAATTTGGGGCTCGTGCTACGTCAAATACTCGGCGCAGGGACCCCGCGGGCCCTGGCCGCGGCCCGGAAGGGCTCCGCCCTTGCAGTTTTGGTGATATGGGCAGCCATGGTGGCCCTGGTACGGGGCACGCCGAGGCGGTTGGCACGATTTTCCCGGGCCACGTGGCGCGGGATGTACCCGCATCAAATGCAAGATGTTGGGGTCGCGATCGGGGGCGCGTAGATCCACGGGCTGTTAGCATCCGTCCGGTATCCCCGCCCCCTGACATTCCGGCCACGCCCGTATGGAAACGGCCGTTCTCAGCGCGCCCACGTCCCTCGGCAAACGCCGCGGGCCCCAGGCCCTCCCCCGATGGCCTCCCCCTTGCAAAGCGCCGGGGTACACACCAAGGAACTTCGATGCGCATCTCTACGCAGCTTCTCGCCGTGGGCACCGTCCTCCTTTCGACCCTCCACGCGAGCCTGGCCCAAGCGCAGTATTATCCGCCTCCGCAGCCCTACCCCTATCAACAGCCTTACCCGTACGGGCAGCCCGCTCCTTATCAACAGCCCTACCCGTACCAGCAGCCCTACCCTTATCAACAGCCCTACCCGTACCAGCAGCCGAACCCCTACCAGCAGCCCTATCCGGCGTACGGCTCACCGAACTACATCGATGCCGGGTCCAATTCCCGCAAGCCCAAGCACCAGCTCACCCTGCGCGTCTCCCCCGGCGCGAGCTTTCATTTCATCCCCGGAAGCTCGGCCAAGCCCGCCTTCGCCCTCGACGCTGGACTCGGCTTTCGCGCAGGCGTCGCCTCCTACACGTCCGTCTGGACCGAGGCTGGCTACTCCTACGACACCCTGGGCCCTGGGCATATGGTGGCCGTCGGCGTCGGCCCCCTCTTCGGGACGAACCAGACCTCCATCGGCATCCTCGAAAAACTCGTCATTGGCGACGTCGCTGGCGGCTTCGCTGTCGGCCCCCGCTCGAGCCTCGTCCTCATGCTTTACAACGGCAGCCTCGCGGCCGAGGTCGCCCATCAATGGATCTACAGCAACGTCGCAGACGCCGGCCACAACGAGCTCCGCCTTCAGGTCTCCGTCGACCCCATCAGCTTCCTGACGCGGTTCCTGGGCCGTTAGCCCCCTTCTGCCTCCTCCCCGAACGGATCGAGGTTCGGGCAGGTGCCCGCCTGGGCCGCTCCTTCAGCCCCAGGCACAAACCGCCTCCGCAAAACCCCTGACGCGCACCTTCCTGCGCTCCCCCCTTGCTCTCGGACCTTTTTCCTGAGAAGCCTTCCGCCGCGCGGCCTCCGGATCCCTTGCCTCTCTCTGTGCCGCCCCCCAAGGTGACGACCATGGCAGACAGCTTCGGTGCTAAGAGCACCCTTTCGGTTTCGGGCAAGTCCTACACGATCTACCGCCTTCGGGCCCTCGCGAGTGACGCCGACCTCGCGCGCCTCCCGGTCTCCCTGCGCATCCTCCTCGAGAACCTTCTTCGTCACGAGGATGGTCGCGTCGTCCGCAAGGAGCACGTCGAGGCCGTGCTCCGCTGGGATGCCAAGGCTGCGCCTTCCCAGGAGATCTCCTTCCACCCGGCGCGTGTTCTCCTGCAGGACTTCACGGGCGTTCCCGCCGTCGTCGACCTCGCTGCCATGCGCGAGGCCTTCGCGGGCATGGGCGGCGATCCCAACCGCATCAACCCGCTCTCCCCGGCCGATCTCGTCATCGACCATTCGGTCGAGGTGAACTACTTCGGCACCCGCGACTCGCTCGTTCGCAACGCCGAGCTCGAGTACCAGCGCAACGAAGAGCGGTACGTCTTCCTCCGCTGGGGCCAGCAGGCCTTCGAGAACTTCCGCGTCGTTCCGCCGGACACCGGCATCTGCCACCAGGTCAACCTCGAGTACCTCGCCCGCGCCGTCATGACCGACGCCGAGGGCTGCGCCTTCCCCGACACCCTCGTCGGCACCGACTCGCACACCACCATGATCAACGGCCTCGGCGTCGTTGGCTGGGGCGTGGGCGGCATCGAGGCCGAGGCCGCGCTCCTCGGCCAGCCCGTCACCATGCTCGTCCCCGAGGTCGTCGGCTTCAAGCTCACGGGCAGCCTGCGCGAGGGCGCCACGGCGACCGACCTCGTCCTCACGGTCACCGAGATGCTTCGCAAGAAGAAGGTCGTCGGCAAGTTCGTCGAGTTCTACGGCCCGGGCCTCGCGTCGCTCTCGCTCCCGGATCGCGCGACGATCGCGAACATGGCGCCCGAGTACGGCGCCACGATCGGCTTCTTCCCGATCGACGGCGAGACGATCTCGTTCCTGCGCTTCACGGGCCGCTCCGAGGAGCAGGTCGCGCTCGTCGAGGCCTACTGCAAGGAGCAGGGCATCTTCCGCACCGACGGCATGCCCGATCCGATCTTCAGCGACACGCTCGAGCTCGACCTCGGCGCCGTCGAGCCCTCGATCGCCGGCCCCAAGCGCCCGCAGGATCGCATTCGCCTCGCGGCCGCGCGCACCGGGTATCGCAAGAGCTTGCACTCGATGATCGAGAAGAGCTTCGGCGACATCGACGCGGCGACCGTCGCGAAGTGGTGCGACGAGCCGAGCGCCGACAAGCCCGCGGACGACGCCATCGCGGCGCGCATGCTCGTCCGCGACAAGGTCTTGAAGCCCGTCGCCATCGAGGAGGGCGACACCTCGTACAACCTCCGCCACGGCTCGGTCGTCATCGCGGCGATCACCTCGTGCACGAACACGTCGAACCCGGCGGTCATGCTCGCGGCGGGCATCCTCGCGAAGAAGGCCGTCGAGCGTGGCCTTACCGCCAAGCCGTGGGTGAAGACCTCGTGCGCGCCCGGCTCGCAGGTCGTCGCCGATTATTACGAGGCGTCCGGCTTGCTCCCGTACCTCGAGGCGCTCGGCTTCCACCTCGTCGGCTACGGCTGCACCACCTGCATCGGCAACTCCGGCGCGCTCCCCGACACGATCGTCGATGCCATCAAGAAGGGCGACCTCGTCGCGGCGAGCGTGCTCAGCGGCAACCGCAACTTCGAGGGCCGCATCAACCCGAGCGTGCGCATGAACTTCCTCATGTCGCCGCCCCTCGTCGTCGCCTACGCGCTCCGCGGCGACATGGACTGGGATCCGTACTCCGAGCCGATTGGCAAGGATCGCAACGGCACGCCCGTCTACCTCCGCGACATCTGGCCGACCGCGGCCGAGGTCCGCGAGACGATCCGCTCGGCCGTGAAGAGCGAGCAGTTCAAGACCCGGTACGACAATGCCCTCGTCGGCGACGTCGCCTGGCAGAAGCTCAACGTCCCCGCGGGCAAGACCTTCTCCTGGGATGACAAGTCCACCTACGTCCGCAAGCCGCCGTTCTTCGAGAACCTCGGCAAGCAGCCGCAGCCGGTCACGGACATCGTGGGCGCGCGCGTGCTCGCGCTCCTCGGCGACAGCGTCACGACGGACCACATCTCGCCGGCGGGCAACATCGCGAAGACGAGCCCTGCGGCGCGGTACCTCGTGGAGCACGGCGTCCAGCCGGCCGACTTCAACTCGTACGGCGCGCGTCGTGGCAACCACGAGGTGATGATGCGAGGCACCTTCGCCAACATCCGCATCAAGAACGCGCTGCTCGGCGGCGAGGAAGGCCCGAACACGCTCCACCTCCCGGCGGGCACGAAGCTCAGCATCTACGACGCGGCGATGAAGTATGCCGAGGAGAAGGTGCCGCTCGTGGTCCTCGCGGGCGTCGAGTATGGCACGGGCTCGTCGCGTGACTGGGCGGCGAAGGGCACGAAGCTGCTCGGCGTGCGCGCGGTCATCGCGAAGAGCTTCGAGCGCATCCACCGCTCGAACCTCGTCGGCATGGGCGTGCTCCCGCTCGAGTTCGCCGCGGGCGAGGACGCGCAGACCCTCGGCCTCGATGGCCGCGAGACCTTCGACATCAAGGGCATCGCCGAGGGGGTCACGCCCTTCAAGAAGCTCGAGGTCGTGGCGAAGAAGGCGGACGGCACCACGAAGACGTTCACGGCGACGGCCCGCATCGATACGCCGAACGAGGCGGATTACTACCTGAACGGCGGCATTCTCCAGTACGTGCTGCGGCAGATGGCGAAGTAACATGGCCGCATGACGAACCGGTCCTCGCGTGTCTCGCTCCTCGTGTTCCTCGCGCTCGCGATGAGCGCCTGCGGCGAGGAGGACCCGCGTTACGAGCTGCATGCCGTGACGCATGGCGAGGGCCGGTTCGTGGCGGTCGGTTACGAGGAGATCGATCGCGCCGACAACCTGCCCTTGCTCATGAGCTCCGCGGACGGCCGTTCGTGGACGCGGCACGACGCTTCGCTTCCCAGGCAAGAGCTCCACGACGTCGCGTTCGGCAATGGCGTCTTCGTCGTTGTGGGTGGCAATCACTCGCCCACGGCGACCGGCCCGTCGAGTCCGGTCGCGCTCTCCTCGGAGGACGGCGTCACGTGGACGGGCATCGATCTCCCCACGCCTGAGCCGCTCACTCACGTTGCGTTCGGCGATGGCCTTTTCGTGATCATCGACCACGGCGGCCAGACGTTCGTCTCGACGGACGGCAAGAGCTTCGCGCCGTCAGGCACGATCCCGGATGGAGTCCTCCACCAGATCACCTTCGGCGCGGGCCAGTTCGCCTTCTGGAGCTTCGATCCGCGCGTGTACGTCTCGCCCGACGCGCAAGCCTTCACCGAGCATCCTCTCGACATTCACGGCGTGAACTGCCTGCATTTCATCGACGGCCAGTTCCAGGGCGTCGGTTACATCGGGGGCCTGGAAGACAACCCGTTCATCGACAAGTACGTCGTCACGTCCGCCATGGGGGAGGCCTGGGCCACGAGGCGCGGGAGTTTTCCGTGCAATGGTTTGGCCGAGTCGAACGGCGTCCTCGTGGCGGGATCGGGCCTTCAGCTCTATCGATCGGTCGATGGCCAGCCGTTCACGCCCACGCATACGGCCGAGGAGCAGCACGGCCGGACCGACGTGGCGGCGGGGGACGGCGTCTTCGTGGCGGTCGGGGTCGACGAAATCGACACGAGCTCGGATGGTCGAACCTGGACGGTGACGCTGCTGCCGCTCCCCTGAATCGCGCGGTCTATTTGAACTGCGCCGTCCCCTTGTACGTCTCGCCGTCTTTCCATTTCGCCACCGTCTCCTCGACGGTTTGTCCGTCCGCCCCGGTGATCCGCAGCGTCACGGATGGCGAGCCGACGCCCTTGGCGGCCGTAAAATAGTTATCGTCCGAGCGCGTCATCTCGACCCACTCTTGGATCTGGTTGTAGACGGCATTCGGCGCGGAGAGCACGGCGGCGTCGCGGCCGAACGTGAGCGAACAGCTCCCGCGGGCGTTTGCGTCGTAATACACGGCCTCGCCCTTCGAGGTCTTCCCCTCGGGCTTGGGCGGCTCGGCGGGCTTGGCCTCGGCGGCGGGCGCAGGCGGCGGAGCAGCGGGCTCGGCGGGCGCCGGGGCGGGCTCCGGGGCGGGGGCGGCCTCGGGCGCGGCGGCCACGGGGGCCGGCGTGAAGGGCGTGGCCTGCGCCGCGGGCGGCGGCGGGGCCGGGGGCGGCGCGGGCGGCGGCGCGGACGCACAGGCGGCGAAGAGCACGGCCGTGGTGGCCAGGGCGAACGAGCTGGAAAGAGGGCGCATGGCGCGCCGCAACATTCCATTTCCAGAGACGCGTCAAGTGTGATGTGTGGTGCAGCGCGCGGAACCCTGGCGGCGGCGAGGTGTCCTGCAAGGGATGAGGGTTCACGCTCATGCGCTGCGCGGTTGGATCGTGGGTCGGCGGCTCGGGAAACCCCAATGGATCGCGGGGCAGGTGACCACAGTTGTGTGGCTCGCGAGGGGCACGTTCTTCCTCGTGGCGGCCGCGACGGTGGTCGCGGGTACCGCAGTCATCGAGGGACGGCCAGGGCTCATGCCCCCCGTGCAGATCGAGCCCCTGCCGTTTTTCGGGGCGCACACGTGTATCTACCCGAGTGACGTGGAAGAACCGCCGGCGCCCCCGCCCGAAGAGGAGCCGCCCTGCTCGCGAAAGGGCAAACGCTCGGACGCGCGCTGAGGGCCCGTTACAGCGCCCGCTCGGGCAAACCGAGCGCAATGCGGCGGAGCAGATCCAGCACGGCATACGCCGCCGCGATCTGCACCTCCTCGCGTTCGCCCTGAAAAACCTTGTTCCGCACGACCGTGCCGCCCGGATGCGCGACGGCCCAGTACACGAGGCCCACGGGTTTCTCGGCCGTGCCGCCTGTCGGGCCCGCGATGCCCGTCACCGACAGGCCCACGTCCGTCTCGCAGGTGCGGCGCACACCCTCGGCCATCTCCGCCGCCACCTCGGCCGACACCGCGCCGTGGCCCCGCAGCGTATCCTCCGAGACCCCGAGCAGCCGCGTCTTCGCGCTGTTCGCGTACACCACCGCGCCGCCCACGAGGTAATCGCTCGCCGGATATCGCGTCAGCATGTGCGCGATGAGCCCGCCCGTGCACGACTCTGCCAGCGCCAGCCGATAGCCGCGGCTGCGCACCGCGCGGCCCACCATCTCGGTGAACGCCTCGTCGCCCTCGCCGTACACCACGTCGCCGAGCCGCGCCTTCACCTCGGTCGAGGCCCGCAGCGCGAGGTCCCGCGCGACTTCGCGATTGGCGCCCCGCGCGTGCACCTTCACGTCGACCTCGGGGAAATGCACCCGATAGCCGAGCGTCACGCCCGTGTGCGTGCCCTCGATGCCCGCGAGCGCCTGTCCGACGAGGCTCTCGCCGAGCCCGTACGTCCGCAGGCGCACCTGGAACGTGTTGTTCGGTGCCGAGGGCCGGATTCGCGGCAAGACCTGGTCCGTGAACATGCGCTTCATCTCGCGCGGCACACCCGGCAGGAAGAAGAGCGGCGTGTCCCCGATCGGGATCGAAAACCCCGGCGCCGAGCCCACGCTGTTCGGCAGCACGTCCGCGCCCGCCGGCAGATCGGCCTGCTTCTCGTGGCCCGCGTTCATCGTCTTGCCGCGCGACTCCACGCGTCGCCGGATCGCGAGCAGCGCGCTCTCGTCCCGCACGAGCGTCACACCCGCGGCGCTCGCGGCGGCCGCCGCCGTCAGATCGTCCGTGGTCGGGCCGAGCCCTCCCGTCACGACGACGAGCCGATGCGCCTTTGCGAGCGTGCGCAGCGTCGCGACGATCTGGTCGATGTCGTCGGGGATCGCGTCGATCACATCCACGGTGAAGCCCGCGGCCGTCAGCTCCGCGGAGATCCACGCCGCGTTCGTGTTGACGATTTCGCCTCGGGTGAGCTCGGTACCGATCGAGAGAATCGCGGCGGTCATTTTGGGGGCATGCACTCTATCCCATCGCGCGCCCTTGACGAGGGCCTCGATGGCGAAAGGAGCACGATTCAGCGCGGAAGGGCGCCGCCCTCGGCCGCCGCCGCGAACGGATACGCACACCGGAAGCCGACCTCGGCCGAGCGCGTGCTCGCCGCGATCTCCAGGCGATTCCAGCTTCGCAGCGCGCTCGCCGCGCCGTCGCCGAACGACCCGCCCCGCGCCTCGGCGAGCGCCGGGCCCTCGGCCGCGCCCGCTTTGGGCGTCGCCCACTCGGCCACGTTGCCGGCGAGATCGTGCGCGCCCTCGGGCGAAGCGCCGTCCGGATGCGAGCCCGCGACCTCCGGCCCCGTCGCGCCTTCGCCACAAGGCCCGCGCGCGAGCCCCCACGCCGCCCGCCGACAAACCGCGCCGGTGTCGCCCCAAGCATACCGTCGGCCTTTGGCTCCCGCGGCCGCAAAGGCGAGCTCTTCCGGCGTTGGAAGCGAGCCGCCGGCCCACGCGCAAAACGTACGCGCCTCGGACAACCGCACTCCAGCAAGCGCACGACCGGGCTCGCCTGAAAGCGCAACGGGCGGGCAAACGGACGCGGCCACGCAGGCGGCATAACGTGCCTCCGTGACCTCGTAGGCGTCGAGAGCGAAGGCCTCCATCGGCACGGCGCGCGGCGTGACCTGACCTTGCGCCTCCCAATCACTCGGCCCGATCCGCAAGAGGCCGGCCGCGATGCCCACGGCGCGCGGCGTGGCCACGCACCCGGCCTCCGTCACGACGAGCCCCGCCGCGCATCGTTCCGGTTTGCCCACGCAACGATCCCCCGCGAGGGTTTGTCCTTCCCCACAACAACGCGCCCCCAGCGGCGTCATCCCGGGCGCGCACCGGGCCGGCGGCGCAGCGCGATCCCGCGCCACGAGCACCACGGCGACGGCGAGCCCGATCGAAAGGGTGAAGAGGCCGATCGTCCGGACAATCGGCCTCGCCCCGCGCGCCTCAGGCCGAGCCACCCTCGCCGCGGGCCTCCCCTCGGGGTCGTCGTGTACCTTCCCGATCGCGCCTGCGCTGCTCGGCGCGCGCGGCCTTCACCTCGTCGAGGCGCGCTTCGATCCGCGCGAGCGCGTCGAGCAGCGCGGCCTTGAGCCGACCGTACGTCTTCGGACCGATATCGCCCTTTTGATGCGCCTTCTCCAGCGCGACGAACTCGCCGAGCAGCGCCTCGCGTGCTTCGAGCAGATCGTCCTTCGCCTCGTCGGGCACCGCGCCCTCGGCGCGCTGGCGGATCGTGTACGCCGCGGCGAGCCCGGCCGCCGAGAGCGCGAAGAACAGCGCGAACCACCGCGTGTTTCCGGGCACGGGCAGCCCCGTGATGGTGATGTCGAGCGCGTTGATGCCGCGCTCGCCTTGCATCGCCTGGCGCATCGTCACCATCACCTTGCGTCCGTCGCGCCCCGCCTGGCGTTGCGCCTCGGGGAAGCCGGCGACCTGGAGGCCCATGGTCTTGTTCGCCTCGGAGAAGATGCGCACTTCGCCGACGCGCGGCGGCAGCTCGACGCGGAACGTTTGTCGATCCTTGCCGTCGAGCGGGACCTGGTAGCTGAACGAGGCCTCGTGCCGACCAGGCGCGATCGTGCCCGAGAGCCACGGCCCCTTCGTGGGCTCGTCGATGAACCGCACGTCGGTCATGCCGTCGGGGATGCGGAAGGCTTGATAGCCCTCGGGCAGGCCGACCTGCGCGGCGCCTTTGCCCGGCACCCACGCGACCTTGCCGATGTTGAAGACGTTGAAGAGCTGCTCGACCGAGAGCACGCCCTCGCGCAGCGACACGAACACGAACGCCTGCGCGCCGACGAGCGCGCCTTCGACGTTGTCGGTCGCTTCGTAAGCGTGCAAAACGACGCGCTTGCCCGCCTTGTCGGAGAGCGCGAACGCGTCCGTCGCGTACGTGCCGAGGCCACGCATCGTGGTGACGCGGTAACTCGTGCCTGCGCCGACCGGCAGCCCGTCGAGCCGCGCCGTGCCTTCCGCGTCGGTCGTGATCTCACGACGCTCGCGCTTGTCGCCTTGCGCCACGCTGCTCTTGAGGATGCCGAGGATCGCGGTCGCGTTCGGGATCGGGCGGTCGTCGGCGTCGCGGATCGTGAAGACCATCGTGCCCGGTGGGAGCGTTTGATCCTCGACCGCGGTGTCGGGCGGCGCCTCGAAAAAGCCGCTGTTTCCGCCGCGGCGCGGCGCATCCCCGTGCGGGTTCGCCCCGTGCGGCGATTCGCCGGCGTGTGGATCGGCCTCCGCGCCTTCGTCGACGCTCGGATGCCCCGGCGGGAGCTCGCCGACGTCGGGATGTCCGGCGGGAAGCGGCCCGGCCGTCTTGCCGCCGTCCCCCGCGCCCGCATCCCCGGGCCCCGCGTCGGGCTTGTCCGCGCTGGGCTTGTCCTTCTCGGCCTTCGCGTCCGGCTTTTTCGGGGCCTCGTCGGCCTTCTTCGCCGCCGCGGGCTTGTCCTCGCCCGCGGCGGTCGCCACGTGCGGCAGCGAGATCGCGGCGGCGGCGACGGTGAGGGCCGCGCCGAGGATCCCGAGGCGGGTTCGTCGGTTCGAGTTCACGACGCTTCCGCCTCCTCGTCGGCCTTCTTCGCCTCGCGGGTCTCCTCCGCGGGCTCGGGTGCGGCCATGCGCGCGCCGCATTTCTTGCAGAACAAAGCGTCCTCGTCGTTCTCCGTGCCGCACGCATCACACGCGCGCTGCGCGGCGGCCTCGTCGCTCGTCGCCTTCGCGGGCGTCTTCGCCTTCTTCTTTTTCTTGGGCTTCTTCGAGGCCTCGTCGGCCTCTTCCTTCGCCGCCGCCGGCTCCGGCGCGGCCTTGGCCTCTGCCTTCGGCGCCGGGGCCTCCGCGGCCTCGTCCGCTTCGTCGTCCTCGTCCGTCTCTTCCTTCTCGTCGTCGAGCAGGCCGAGCTGCTTCAGGCGCCGCTGCACGAGCACCTCGGCCCGCTCACGGCCCGGCGCCGCGCTCTGGTCGAGGGCTTGCAGCAGGCGCTTGGCTTCGGCGCGGTATTTCGTGACGAGGACGCGATAGTCCTCCTCGCTGATCTTGCCGACGCTGCGCTCGAATTCGAGGTCCTTGAGCGCGCGGATCACGGCGCGCTTCTGCTCCTCCTCGGCGCGAGGCGGAGCGCCGATCGCGTAGGCGTCGGCGCCGGAGAGCGGCGTCTCGCCGAGCAGCGTGCGCAGGCTCGCCCAGAAGCTCGCGATCACCGTCACGAGGACGCCGGCCGCGAGGACCAGGATGGCCGTGGGCACGTCGACGAACATGCCCCCGAGGAGCGCGAGGATGGCCGTCACGGCCGGAACGCCGACCTTCACGGCATCCGCGATCTTGCGCTCGAGCTCCTGGTCGACGTTCGGGGGCTCCGCTTCGGCGCGCGAAGCTGCGCCCCCGAGCCCGCGGTCGCCGTTCGGGGGCTCCGCTCCGGCACGCGGAGCTACGCCCCCGAGCCCCCGGTCCCGCTTGTCCACGGCGCGTTTGTCCGTGCTGGTCTCGGAGCTCATTCGTCGTCGAGGTCCTTCAGCTCCTGATCGAGCCTGTCGTCGTAGGCGTCACGCTTGTCGTTTTTGGTCGTGGCCTTCGTCCCCGCGGGCCCTGCCGCCGCGGCGGCGAGCCCACGTCGCTGCCAGCGTCGCAGGACGACGAACACGAGCCCGGCCCCGGCCACGATCGCCGTGAGGGGCACGACCCAAAGCGCGCGGCTCGCGCCCTGGTTGCGCGGCACGGCGAGCGATTTGGGCCCGTACATCGAGACGTAGACGTCCTGCGCCTGCTCGACCGTCTTGCCCTCGGCGAGCAGCTCGCGCAGCGCGGTGCGGCGCTGGTGCGCGATGTCGCACGGGCAGGTGCCGAGCGTCTCGCGCGGGCAGCCGCAGGTGCAGATGAGGCTCCAGAAGAGCTGGCGCTCGGTCTCGTTCTGGATCGACACGGTCCCCGTGCCGCCCGTGTGCTGTCCGTGCGCGAGGTGCGGATCGAACGTCAGCCACGCGGCGGCGAGGCTGGCCGCGGTGAGCAGCGCGAGGTGGAGCGGTGTTCGTCGGGTCGTCATTCGGAGTTACTTGGCGGGAGCGAGGGCAGCGCCAGGCAGGGGCGCAGGGGAGGGCGCTTCGATCGCCGGCGCAGGCGGGGCACGCGGGGACGCCGTCCCGCCGTAGGCGAGCGAGGGGCCGGCCGCGAGGAGCAGGGCGAAGATGACGGACGTCGCGACCGAGGCCGCGGCGCGGATGTAGCCGAACGCGCCCGCCTCCTCCAGCGCGACCTCGGGCCACATCGATACGATCGCGCCGAGGATCAGGATGCCCACGCCGATCCAGATGAAGTTCACGAGCGGGTTCACGTGGAACTGGAACGAGGCGACCTTCGTCGTCGGGTTGACCATTCCTACGATCACGTAGAGATCGTCGCGGATGGTCATGTGCTTGGCGACCTCGGTCGAGGGCTGATCGGCGCCGGTCTTGTAGATGAATTTTGCCGGCGTGACGCGGCCGATGGACTTGCCCTGACGGACCACGTCGAGGTCCGTGAAGATCATGCGCTTCTCGTTGTCGACCTCCATGCGCGGGCCGACGTACGTCATGGAGTAGTAGTCGACCTGGGCCGTCTCGCCTGGCGACATGCTGAGCTCCTTGTCGACGCCCCACGCGCGGCCGGTGAAGCCGAGGAACATCAGCGCGATGCCCACGTGCACGACGTAGCCGCCGTAGCGGCGGCGCGACTTCGCCACGAGGTTGAAGAGCGAGGTGAAGAGGCCCTCGTCGCTCTTGCTCCGCTGCCGCGCCGCGACGCCGCGGTAGAACTCCTGCACGACGACGGTGATGTTGAACGCGACGAGCATCACCGTGACGAACGGGAGCTTGCCCGAGAGCCACGCGAGCGCGCGGCCGAGCGCGCCCTCGTAGATCGGCGCGGCGTCATAGAACGCCGGGTAGTTCACGCGCTTGCCGATCAAGAGGTGGATCGTGGCGACGACGAGCATCACCGCGACGGGCCAGCGGAAGCTCTTCAGGAAGAGCTCCGGGCTCGTCTTGCGCCAGCCGAGCAGCGGCGCCGCGCCCATGGCGAAGAAGATCACGAGCGCGAGGGGCGGGATCCAGGTGTTGTAGAACGTCGGCCCGAGCGTCGACTCCTGGTTGAGCAGCCATTCGCTGATGCGCGGCCACGTCGTCGCCGTCGCGATGAACACCGTCAGGCTCAGGAAGCCCCAGTTGTTCAGAACGAACGCCGCCTCGCGCGAGAGCACGGACTCGAAGGCGCCCTCGCTCCGCAGCCTCGGCAAACGCCAGACGATGAGCGTGATGCTCACCGCGGCGATCACGCCCATGTAATAGACGAAGAAGATGCCGATGCCGGACTGGGCGAAGGAGTGCACGCTCGAGATCAGGCCGGAGCGCGTGAGGAACGTGCCGAAGATCGTGAGGAAGAACGTCGCGCAGATGAGGAAGACGTTCCAGACCTTCAGCATCCCGCGCCGCTCCTGGATCATCGTCGAGTGCACGTAGGCGCTCGCCGTGAGCCACGGCAAAAACGCCGCGTTCTCCACGGGATCCCAGGCCCAGTAGCCGCCCCAGCCGAGCTCCTCGTAGGCCCAGAGCATGCCGAGCGCATTGCCGATCGAGAGGAAGAGCCAGGCGAAGAGCATCCACTTGCGCGTGGCCACGATCCACTCGTTGTCGAGCCTTCCTGTGGCGAGCGCCGCGATCGCGAACGCGAAGGGGATCGCCGAGCTCGTGAACCCGATGTAGAGGCTCGGCGGGTGGATGATCATGTAGAAGTTGCGGAGCTGGTAGTTCAGCCCGCTGCCATCCACCGGCGCGCCACCCGCGCTCGTCGTGAAGGGGTTCGCCGCGAAAATCATGAGGATCGCGAAGAAGCCGATGATGGTCATCAGCGTCGCGATCACGAAGGGCTGCAGCTCGAGGTACTTGCGCCGGAGCCACGCCACGCAGCCCGCGGAGAAAACCGACGTGAGGAAGAGCCACCAGAGAAGGGAGCCGTCTTGGCCGCCCCAGAGCGCCGCGACGAGGTACGGCGTGGTCATCGAGCGGTCGCTGTACCGAGCGACGTAGCTGATGCGGAAATCGTGGCTCACGAAGGCGAACGCGAGCACCAGGACCGAGAGGCCAACGAGGGACACGGTGCCGTACGCGCCCAGCCGAGCTGCCTGGAGCAGGCGTGGCCTGCCGGTGCTCGAGGCGAGCGCGACGGCGAACGTGTACGCCGCGGCGATCAGGATCGCGTAAAGAACGCCGGTTCCGAACTCGGGGAGCGATTGCCAGATCGACATGGCGGGGGGCAGAGCTTAGGCCGGCCACGGAGCCGGGGCCACGTCATACGCGCCCTATTTCCCGAGGACGCTTCGTCGCCGCTCTTCGGACGCGACGCGAGACGACGCGCGGCGGCAAATACGCGTCCCCTCGTCCGACGGGAGCGAACACGATTATACTCTTCCACATGAGCGCCACGCCCGACTTCCGATCCGACGACCTCATCTACGACTGGAACGAGATCGGCCGAAAAGGGCGCTTGATCCCCCGGGACGTCACGTTCTTCGACGAGACGCTGCGCGACGGTCTGCAGAACCCCTCGGTCGCGGATCCGAACATCGAGCAGAAGCTCAAGCTGATTCACCTGATGTCCAAGATCGGCATCCACGTCGCGGACATCGGCCTGCCCGGTAGCTCGAAGCGCGCCTTCGACGACGTCCTGCGCATGTGCCGCGAGATCACGGACAACCGCCTGCCGCTCGGCGTGGCGTGTGCAGGTCGCACCGTGGTCTCCGACATCACGCCGATGATCGAGATCTCCCAGCGCGCGGGGATCCCCGTGGAAGTCTACTGTTTCATCGGATCGAGCCCGATCCGCCAGCTCGCCGAGGACTGGGACCTCGACACGATCGTCAAGCGCAGCGCCGAGGCGATCGACGTGGCGGTGAAGGCAGGCCTGCCCGTCGCCTACGTGACGGAAGACACGACGCGCTCGCGGCCAGACATGCTGGCGACGTTGTTCAAGATGGCGATCGACCACGGCGCATCGAGGCTGTGCCTCTGCGACACCGTGGGTCACGCGACGCCGGACGGCGTGCGCAACCTGATCTCGTTCACGAAGGCGATCATCGCGGGCCATGGCGCGGACGGAAAGGTCCGCATCGACTGGCACGGGCACAACGATCGGGGGCTCGCGCTGGAGAACGCGCTGTGGGCGCTGGAGTTCGGGGCGGATCGGGTGCACGGGACGGCGCTCGGGATCGGCGAGCGCGTGGGGAACGCGGCGATGGAGCTGATCCTGCTCAACCTGAAGCTCCTCGGGCTCCTGGAGCACCAGGACCTCACGCACATGCTGGAGTACTGCAACACGGCGGCGGAGGCGGTGGGCTGGCAGATCCCGATCAACTACCCGCTCGTCGGCCGCGACGCGTTCCGCACGGCGACGGGCGTGCACGCAGCGGCGATCATCAAGGCGCAAGGCAAGGGCGACGCGTGGCTCGCAGACCGGATCTACTCGGGCGTGCCGGCGGGCATGTTCGGACGGAAGCAGGAGATCTGCGTGGGGTACATGTCGGGCGCCTCCAACGTGAATTTCTGGTTGCGGCAGCGGAGGATCGAGCCGTCGAAGGAGCTCGTGGAGGCGATCCTGAAGAAGGCCAAAGGGTCGAGCCACATCCTCTCGGACGAGGAGATCTTGGCGGTCGTCGATGAGGTGAACGCGCGGTAGGGGGTCGATCGACCTTCTGGAACCGGTTGCGGACGGGGTGGAGGGGGTCGATCGACCTGTTCGAGCCGGTCGCGGACGGGGTGGAGGGGGTCGATCGACCTGTTCGAGCCGGTCGCGGACGGGGTGGAGGGGGTCGATCGACCTGTTCGAGCCGGTCGCGGACGGGGTGGAGGGGGTCGATCGACCTGTTCGAGCCGGTCGCGGACGGGGTGGAGGGGGTCGATCGACCTGGGTGACCAGGTTGGAGGTCATCGGAACGAGACCGACATCGGTCGCACGGGAGTTCGCATCCTCGATCCCTGGGCAGAGGACTGACCACACGCGCGCGGGATCGGCCTTTGACGACCGGCCCTTGCCGCTGGTCCCCTCGCGCCATGCGCGCTAGCACCGAACAACGTGAGCACCCCGCCCCCCGCTCCGAAGCCGTCGCGATACGCGCGGCTCGTCGCGCTGCTCGCGACGCTCGTGAGCCTGCTCTACGTGGCGGGTCTCTTCGATACGCGGCTCTCGCCGTTCGACCTCGCCATGCAGGCGCCCGCGCTTCCCGCGGTGCTCACCGCGCGCGACGCCGATGTGCGCGTGGCCATCGTCGACGAGCACGATCGCCCGCTGCCCGGGGCCGTCGTGCGGCTGTTCTCGATCCAGGGCGGGACCACGTACTTCGCAGGTGAAGCGCGCGCAGGGGAGGACGGCGTCGCTTCGCTCGAAGGCATGCCGCGTGGAGAAACGTGGCTCCTCGCGTATGCCGAGGGGCGCGCGCGGGGGTCGGTCCGGGTCGTGCTCGGCGCCGGGGAGCGCGTCGTGAGGCTCGTGCTCCAGCCGGCCGCGGCGATCGATGTCGTTGTCGTCGACGAGGCCGAGAAGCCGTTCCCCAGCGCGAAGATCACCGTCACGGGCGGCGATCCGCTCCCGTTCGTGGCCATGACCGGCGCCGATGGACGCGCGCGGGTCGATCGGCTGGGGCAAGGGCCGTTTTCGGTGCGCGCGACGGCGCGCGGGTACGACGATGTCGTGCGGACGGGGGTTTTGCCGGGGCCGGTTCCCGTGCGGATCAAGCTCGAACGGCTCGGCGCGTTCGAGGTGTCGGTCGTGGAGGCCGACGGAACGCCCGCGCCCTACGCGCGCGTGCTCTGCGGGGGCGCGGGGCTCTGGCCGGCGCGCAGCACGGTCGCCGATGCGAACGGGGTCGCGCGGATCGTGGGGCTCCGGCGCGGCGGGTACGATCTGAAGGCCGAGCTCGGTGAACGCGTGAGCGCGACGGAGCTCGGGGTCGAGCTCGAACGCGCCGTGACGAAGCCCGTGAAGCTCGTGCTCGGCGCAGGCCGAAGGATCACGGTGAAGGTGACCGACGGCGAGTCCGAGGACGCGCCGCCCGTGAAGGAAGCGAGCGTCGTGCTCGCCGAGGAAGGCCTGAGCCCCTTCCCGATCCACGGTCGCACGGACGCAAAAGGTGTGGTCGTGCTCGGCCCGATCGCGCTCGGCTACGCGACCGTCAGCGCGCGCGCCCCGGGCTTCGTGCCGCGGAGCGCGGTGCCCGTCGACGACGACGCGACCGAGGTGCGTGTTTCGCTCCTGCGCGGCGGCGCGCTCGTCGGCGAGGTCGTCGATGATCGAGGTTTTCCCGTCGGCGGCGCGACGATCGAGGTCGTCGGCGTGGACATCGAGGGCATGCCGATCGACGAGACGAGCGCGATGGCCGAGTTCCGCGACGATCACTTCGACCTCGCGCTCCCCGGCCCGCTCCCGCTCCTGCCCATCGGCGAGCTCGGCGTGATGCCCGGCCCCATCCCCGATCTGCCGCGCGCCGGGGCCTTCGCTGCCACGTCGCTCGGCGGCGGGGATCCGTGGGTCACGCGCGCGGACGGCGAGTTCCGCGCCGAGCCCATCCCGCCCGGCCGCGTGCACGCGATCGTTCGGCACCCCGACTACGTCGAGGCCGAGAGCGAGACCGTCACCATCGTCTCCGGCGGCGAGGCCCGCGTGAAGGTCGTGCTGCATCAAGGCGGCTCGCTCGAAGGCCGCGTCGTTGATGCGGATCATCGCCCCGTCTCCGGCGCGCGCATCGAGATCGCCGCGGCCGCCGGCACGCTCGAGCGCGTCACCTACACCGATGACAGCGGCAGCTTCGCGTTCGCCGCCGTCCCGGACGAGGTGTTGATCAGCGTCGCGCGCCCCGAGACGCCGAGCGACGTCGCGGCGCGGCTCATCGTCGAGATCCCGGATCACGAGCGCAAGGAGGTCGAGATCGTCCTGCCGCGCCAGCGCGACGCCGTCGTCGTGCACGTCACCGACGATCGTGGCTACCCGCTCGATCGTGTCGAGGTGCGCGCTGTCTCCCTCGACCCGACCGTTCCGCTGCGCCGCACGTTCTTCACGGACGACGATGGCGATGTGGAGATCCCCGACGCCGCGGGTTTGCCGCTGCGCTTCGTGCTGACGCGGCCGAGCAAGGCGCCGCGCGTCGAGGAGGTCGAGATCGCGCCGGCGAAGCTCACGTACGAGCTCGCCGAGGGCATCACGGGGCGCGGCGAGGTCACGGGGAGGGACGGACGCGAGCGCATCGAGGGTGCCGAGGTCGTGGTCTACACGGACGCGGGCGTGCGTCGCGCGCGCAGCGACGCCGAGGGCGCGTTCGAGGTGAAGGACCTCGCGCCGGGCCGCGTGCGGATCGTCGCGTCGCATCCGGACTGGGCGATGAACGAGAAGATCGCCACGGTCGCGCCCGCGCCGAGCCGCGAGGTGGATCTCGGCGCGGTGGATCTCGCCGAGGCGGGCGAGGTCGAGGGCACGGTGATCGATCCGAACGACGAACCGGTTGCGGGCGCACGCGTGGCGGCGGGGCTCGTGCCCACGTACTTGCCACTCGGCCCGCTCCCGCGTGGTGTCGTCACCACGGATCGCGAGGGCCACTTCAAGATCGTCGGCGTGCCCGAGGGGGATGCGACGATCGAGGCGTATTCGTCGGACCTGGGACGTGCGTCGACGGCGGTAAAAGTTCGCGCGGGTCGGAGCACGTCACGCGTGGACATCACGCTGCCGGGCGAGGGGAGCGCGAAGGGCGAGCCGAAGGGCGCGGGCAGCATCGCGCTGACGCTTGGCGAGCGGACCGAGCGCGGGGCGAAGGTGATCGTGGTCGTGATGGTGCCGCCGAACGGCGAGGCTGAGCTCGCAGGGGTGGAGCCGGGGGATCGGCTGATCAAGGTGAACGATCGGGAGGTGCGGACGATCGAGGATGCGCGGAGGCGCATTTCGGGGCCGCTCGCGGAGGATGTGGTGCTGACGCTCGCGCCGGACGGGGAGGGGGAGAAGCCGCGGAGGCTCAGGGTGCGGCGGGAGCGGGTGCGGCGGTAGCTCCGCGCGGTCACGGGGAGTATGCTCTTCGGCGCTCCTTCGATTTGTCCCGCGACCGGCTGAGGTCTGAGCGGCGCTTCTCCGGCTTCTCCACGAGCGTGCGCCCGCTACGGCGCGGGTTGGCCTCGCTGTAGGTGGTGGTCTCGATCCGCGGTGGGACGTAGGTCGGCGGGAGAGCGGCCTGCCAGCGGTAGTCATCGTCGTCGACGGGTTGGCCAAGGACGAGCTCCACCTTGTCGTCGAGCTCCATCCTGTCCACGGACTTCTTCGGCACTTCGGCCGGGAGCTTGGGATCGAACTGCAGGAGCAAGCTCTCCCCCTGCGCCGTCGACGGGATGGACCGGAACCCGCACGTCTTGTGACTGATCCCCATGGCCTCGAGGATGGAGGCCTGGCCGTGCTCGTCGATGCCTTTGAAGCCATCACCGAAGTACCACACGAGCACGTCGCGAACGTATTTACTGCGCGTCGCATCCCGCACCGACTCGTCCACCTTCGGAAACTTCATCACGGCCTGGAGCTTCTTGCCGAGCCGCTTCCAGTGTCCGTGCCGGAAGGCGGTCAGTGCTTTGGCCTGCTCGACCTGCTTCGCGAGGACATTCGGATCGACGCCGGGCGTGTACGGCTTGCTCGAGCACGCGCGGATGACTTGCGTGTCCATCGATGGATACAGGATCTCCGCGACGTACGGCACGTCTTTCCAGCCGGCCGCCTTGGCGTGGATGTGCCCCTCGCTCTTCTCGGCCGTCAGATCGAGCCACGCCGCGTGTTTCAGGCCGTACTGGAGGACCACGTCGGGTCGCGTTGCGCCTTGCGCGACCTGCAACGCCTTCGTGTATCCAGATGGCGGATCGCCCAGGTAAAACAGCGTCGCCAGGGATTCGATGACGTAGCCGAACGCCGCTGCGAGCATGTCGACCTTCCCTGTGGCCAACACTCTTTCCCAGAGCTCGACCCATCGCGCCATGTGCCCATCGCGCACGCTCTCGTCGTAGTCCGGGAGCAGGGGTTGGGAAATGACGTAGAAGTAGGCGTTCTCGACGGCCTTTCGGACGGCTTCGGTGAACGCGAGCACGTCGGTGTTCCAGTTCAAGGGCGATTCGGGCCAGTGCCATTTCACCGTCGCGCCCACCACCGCGGCGCTCACGCGCTGCGCGATGCGTGGCGCGCCGACGACCGCCCTCGTCACGGGCAGCGTGGCCGGATGCGGAAGACGCTCGACGACGCTGCTGCGTTGGAGGGTGGCTGCGTGCGGGGGAAGCGCGGCGATTTCGCGGCGCTGGAGGGTGGCCGCGGGGGGGGGGCGGGGGGACGATCCCCCCGCGCTGGAGGGTGGCTGGATGCGTGGGACGATCGATGCCCAACGTTTCCAGGTCCGGCGCGAGCGGGTGCGGCGGTAGCTCAGTTCTGCACGGACTTCACAAGCACGATCTCCCGACCGTCCCCGATCCGCCACCGGAGCTGACCTTCTCCGACGAACTGCAGCTCTGCCTCGTCGCGACCTCCCTCCTCGCGCAGGAAGCTCACGAGCAGGCGGTCGCCGTTGGCCTCCGTCACCCGGAACGAGCCGGTTCGCGGCGATTCTGCCGGGATCGTCACCGTCACCTTGTTCCCGGTGAACTCGAACGCCGTGCCTTTCACCCAGCCCATGGCCTTGGCGAGGTGCGGCTCCGGCACGTTTTCGATCGATTCTCCGAGCCACCGCCCCTGGAGCCGGTCCTTCGGCGTCTTGCCGCATCCCGACGCGAACAGGGCGACGGCCGCCAGCACGAGCGCCGTCTTCTTGGAAAAACGCATGGGCCTCCGACCGACGAAGCAAGGCCGCGATCTCCACTCGCGTGCCAGGTCCGCCGGCTGGGCAAAACGTTAAGGGAGCCTGGATCCTGGGGCCAACAAATGTAGGAGATCAGGCGACAATGTGCCGACGTGAAGGTGTGACCCCTACGTCCCTACGCCTCGGGGTCGCCACCTTCGGCTGGACAAGGAGCCTCGACCTGCGCCAAGGCTAGCGTCCGGTGGGAGCACTTTTCACGCATCGAAGGCTCGGCGAGGTTGAACGCAAGCGGCTGCTCCGCGAGGTGCTGGAGCGGGCGCGGGATCGCTCACGCGGCACGGGCGTCGTCGTCTTCGACCTCGACGGCACGATCATGGACAACCGGCCGCGGGTCGTCGCCATCCTGCACGAGCTCGCCGACCTCTGGCGGACGCGACACCCGAGCGAATCGGCCGCCCTCGCCGCTGCCGGTATCGACGACGTCGTCTACGGGCTCGTCGACACGCTGCGACGCCTCGGCGTCAGCGAACCAACGCTCCACGAAGAAGGCTTCCGCTTCTGGCGCGAGCGCTTCTTCTACGACCCGCATATCCGCCACGACACCGAGATCGCCGGCGCCCGCGACTACGTGCGCGCTTGTTACGACGCCGGCGCGGTCATCGTGTACCTGACGGGCCGCGATCTGCCGAACATGGCGCTCGGATCCTTCGCGAGCTTGCGGGATCTCGGTTTTCCGATCGGCGTCGTCGGCACCGAGCTGGTCACAAAACCCGCTTTCGAGACGCCTGACAGCGTCTTCAAGCGCGAGGTCGCGCCGGCGCTCTCACGGCTCGGCGAGGTCATTGCCGTCTTCGACAACGAGCCGGCGAACTGTAACCTGTTCCTGGAGATCCACCCCGCGTGCACGACGGTCTTCGTGGACACCCAGTACGCCCCCGATCCGCCGCCGCTCGATGCACGTGCCCACGTGATCCATTCCTTCGAGCTCGAGCCATGAAACCGACTGTCGCGCTCGCCCTGCTTCTCCCGGCCCTCGCCGCGTGCGAGGCGCCGCCCGGCTCGCCCCCTTCCTCGACCTCCACGACCGACGCCGCGAGCCCGAACGCGAGCATCCTGCCCGCGCCCCTCGCCACCGAGGCCGAAGAGGCGCAGCACGACGCGGGCGGTCCCGTCCCCGACGGCGGTCCGATTGGCCTCATGGCCGATCCCTCGGGCCGGCTCATCATCCCCGACGCGGGCACGCCGCCGCCGGGGGTTCTTCGCGGCGACGAGGCGATCCCCGCCGAGTCGCCGACCACGAAGGACCTCGCGGGCGCCACGCTCGAAGCTGTCTTCCGCCCGCGCAACGTCCCGCCCGTTCCTCGTGGCCCCGAGATCTCCCAGGACGGCATCAAGGCCGCCGCGGCGCTCACCGCGCCGAAGTGGAAGATCGACCTCACCGACACGGGCCGCATGCGGGTCGAGTTCGCCTCGCGCGCGATGCCGCTGCCGCAGCGCTCGGAGATCCGCGCGCGCATCGATCGTTACGGCCACATCGCCCTCTGGCCCGACGCGACCGACTACCGCGTCGTCCCGCCCGGCGCGCTCCGCACCGTGCTCGGCGAGCGTCGTGTCGACGTCACGCCCCTCTCGCCCGGCGTCGCGCGCCCGCTCGGCGAAGGCAAACGTTTGCAGCTCCCCACGCGCAAGGTCGAGATCACGTCGAGCCTCGGCTCGGTGCGGCTCGAGCTCGGCAAGTCCGCGGAGATCGGCGAGGGCGGCGCGCTGCTCTGCCGCGCGCTCGTGGAGATCGTCGGCGTCGATCCGCGCACGACGGTTTGTCAGGGCGGCGAGGTCCCGCTCGCGGCCGCGTACACGTGGCAGGACGGCGGAGGCATCGACTTCGAGGTCACCACGATCACGCGCCGCACCGACATCCCCACGAACGAGACGCTCGTGCCGCCGCCTGGCTCGACGTACCAGCCGAGTGGCCTGCCTGCGTCGCCTGGCGGTGTGTTCCTCACGCGCGAGGAGGTCACGGCGTTCCGCTCGTCGGCGCTGCAGCTCCCGCCGCCCACGGATCCGCTCGCGCCGGGCGAAGGGTTCGTCGCGGTGAACGCGTCCGACATGCTCGCGTACGTCCTCGTCGACGGCGTGCCCGTCGTCGCGGTCCCGCCGAACGATCAGCGTTACGTGATCGGCACGCTGCGCGGCCGCTACGTGATCCAGTGGCGCACATTCCTCGGCGATCGCATCGGCCCGGCGAGCACGCTCGACCTCCCGGCGCGCTTCACGTTCGGCGAGGTCCCCGATGCGGGCGCGCCGGACGGGGGCGGCAGCGCGAACTAAACCGTCTCGGGGCTCCGAAACACTGCGGCGATCTCCGCCGGCAACCGCTTCGGCGTGAGCTCGTTCCCCACGCACGCGAGCAGCGTCTCGCCTTCACAGAGCACGTCGGCGCCGCGCAAGATGCGATAGCTGAAGCGCACGGTCACACGCGTCACCTCGGCGCACGTGGTCTCCACGACGAGCGTCTCGTCGAAGCGCGCGGCTTTCCGGTAGCGGAGCTTCGCCTCGACGACGGGCAGGTGGATGCCCATCTCGACCCACTTTTCGTAGGAGATCCCGCGGCGATGGAGCCAGTCGACGCGGCCGGCTTCGAAGTAGGTCAGGTAGTTCGCGTGGTGCACGATGCCCATGAGGTCCGTCTCGCAGAAGCGGACGGTGAGGGTCATGCGGCTCGTGAGGTGCTCGGGGAGCGGCTCGGCTCGTTCGGTGCGCGCACGGGGGTCGGACATGATGCGAGTGGCCGCATCTAGCAGCGATCGACGAGCGACACCACGTCCACCTAGGCGCCCCGCGCCGCCGGTGCTACCTCGCGCTCTCGATGGCCACCAACGTCTCCACGATGATCGACGCCGAGAGCATCGCGCAGCGCGTGCGCGAGCTCGGCGCCGAGATCACGCGCGACTACGCCGGGCGCAACCTCGTCCTCGTTTGCGTCCTCAAGGGCAGCTTCGTCTTCACCTCCGACATCGCGCGCCACATCGATCTCCCGATGCGCGTCGAGTTCCTCGGCGTGCGCAGCTACGGCGAGGACACCAAGTCCTCCGGCGTCGTGCAAATCACCCACGACCTCACCAAGCCCGTCGAGGGCGACCACGTCCTCCTCGTCGAGGACATCGTCGACACGGGCCTCACGATCGCGCACCTGCTGGAGCTTCTCCGCACGCGCAAGCCCGCGAGCGTGAAGGTCTGCTCGCTCCTGCACAAGCCTGCGCGCACGCGCATCCAGGTGCCGATCGACTACCTGGGCTTCACGATCGAAGACAAGTTCGTCGTGGGCTACGGGCTCGATTGGGCCGAGCGTTACCGCAACTTGCCGTTCATCGGCCTCGTGGAGTCGTCGTCGTGAGCAAGCGCCTCGCGGTCCTGGAGAGCATGATTCAGAAGGGGTCGAAGGATCCCTTCGCCTGGTATGCGCTCGCGATGGAGTACGCGGGGGCCGATCGGATCGACGACGCGCTCCGCACGTTCACGTCGTTGCGCGACATGGATCCGAACTACGTGCCGCAGTACCTCATGTGCGGGCAGATGCTCGTGAAGGCGGGGCGCGTGGACGCGGGCCGCGAGTGGCTCGAAGAGGGCGTCACGCGGGCGCGCGGCAAGGGCGATTCGCACGCGCTTTCGGAGATTCAGTCGGCCTTGTCGGCGCTCGACGATTGAGCGTTCGGTTCGGTTTCCTCTTCCCCCTCGGACGACGCCCTCACCCCCGACCCCTCTTTCGACGCTTGGGGGCTACGCTCGGACGAGCCGAGCTGCGCCCCCAAACCCCCCTCACGGGAGAGGGGAGGAGATTGCTGCGCGCGGATCCATCGCACGCGCTCGGCGATCACCTTCTCGTAGCCGCGCTCCGTCGGCTCGTAGAAGTGCGTCCCGGCGATCGCGTCCGGCAGGTACGTCTCGCCCCACGCGATGCCGCCCTTCTCGTCGTGCGCGTAGCGGTATCCCGTCCCGTAGCCCTCGCGCTTCATGAGACCCGTCACCGCGTTGCGTAGCTTCATCGGCACGGGCAGGCTGCCCCTCTCGCGCACGACCTCCTGCGCCGCATGCCACGCGGCGTTGCACGCGTTCGACTTCGGCGCGCACGCCAGGTAGAGCGCCGCCTGCGCGAGGAAGTAGGTCCCCTCGGGCATCCCCACGCGCTGGAACGCCGCGTCGGCCGCGACGGCCACGTCGAGCGCGCGTGGGTCGGCGTTGCCCACATCCTCGCTCGCGAAGATCATCATGCGCCGCAGCAGGAACAGCGGATCGTCGCCCGCCTCCAGCATGCGCATCAGCCAGTAGATCGCCGCGTCCGGATCCGAGCCGCGCATCGATTTGATGAACGCGCTGATGACGTTGTAGTGCTCTTCCCCCGCCTTGTCGTAGAGCAGCGTCTTCTGCCCGCTCGTCTGCACCACGTCCTCGCGCGTCACCCGCGCGCGCCCCTCTCGCTTCGCCTCGTCGGACGCGATCTCCAGCGTCGTCAGCGCCCTCCGCGCGTCGCCGGCCGCGAGCTTCGCGATCGCCTCGATCGCCTCCTCGTCTGCACCCACCGACCCCGCGAGCCCCTCCTGCGATTCGATCGCGCGCCGGAGAAGCTCCGTGATCCCCTTCTCGTCGAGCAGGTTCAGCCGGAACACGCGGCACCGCGACAGGAGCGGCGCGTTCACGGCGAACGAAGGGTTTTCCGTGGTCGCGCCGATCAGCGTGATCGTCCCGTCCTCCACGTGCGGCAAAAACGCGTCCTGCTGCGCGCGGTTGAACCGGTGGATCTCGTCGACGAACAGGATCGTCCGTTTCCCCTCGTAGGCGCGTGCCTCCTTCGCCGCGGCCATCACCACCCGGAGCTCGGGCACGCCGCCGAGCACCGCGTTGAACGGGACGAAGCGCGCCCGCGTCGACTCCGCCACGATCCGCGCGAGCGTCGTCTTCCCCGATCCCGGTGGCCCCCACAGGATCATCGACGGCACCCGATCGGCCGCGATCGCGTGCGCGAGCAGCTTCCCCTCGCCGACGAGGTGCTCCTGTCCGACGAGGTCCGAGAGCGCGCGCGGCCGCATCCGCTCGGCGAGCGGCACGAGCTCGGCGAGCTTGGGATCACGCTTCAGCGCGGCCTCGAACAACGTCGGGCCCGCGTCCTTCTCGCCGCCGCGAGGGCTTCGCCGGGCCGTCATGTCACCGGTCCATCAGCGCGAGCACGGCGCGCTGGATGCTCGACGGATCTCGCCCCACGAAGCGCACCGTCCCCGATCGATCGACCACGAACGTCGTGGGCACCTGCGACACGCCGAACGCGTACTGAAGCCCGTGCCCGCCGTCGTGCACGATCGGAAACGACACGCCGAACGCCTCGGCGCCGGCCGCGGCCTCGTCCGGGCTGTCGTCCACGCTCACGCCCACGACCACGAGCCCCTCGGCGCGTCGATCTTGGTAGAGCCGTTCGAGCGCGGGCATCGTTTGCTGACACGAGCCGCACCACGATGCCCAGAAGTCGATCACGGTCACGTGCGTGCGCAGCGTGCCCGGCACATCGACGGAGCGCTCGTCGATCGCGGTCTCGTGGAACGGCGGCGACGTGGCGCCGAGCAGCGGATGGCCCATCGACACAGGCATGGCCGGCGCGCAACCGAAGAGGCCGATCGCGCCTGCGCAAGCGAGCGCGCTCGGCGTGGCCGCGATGGAACGAAGAGGACCGCGCATGGTGATGCTCGAACTCTAGGCCGCCTCTTCCGCGAAGGCTATCGGGCGCCGAAGATGGCCGTACCGACGCGGACGATCGTCGCGCCTTCCTCGATGGCCACGTGGAAATCGTGGGACATGCCCATCGACAGCTCGGGCAAGAGCGCGGGCGCTTCGAGCGTGTCGCGCAGCGCGCGCAGGCGCGCGAAGAACGGACGGACGGCCTCGGGATCGTCGAGGTAGGGCGGGATCGCCATCAGCCCCACGACGCGCAGATGCTCGGCGCGCCTCGCCGTTTCGAGCAGCGCAGGCAAGGCCTCGGGCGCGCATCCGGCCTTCGACGCCTCGCCGCCCACGTTCACTTCGAGCAGCACGTCGAGCTTGCGCCCGAGCGCGCCGGCGCGTCGATCGAGCTCCGTCGCGAGCTCTTCGCGGTCCACCGTTTGGATCACGGCGGCCACGCTCGCGGCCTGCTTCGCCTTGTTGCGCTGGAGCGCGCCGATGAAGTGCAGCCGCAGCTCTGGCAGGTCCGCGAGCGCTGTCGCCTTTTGCACCAGCTCTTGCACGTAGTTCTCGCCGAAGTCGCGCTGGCCTGCGGCGAATGCGGCGCGGATCGCCTCGGGCGGCTTGGTCTTCGACACCGCGACGAGCCGCACCGAGCTCGGGCTCCGCCTGGCTCGGATTGCAGCTTCGTCGATGCGCGCGCGCACGGCGGCGAGACGCGCGGAGATCGTGCTTTCGTCCTCGTTCACAGGGCCTCACGATACCGCGCCCCGCGCTTCTCGCGAGCGACGCACCTGTGCCAGAGGTCAGCGCGATCCGGGCGTCCGGAGACGTGCCAAGCTGTGCCGCTCTTGTGCCCGTTTCCTCGTGGAAAGGACGTTGCACGTCATGGCATGATGGTTGCGGCATAACGTCAACAGCCATGCGAAAGCTCCTCGTCCTCTTCGTCGTCACGGGTCTCGTCATCTCGGCGTGTACCTTCAACCCGCAACCTGATCCGCCTGGAGCCGAGTCCGGCACCGCAGGCGCGGGCGCGAACAACGCGGTGGGCGCAGGTGGCGGCGGCGGCGGCGGCCCGTCCTCGGGCAGCGCTGGCGGCGATACGACGAGCGGCGATGGCGGCCCGTCCGGGTCGGGTGGTGAAGGCGGCGCTGGTGGCGAGGGCGGCGCAGGTGGCGAGGGCGGCGCGGGTGGCGCCGGTGGCTCCGGCGGCATGGGCGGCGCGGGCGGCGCGGGTGGCGCCGGTGGCGCCGGTGGTGCTGGCGGCGCCGGTGGTGCCGGCGGCGGTGGTGGCGTGGGCGGCGCGCGCGGCAAGTAGCCGAGACGGATCGACGCCCTCCCTCCCAACGACGGCCCCACCCTCGTCCTCCCAACGCTCACGATGACCGGCGGGGTCGACACGCGTCGACCCCCTCGGTGCACGCTGACCGGCGGGGGTCGCCTCGTTTCGACCCCCTCGGTACACGCTGACCGGCTGCGGTCGACACGCGCCGGCCCCCTCGGTACACGATGACCAGCTGCGGTCGACACGCGTCGACCCCCTCGGTACACGCTGACCGGCGGGGGTCGCCTCGTTTCGACCCCCTCGGTACACGCTGACCGGCTGCGGTCGACACGCGTCGACCCCCTCGGTGCACGACGACCGGCGGGTGTCGACACGCGTCGACCCCCTCGGCAGAACGTCGCGACCGCTCGGCGGTCCTACGACACTAGCTGTTTCGGTTGGGCCGGGTGTACTCGTCGATCACGTTGGCGACGAGCTCGGCGAGCAGGTTGTCGCAGACGCGGAGGCGTCTGGACATCTCGCGCGCGATGTTGAGCACGAGCAGCGAGTAGGCGCGGAGGTCGCGCCGGTAGAGCGAGTCGAGGTCGTGCGCGGTGATGCGAAGCAGCCTCGACGGCGCCACGGCGCGCACCGTCGCCGAGCGCGGGAGCACGTCGAGGATCGACATCTCGCCGAACCAGTCGCCCGGACCGAGCACGGCCACGCGTGTCTCGTGCTTGCGCTTCGACTGCTTCAAGACCTCCATCTCGCCGTCGAGCAAGACGAACATCTCGCGACCGCTGTCGCCCTCGCGGAACACCACCGAGCCAGGCGGGAGCTCGATCATGTCGAGCGAGCCCGAGAGGTCTTGCAAGACCTCATCGCCGAGCCCGCCGAACAGACCGATCTCCCGCAGCCGTTCACTACCCTGGAAGCCGAGTTTCAGAGACATGCGCCGTACGTCACGTTGCCGATGATCACATCCACGGAATCCGCGCCGATCGTGATCGGCGTACACGTCGCGCCCGCGGGACAGCTCGGCGCGTTCACGTTGCAGTACTTCAAGCACTCGTTCACGCCCGTGTTGAAGCACCCGTACGTCGCCGCGCAATCGGCGTCTTCCGTGCACGACGAGTTTTGCGTGCCGCTGCCGGCCTCGCGGCACGTCGTGTAGAGCCGCATCTGCCCCGCCGCCTCGCGCCCGAACGTGCAGCCCGTGCCCGCCGCGCAACCGACGTTCGTCGTGGCGTTGCAGTTGTCCGAGCAGAGCGTAACGCCCGCGACCTGGCCGCCGCTGCCGTCGTTGAGCTTCACGACGCACAAGCCGCCCGGCGCCGTGCACTGCGCGTCGGTCGAGCAGAACTCGCCGCACGTGCTGATCGTCGCCGTCGTCGCGAGGCAGATGCCTCCGGCCGCGCAGTCGTTGTCGAGGTCGCAGAGCCCGCCGATCGGCACGTTGCCCGCGGCCACACACACGCGCGTGCCCGCGTTGTCGACCTGGCACATCTCGCCGGCCGCACACCCGCACTGCGGCGAGACGAGCTTGCAAGGCGTCTCGTTGCACGCGCCGCCGCCGCCGGATCCGCTCGAGGACGACGACGAGGACGAACCCGCGCCGCTCCCCGACGAACTGACCGAGCCCATGCCGCCCATGCCGCCCATGCCGCCCATGCCGCTCGCGGACGACGAGCTGTTCGACGCCGGACCGGGCCCCGGCCCGCTCCCTTCGCCGCCTTCGCCGCCGCCACCACCGGTGCCCGTGTACGAGCTGCCTTTCGCGCACGCGCCGAGCACCGATCCCACGAGCGAAACGAGCGTCATCGCCACGAAAAAGCCTGTTCTCATCGTCACCTCGCGCGAACGGGAGCAAGAGGAAGAAGCGAGAGAAACCTTACGCCCAAGGGGCGAAAGATCAACGAGCGGCGAGCGCCTTCGTGAACACGATTCGTTGGCGACCCGGGCCCGCGTAGTCCTCGACCTCGGCCCTCGACCAGCCGAGGGCGTCATGGAAGCGCACAGAGCCTTCGTTGCCGAGCGTGGTGATTGCTTTCATCTGCCGGCACCCGGCGTCGTGGCAGTCGGCCTCGAACGCGGTGTAGAGCAGGCGCGCGACGCCGCGACGCCGATAGTCGGGGTGGATGCCGACGATGTGCACGTAGCCGACCAGCCCTTCGGGCGCGATGAAGCCGAACAGGAAGCCCACGAGATGCTCGTCGTGCTCCACCACCCGCGCGAGCCTTCCGAGCTCGTAGAAAAAGATCGGGTGCGCGAGCGCGCTCGTGGGGCCACCCCACCAGCGGTCGATCACGCGTACGACCTCGTCGTAGTCCGACTTCTTGAGGGGTCTCGTCGTCAGTTCCACGGCTCCTCCTGCGTGAGCCCGGCTCGGGCTCCCCCAGGGTAGCCGCTCTTGGGCTAGGGACCCCACTCGAAAAACATGCTAGCCGTAGCGCCGTGAGTCGCGACGCGATCCGCATCGCCCCCTCGATACTTTCCGCAGATTTCGGTCGCCTCGCCGAGGAGGTCCGCGCCGTCGAGGCCGCGGGCGCCGACTGGATCCACGTCGATGTGATGGACGGGCGCTTCGTGCCGAACATCACGATCGGCCCGCTCGTCGTGCAGGCGGTCCGCGCCGCGACGCGCCTGCCGATCGACGTGCACCTCATGATCGTCGAGCCGGAGCGGTATGTCGCCGATTTCGCGAAGGCCGGCGCCGACCTCATCAGCGTGCACGTGGAGGCCTCGCCGCACCTGCACCGCACCGTCGAGCAAATCCGCGCCCTCGGGAAGAAGGCCGGCGTCGTCTTGAACCCGCACACGTCGGAGGAGACGATTCGCTACGAGCTCCCCGACTGCGACTTCGTGCTCGTGATGAGCGTCAACCCCGGCTTCGGCGGCCAGCGCTTCATCCCGAGCGTCTTGCCCAAGCTCGACGCGCTCCGCCGCGCCATCGAAGCGCAGGGCCTCGCCGTGGACCTCGAAGTCGACGGTGGCGTCGCGGTCGGCACCGCGCGCAAGGTCGTCCGCGCGGGCGCGCGTGTGCTCGTCGCGGGCTCGGCCGTCTTCAACGCGGCGTCGGGCGCCGGCGACCTCTCCTTCGACGCGCGGGTCGCCCGCTACCGCGCGGCCATCGACGCCCTGCGCGCGGACGCGGCCCAGGGCACGGGGGCTCTGGCGTGAGACGCGCCTGGCTCGGGGCCGTCGCCCTCGCGCTCGCCTCCGGCTGTGGCCCCTCCTCGCCGCCGTCGCGCGCGCCCGAGCCTGCGCCTGCGAATTCCAGCCAGCCGACGCCGCCCCCGCCCCGGGAGATCAACCTCGACGAGGAGAGCGCGCCCGACGCCGAGAGCACGGCGGCGGTGCAGAGGATGCTCCAGCGCGTCGCGCGCGCGCGGGGCTTGCCGATCAAGCGGACCGTACCGGGCAAGGTCCTCGATCGCGACACGATGCTGCGCCGCATCCGCGAGACGGTCGAACAGGACACGCCGAAGGACGCGATCGTCGCGCAGGGCGAGCTGCTCGCGTCGCTCGAGCTCGTCCCTGCCGATTACGATTTCGTCGCCGGCACCTTCGCCCTGCTCGGCGGGCGCGTCGCGGGGTTTTACGATCCGGACGACGGCGCCATGTACCTCGCGGACGACCTCGGCGAGGCGGAGGCCGAGGAGACGCTCGCGCACGAGCTCGCCCACGCCCTCGCCGACCAGACCTTTCCCCTGGCGCCGATGGTCGAATACGCGCCGGGCGCGGGCGACCGCCTCTCGGCCGTGCATGCGGTCATCGAGGGCGACGCCACGAGCGCGATGCTCGACGTCACGCTCGGCTCGGCCTTCCAGATGACCGAGGAGCAGGTGCGATTCGCGTTCGTCGCGTCGACCGCGATGTCCGACGTCGGCGTGAAGACCCCGCGCGCCATCACCTCTTCTTTGCTCACGCCCTACACCGACGGCTTTGCCTTCATCCAGGCCCTGCGCCGCCGCGGCGATTGGCCCGCGGTCGACGAGGTCTGGCGGGCGATGCCCGAGACGACGGAGCAATTGTTACACGTCGACAAATTGCTCGCGCGCGAGCCGGCCGAGGCCGTGGCGCCGCCCGTGCTCGGGGCGCTCGCACAACAAGGCTATCGCGTGCTCATCGACGACGTGGTGGGCGAGCAGGGGCTGCGGATCTTGCTGGAGGATATCGGCAGTCGCGGACAGGCGCGGGACGGCGCGGCGGGGTGGGGCGGGGATCGATTCGTGGTGGCGGCGCGCGAGGAGGGGGCGAAGCGGCGCTTCGCCGTGGCTTTCCGGCTCCGCATGGACACGGTGGCGGACGCGGCCGAGGTCGCGGAGCTCTTCGAGCGCAAATACGGCAAAGGCTGCCGGGAGCGGGATACACTCGGCCCTGTCGCGTGGGGGATGCGGGGCCGGGACATCGCGTTCGTCGCGGGGCCGTACGAGAGGGAGGGGGGACGACCGCGGGCGCGTGGGCAATGCGCCGAGGCGGTCACTTGGCTGGGGGAGGTTTGGCAGGCCGCACCACCGGATGGCGAGGCGGGCAGGGCCCGCGCGGGACGATGACGAAGACGCGCACGATCCTCGACGAGATTGGCCATACCCCCATCGTGCCGCTCAAGCGTATCGGCAAGGGCCTCCCCGTGCCGGTGTACGTCAAATGCGAGCACCTGAACCCCGGCGGCAGCATCAAGGACCGCATCGCGCGGGCGATCGTGGAGGACGCCGAACGACGCGGCTCCCTCCGGCCCGGCGCGACGCTCGTCGAGGCCACGGCGGGCAATACGGGCATGGGCCTCGCGCTCATGGCGGCCGTCCGCGGGTACGATCTCGTCTGCGTGATGCCCGAGAAAATGAGCGTCGACAAACGCGCGGCGCTCTCCTCGCTCGGCGCGCGGCTCCACATCACGCCGAACGATCCGCCGGACAGCCCCGACAATTTCCGCAATGTGGCCGAGCGCCTCGCGAAGACGGAGGGCTGGTTCTTGACCGACCAGTTCCGGAACCCCGCGAACATCCGGGCGCACGAGGAGACGACGGGCCCGGAGATCCTGGTCTCGATGGGCCGCAAGATCGGCGCGTTCGTGGCCGGCGCGGGCACGGGCGGCACGATCACGGGCGTCGGCCGGTATTTGAAGCGCATTGCGCCGGGCGTACGTATCGTCCTCGCCGACCCGCGCGGCTCGGTCCTGGCGCATTGGGTGGAGACCGGCGAAATCGGCCCCGACATGCCCTATCGCATCGAGGGCATCGGCGCGAGCCGGCCGCCGGAGTTGCTCGATCGCACGGTCATCGACGAGGCGATCACGGTGAGCGACGAGGACGCGTTCCTCATGACGCGCCGCTTGATCCGCGAGGAAGGCCTCTTCGTGGGCGCCTCCTCGGGCGCCGCGGTGGTCGCGGCGCTCCGCGTGGCGGCGAGCGGCGAGCTCCAGGGTCCGGTGGTCGCGATCCTGGCCGATAGCTGGGACCGTTACTTCACCCGCGAATGGCTCCGCTAGCCGCCTAGCTTGAACACCCGCCGCGCGTTTTCCCCGAGGAACGCCGCGCGCGCCTCGTCATCGAGCCCGAGCGAATCGAGGTTGTCGAGGCAATTCACGGGCGAGAGCATGGGCCAGTTGCTCCCGAACAGCACCTTGTGGCGCCCGTGCCCGCGCATGAACGAGACGAGCTCCGGGGGATACCGGCTCGCCTTGTAGGCGGAGGTATCGATATACACGTTGGGGTATTTCGTGGCGAGCGCGATCATCTCGGTCGTCCAGGGATATCCAATGTGCCCGCCGACGATCCGGAGCTCGGGAAACTCGCACGCGACCTCGTCGAGATAAGGAATGGGCCGTCCGGGTTCGCTGGGCCGGAGCGGCCCTGCATGGCCGACCTGGAGGCAAAACGGCACGTCGAGCTCGATGCATTCGGCGTAGAGCGGATAATACCGCCTGTCATTCGGCGGCAGGCCCCAGAGCCAGGGCAGGATCCGGAGCGCGCGCATGCCGAGGGAGCGCACGGCGCGCCGCAGCTCGCGCACGGCGTCCATGGGCCGAGCGAGGTCGACGGAGGCGACGGAGGCGAGCCGGTCGGGATACCGTCCGACGAACGCAGCCACGTGATCGTTGTCGAGCATCGGCCCCGCAGGCCCCCACCAGGCGGAGACGAGCGCGACCGAGACGGACGCGGCCTCGAGCGCGCCGAGGGTGAACGCATCGGGAATGACGTCCGGCAGCGCATCCGCCTCGACGCCCATCCACCGCCGGAGCGTGGCGAACAGGGGATCACGCAGGAACGGGCCGGTAGGATGCTGGATCCAGGCATCAACGACGAAGGCAGGCGTGTTCATGGCACCTCGGCGAGCGAGCATCGCACGCCCCGTCCGCGCGGAGGAGGTGCGACGAGCGTCGCTCCGTGGTAGGGCTGTCCCAAGCACCACGCCCGGGAGGCGACCGGGACGAGGAGAGGACGGAGGGCGAGCAGCAGGGGATTGACAAACCAGGAAGAGAAAGCCGATATGTTCGGCGTCCGTTCGGGAGGAGTGGCCGAGTGGTCGAAGGCAGCGGTTTTGAAAACCGCCGTACCCGGAAGGGTACCAGGGGTTCGAATCCCTTCTCCTCCGCTGATTTCTGTAGGGATCTTAGCAGCCTGTGGACTTATCTGCTGCGCGCCCCGAATCGTCGGTCGACATCGCTCGAAATCCTTCAGGATTCCTCGCTCCGTCGCCCTAGCTTCGGGGCGCTCGCGACGATAATTCCACAGGCTGTTAGGGAGTTGGAGCGGTCGCCGGGGTGGCCAGGAGCGGACGGCGGCGGACAGGTCTGGACGCAGGTTCTGGCAAATTTCTGGCAAGCGGGAGGGGCGGCCCGGATCGCGGGAGACGCGAACGGGAGATGCAGGAACCGAGGTCTATTCGCGAGCGTTCCCTGCGTCCTTGAGAGAGCGCCACGAAGTACACGCCGATGGTGAGATGAAGGAGGACGAGCGTGCGTTCGTGCTCGAGAGGCTCTCGAAGGGTGAGCTCCGCGTCGCGTCGAACTGCAACATTCTCACGGAGGGATGGGATTTGCCGCAGTGCTCGTGCGTGGTCCTCGCGCGGCCAACACGGTTGCGGTCGCTATGAAAGCAGATACGCGGACGGGGAAAAATCGATTGCTTCATCCTGGACTACGCTGGGTAGCCGAGGCCAATGATACGCCGCTCATGAGGCTGCGTTGAAAGCGTGCGTTTGCGGTATACGAAAAGACACGGCGCCGAATGCGGATGCCGTAACGAAGGAGCTGGAGAGTACAGACAGGATCTCGATGCCAACCCCCGCGACCTAATGCCGCTTTCGGGAGCGGTCGCCGCGCGCTTCCGAGCGCTTCCAGTGCCAATGACGGGCGCTCGCGGTGTGGGGCCTCTCCGTCACGGCCCGAGCGAAGCTACTCGAGCGGCGCGCCGTTCAGGATCCACGTGCGGATCGACGTGATTTCCATTTCTGTCAGGGACTCGCCTGCGCTTGGCATGAGCGCCGTCATTGGGGCACGCGACTCGCACGCCGGGTCCACCTTGCAGAGCAAGTAGCTCGCCGCCGGCTGGCCCGGCACCACGCGCAGCACGCTCGGCTGCTGCGTGGAGGCCACGCTGATCACGTCCTTCACGAACGCTGCCGATGTCGGCGTCAGGTCCAGACCTCCCGCCCTGGCCGCCTCGGTGTGGCACCCCTGCGTCGCGCAGCGCGAGCCCATCAACGTGCGCACGCTGGACCAGGTCCCCGTGGCATTGGGATCGGGCGCGTCCGGATCGAGCGGGCAGCTCGCGTAGTCGATGGGCGCGAGCGCCTCCGGCGAGTCCGGCGTCGCTCCCTCGGGCAGACCGCGAACCCAGCAGAAGAGAGCGCGCGTGGCCAGCGGGCTCCAGGTGCGCGGGATGAGTGGCATGCGCGGCCCGTACTGATCGTCGAGCAGGCGGCGGTAGAGGTAGCTGCGCTTGGGATCACCCGGATGCACCTGCGACCACGGCGCAGGGGCGCCGTGAGCGATGCCGTTGCCGTTGGGATCGCCCATGCGCACGTGATCCTGATCCACCACGCGCACGTCCAGGAAATCGCGCAGCGCGATCGGCGCGCCTCCAAGCTCGATCTTCACCGAGGTCGCGTCGCTCCCCGGCCCCACTGCTGCGCCGTCGAGTGGCACGCTCTTCACCTCCGCGCCCCCGTCGTCGAGCCGCCGGATGCGCGCGCCCATCACGTCGAGCGAGGGCGGCGCCGCGCCGAGCGAAAGCTCCACGCTGGCGGGCGGGAACGGCGCGTCCGACGGCACGATCACGCGCAGGATCTCCAGATCCATACCACCCAACACCAGCTTGTCGCCGGGCCGCTCGCACTCCTCGGGCACGAGCGAAGGATCGGCCGGCGATACCTGACAGGGCGCGTTCACGAGCGCCAGCATGTCGCCCACCGCGTCCAGCTCCGGATACTGCCGCGCGTGATGACAGACGCCCTCGTTCAACGCGCACGTCCGCACCACGCCCAGCGCATGCAACGTCGTCACGTCCGGATACACCGCCGCAGCCGGATCCACAGCGGTATCGCCGCCGCCCGCGCCGCCGCCACCACCGCTGCCGCCGCTGTCGCCGGGCTTGATCTCGCGGTCCTGATCGCCGCAGCCCACCGCAACGCTCAGGACCGCAAGGGCCCTGAGCGCGCGCCACCTCATCCGCACGACCACGCGTCGCTCACTTCCTCGTCACAGTGACGGTGCCCGGGCCGCACGTCATCGTGTACGGCGCCCCGATGTTGCCGAGGAAGCCCGCCACGTAGCCGCACGTTGCCTCGTACGAGACCTCCGGCGGCGAGAGCTTCGGCACCTCGCGCGTGTCCTTCGCCGGCTGTCCGCCCATCATGAACTGCGGCGACGACACCAGCTCTCCGCACAGCGAGCGCAGCTTGCCCTCCAGGTCCGTGACGTCCGTGTCTGCGAGCGACCTCCCGAGCAGCGCCTCCATCTGCGGCTTCTCGCTCGTGGGCTCCACCCACGGCTCGCCGATCAGCCGATCCTTGAGCGCGATCACCGCGTCGCCCACCGTCGCGCCCGGCGTCTGCGTGACCCGTTGGGCGACCTTCGCCACGAAATCGTTGGCGCCCCATGAGCTGCACGCCCCGTACATCGACTCCCACGACAGCCGCCCCTGGAAGTCGAGCCCGCGGAAGCCCGGCTCGCCGTCCTTCAGGAAGAAGCCGATCGCGGTCTGGAACATCTCCTCGTCGGTGCCCTCCGGATACTCATTGATGAACGGCCACTCCATCGCGCGGTGCAGCGAGCGCCGCAGCGGACGCGACGAGATCGCGAAGACGCCGTCGGCGGGGCTATTGCCGCGCCGGGCCAGATCCATCTCGCTCAGCGTCCACGGATCGAGGATGCGCGCCACCTCGTACGGACCGCTGCCGCAGCCCTCCTCCGGCGCCTTCAAGTTGAACGCCGGATGCGCGAGCACGTCGGCGAGTAGCGTCTTCAACGAGAAGTGCGACGCGATGAAGTGCTCGGTCAGCCCCATCAGGATGTCGCGCTGCTCCTGCGTGCGCGGGAAGTAGGTCGCGATCGTCAAGCGCGTGCCCATCACCTCCGCCCACACCTGCTCGACCACGTTCTCCGCCAGCAGGTACGCAAAGGCCTCGTCGGGATCCGCCAGCTTGTTCCCGGGCAGGCGCTGTAGACCGTGCGCTGCGAGCAGGTCCACGCCGCGATGCAGCGCGCGCTCGAGGTCCCAGACGCTGGCGCGAAGGCCGCGGTTCGGCGCGTCCGGCGTCGAGCGGATCGATCCGAAGTAGGTGTCGACGCCGAGCGGATCGTCCTCCTGCGGCTGCTGGAACATCCCGCACGACAAGCCGTTCCATCCGTACGGCGCTTGGTCGCCGGCGTCGGCCACGCCCCAGTAGCGCAGCATCGACAGGCCGCGCAGCTCATCCGTGCCCTTCTCGGCTTGCTCCTCCACCGGATGCAGCCCGTTCGACGATCCGTACAGCGCCACCTCGAAGAGCCCCGGCACCGGCCAAGCGCGGTTCAGCGATGGATCCTCGTTGTACGTCACCGAGAACTCGCTGTTGTGGCAGGACAAACAGACGAGGTCGCGGTGGATGTACGCGCTGTGGAAGATCGCGCCGAAGTTCTGGCGGCGCGCGCGCTCCATCTCGTACGGACCCACGGCCCCCGCGGTATAAGGCCGTGAGAGCATGGCAAAGAGGTGCGCGCGGTAGACCGGCGAGAGGTCGTCGAGCGCGATCGACGAGCTCAGGAGTTGGTCCATGGTGAAGCCCGGCTGGAGCGGGTTCGTCGACGAAGGGTCGTTGTCGCGCACCCACGCGGCCAGCGCGCCATCATCGAAGGCCTCTGCCAGCGGCGTGCCGTAGCAGTCCTTCTGCGACTTCGTCTCGACGCGCACCACCTTCAGCGCATCCATGAAGAAGTCGCTCCAGCGCTGCCGGAAGGCGTCCTCGTTCGTCAGTGCGCGCATCACCAGCTTGCGCGCGTTCACCAGATCCTCGCCGCCGGGCGGCAGTGCGCCACTGGGATCGACGTCCTTGCCTGCCGCCAAGAGGTCCGCCTTGCGGATGCCCGCGATGACGTCCTCGTACGCGTTCACCTCGGCCTGGCCCCAGGGCCGCCGCCCCGTGACGGCCAGGATCGCGCGGCGTACCCAGGCCTGATCGCTGGCCTGGCACTCGGTCCACACGTGGCTCGGCGTCGGCGGAGGCCCTGCGTCCTCGCCCGCATCGCCGCCTGCACCATCGCTGCTGCCCGCGCCGGGGCGCGACGGGCTCGGATCGACGCCGCTACCGTCGCAGGCCGGCACGGAAGCTGCCAGCGAGGCGCTCGCGAGCGCCAGCCACAAAGCCCTCACCTTCCAGGCTCCGCGCGCGCTCACGACTGCACCCCCAGCTGCCGCTGCTGCACGAGCTGCGCCCCCTGAAGCTCCGTGGCCGCGCCCGGCACGTCGGATACGTTGTAGCTCTCCTGCGCGAACGGCCAGATTCCCAGCGCGAGCAGCGCCGCCATCCGGTTCTCCTGCGCCGTTGATGCTTGCGTCGCGCGGGCGTCGGGCCCGCACGCGCCGAAGACGCCCTTGCCCGTGCCGCGCACCGGCCCGCCGATGAACACGATCGGGAAACCGTAGGGCCAGTGATTACGCCCCCCTTCCGCCTGCTTGAACGGGGTGCGCCCGAACTCCGTGGTCAGCACGATCATCGTCTTGTCGAGGTCGAGCTTGTTCGGGTCATTTTCACCCGGTTTGTTCACGACCGAGAGGAGCGCCCGAAGTGTGTGCGATAAGTTTCGCGATTGTGTATGGGAATTCTCGACGTGTGTGTCGTAGCCGCCGCCCCCGTCAGCCGAGATCAGGCCCGTGTCGATGACGC